>JBDKIW010000151.1:0-8367 GCA_039796955.1 Planctomycetota bacterium
TCGCTCAGAAATCTCTTCGACCATGTCCCGATTTGCAGTCATTCTGCCGGCCGCCGGCAGCAGTACCCGAATGACGGGCTTTCAGAAAAAGAAGCCCTACATTGATCTCAAAGGACGCCCCATCTGGGTTCGTACCGCAGAACACTTCCTCAATCGGGATGACGTCTGCCAGACAATCCTCGTCGTGGCCCCCGATGACCTCGAGTGGTTTCGGGAAACCTATCGCGCAAATCTTGCCTTCATGGATCTGCAGGTCGTCACAGGCGGTGCATCGCGAGCCGAAAGCGTGCTCAAAGGACTACAGGCCGTTCGCCCCGAAGCCGACTATATCGCCGTCCACGACGCCGCACGGCCACTGCTGACGGCCAAATGGATCGATGAGGTCTTCGCTGCAGCCGTCCAGCACAAGGCCGCAATTCCAGGCCTGCGCATCAGCAGCACCGTGAAACGCATTAATACTTCCGGACAAATCACCGAAACCGTCGATCGTACCGGTCTCGTTCAGGCACAAACCCCTCAGGTCTTCGAACGCAGCGTCCTTGAGAAGTCGTTTGCGATCTGCCGCAAACTCGCCTCCGTCACCGATGACGCCTCACTCGTGGAAGCCGCCGGACATCCCGTGCACGTCGTTGACGGCTGGCCCATGAATATCAAACTGACCACCGCAGAGGACGTTCGATTGGCAGAACTGTTCCTCGCCGCGCTGCCTAAACCCGGAGGGCTCAATTCCCTGCACCCATTCGGAGACGAGCTCTTTCGCTAGTCTACTTTGGCACAGCGACACGAAAACCACTCAGACGGGGCGACGGATCAACCGTGGCTCCGGCCTATTCCATCAGCCAGTCCAGCAGTCGCCAGTCCATCCAGCGGCGATCCGGATCGACTCCCGACCGACCAATGAATCCCAGATGGCCACCGTGTTTCGTAAGACACAGAGTGACATTGGGAGGCAATTGCAGTTCTGCCAGAGGCTGGTAACACACCACCGGATCGTCCTGCGAAGCCAGAATGGTCGTGTGGACCCGAATGCGGCTGATGTAGCTGGCACACGAAGCCGTCGTGTAGTACTCGTCCGCCGATTCAAACCCCGAAGCCGGGGCCGTGTACAATTCGTCAAAGTCATACAGGCGACGCGGCGGGCGACGGATCTTTGCCAGCGGCAGATGATCACGCCACTGCGGTGATTCGGCAATCTGACTGATCAGCCGACGCGTGAAGTACCAATCGTATCGCTGACCAGCAGACGATTGATTCAGACGTGTCGCACAATGATGCAGATTCACCGGCGGACAGACAGCCACAGCCCGGAACAAACTGAAGGGCAACGCCTCTGCGTTTTCTCCCAGATATCGCAGCAACATATTACCGCTGATCGAAAACCCAGCCACGGAAATCGGCGATCCCGGACAAACCCGCTCCAGCATCGCAATGGCCGCCGCGATGTCGTCGGTTCGGCCGGCGTGATAGGGATTTCTGGCTAAGTGGACCCCCGCGCCACAGCCGCGATGATCCATCCGAAAAACACGAATCCCCTGAAATGACAACTTCGCCGCCATCCGCACCATGTAGCCGCTTTGATGCGAGCCTCCCAGCCCATGCAGCAGCAAAACCACATGGTCCCCCCGCTCCCATGTGGGCGGACAGTTATCGTGCAGCACAATCAAATCACCATCATCCAGTCGCAGATGACGCTGCACCGTTCCAGGAATCGCCGTGCGCCCCGGGAACAAACTGGCACACACTGTCTGCAGGTTGGCTCCCGACAGGCCCAGCGCCGGAACAAACTCCGGAACTCCGGGAATCACGGCCCCGGGCAGCAAAACCGGGCCAGACCGAGCAGTGGCCGCCGGTGACCGGCGGGCGGTCAGTTCACTGCTGCTTTGAAGTTCCCGGGAAAGATCCATGGGGGAGTCGCCCAGCTATCGGGGGGTGGTGAGTCTACAGGCTTGACGGAACCGAGCGAGTGACGCCGTCCCGTGTTCGGTGTTTTGTAGGCTGTTTTGAAGTTTTCTGAAAGGTTTTCAGGACGTTTTCCGGGAAAGTCCCGATGGCCAAATCAAGCAAATTCCGGAAAACCAAACGCGAATTCACGTTTTTCCTGCCCTTCTTTTCAGAAGCCTCGGAAAAACCACCACATCTCGCTCAAATCCCCCCATGAATCTGAATACCCCCACACGGAAATTCAGGGACTCTGCGGATCCTGGGGGGGCACCAGCGTGTCCTGCGGCTGCACCAATTCTGCTTTCGCCGAACTTTCCAGACTCAGATTCCCAGGATTTTTTGGAAAACAACCTGGGCGGTTTTCTCCATACCACCGAGTCAACACGCCGTTCCAGGCCTCAACGGTGCCCACCGTCGCAAACGCCTGCCTCACCTGCAGAAACTCAGGGTGCCAGGCAGAGTAGAAAATGCAGAATTTTCGAACCTGACGCAGACACTGCTCCGCCGGCAGTGCGAACTCCGCCAACTCCATGTGCCGCCGCAGCACGTCGCGCTGCTGATGGACGTCAGGAGCCTCCGGCAGGGGCTCGCCCCGCAACAAGGCCGCCGCCTGCTGAAAAATCCAAGGGTTTCCAATCGCCCCCCGAGCAGCGGTCACCCCATTCACCCCGGTCTCTCGCAACATCCGCACACAATCGACGGCCGTAAACAGGTCCCCGCTTCCCAGCAACGTTTCACCCGGAAACTCACGACGCACCTGCTTCAGAAACTCCCAGCGACTGGGGCCCACATATTTCTGCTCCACCGTACGCCCATGCAGCGTCACTCCGGCAATGCCATACTGAAACGCAGCCTGCAGAATCTGAAACACCTGCTCCCGACTGCGTTCCGAATCATCTATTCCACGCCGCATCTTCAACGTCACGGGAATCTGCGGCGGCACCGCGTCACGAACCAGTTGCAGAATCCTGATCGCCGTTTCCGGCTGTCCCAGATGATAGCCACCACGACAGCGGCCCGAGGCCTTTTTGGCGGGACAGCCGAAGTTGATGTCAATCACATCAAAACCCGCCTGAACCAACCGCACGGCTGCCGCCGGAAATGTCTCCGGATCCGCCCCCATCAGCTGGGCTCCCACCGGATGATCCGCATCAGTCACCAGCAGATGATGCTTCGTCCGCGAGCGTTCTTTCAGACTCGTCACAAACGTGTCAATCACCACTTCCGCAATCGTATATGGTGCTCCCATCTCGCGCGCCAACGCTCGCATCGGCCAGTCACTGTATCCACTGAGCGCCGCCTGAACCACAGGCAGTGAAATCGGAATTGAACCAAGCTGCAGCATGGGAGCCCGTCTGAAGAATTGGCTGGAAGGTTCCCAATCGGCCAGGAAGCCGGATGCCCCGAGACACCGTTCAACCTCAGACCATTGTCGTTCAAAACACAAACCGGGCGGCCGCCACGAACCCGTCAGCGGACACCCGGCGTTTACGATTCCCAGGGCGAAGCAAAAATCAACGAGCCGCGGCCTGAGCCGGGACAGCTTTGATTTCCGCCTGCTTCAGCAGCTCCTGCAGATCAATACGGACATACGGCATTTCCGCCGCAGGTCGACTGTGACTGGCGTTGGCCACATACAACAGACCGTCCTGAGGTACGAAGAGCACGTTGTGCAGATTGGACTGCATCGCCACTGGACGGCTCATCAGCCACTGCCCCAGCTCTGTGTCAATCTGGCCATGCTTCTCCGTCACACGCCGACGCAATTCTTCCAGTCGACTGCCGGCAGACAGCACAACCGCATCACGGATTCCTGCCCCCAACCGCTCATGCCCCTCGCCCGCCACAATAAACTCAATCGACTCCGGCGTTGCAGCTACACCGACCGCCTGATTCGTTTCACCGTCCGCAAACACGTAATAGTACTCACAGGTACGCGGACTGTTTCTCCACAGATCCTGCACTTCAGACAGCGTGTCACACTCCTCAAGTGCCCGGCGCATCAGAGTCGCCATGGGCGCTCCGTCCCAAAGGCCTTCCCCGCGCCCACCCATTTCTCCCAGCGAAATCTTTTCTGCATTCATGCCACTGACACTGCCAATAAACGCCGCATAGCCCACGTTCGCAAAGGCAAAGTGTCCCGCCGGTCGCACAATAAACGTCGTCGCAGCATCCTGCAGACCAATCGTCGTCATGTAGTCCAGAACACGGCCGTGATACAACTTGCCGTCCTTTGTCGCTGATCCGAAGACAGCAAAGCCAGAGCAGTGAAACAGCTCGGGGAAAACATTCAGGACCTGCAGCGTCTCAGCTTCGTATCCAAGCGCCACCGCCAGCGCCTCTGTTTCCTGTTTGTGACGTTCCGGAATATGCGGCGACAATCGAGCATAGGCATCCTGAAGGTCCTGCCGAAACCAGCGCCCCGTGCGAATCACATTCGCCGTCCCGAAGGAATACAGCACCGACTCAATACAACGACGCGACTCTTCCGGAAGCAACCGGCCATGCGCCGTCCCCATCTGCTCAGGAGTCCCCCACAGCGTCACCACACGCTGACCGTCAATCCACTGCAGTGTCCCGTGTTCCGCCGTACGAGCACTCTCGGCAGGCTCGGTGAGCGACTGGCCGGGCTTGAGGATTTCCGTGGCCCGCCGGATCCCACGGACAAACGTGCGTTCCAGCTCTCCCCGGTCCAGCTCAGTCACACGGTAACCCGGCAATTCCGCAGCCTCCGCGGTCCCCACAGTTGTCGTCGTTACCAACTGCACCTGCACATCACCCGATTTCAACTCGACCGTTCCCGCCTGAGGAAACGTGAGCTCCGTGTTGCCGGTTACCCACTTGCCGGTCGCGGAGGTCAATTCCAGCTTCGCAATGCCGGCAAAGGACTTTAACGTTTCTTCAATGTTGTCGTTGCCCAGCAACGCCAACCCGAGATTCAGAAAACTCAGGTCCGCCGCCGGGGAAATCAGTCGCTGCAACAGACCGGCCGGCGCCAACTGGTCTTCCGCCGGAACCGCCCCTCGACCGACAAACCCCGTGCCATGCCGCGGCAGAGCAAGAAATGTGATGTCGTCCCGCCGACGAAGAATGATCGCATACTCCTCATGTTCCAGTGACAGATCAAAACTGCTGTCACTGTATCGCACCAGATTCACCGCAACCTTCTGAGAACGCCCGTCGATCGGCAACTGCACAGATCCCGTCAGCCCGAACTGGCGGTGCTGCCCTCCAAGAATCATGGCCAGAGGCTTGATCCCACCCACCAGATCCTTCGGTTGCTCCGCAGCACCGACCGAGGAAGGAACCAGCACGGCCGCCGTCAGCAGCCACAACAGAAGACAGGAACGCAGCAACATCGTGTATCCTCGACAGACAGTAAATCCACAGTGCTGAGAGAACTTCGTCCGACAGATGAAAGCAAGCCGGGAGCCGTCCACGTTCTCGGGACCGCCCGCCCTGCCCCACCGTGCCCCGGTGCGCATAAACAACATCGCCGGAATTTCCCAACCGCCCAGCGGTCGGATAAGCCCGCCGCACAGTATAAGTGCGGACCTTCAGCACTCGCCAGTCCGCTCCCGGGATTTCATCCCCCCCAACGCACCTCCGCTCCTCCATCCGGCCGGCAAAATTTTGGGAAGGACGAAATTTTGGGAGGGAGAAGTTCCACCTGAGCCGCAAACCTCCAACAACCTCCACCTGAGCCGCAACACTCAAACAACCTCCACGTTGGCCGCAAAACTCAAACAACGTCCTCCTTCACCGCAACACTCCCCCGGATTCCACCCGCTCCGTTACCCATCCCCCGCCGCCAGCGCGATCCGAAAAGTCTGCCCGACCCGTTCGATTTTTTCGTTTTGACTGCAACATGACCGCTGAAACCGATAAACTTTGAGAGGCCGGAACTTTTCCCGGACCGACAGCGTCTCCGTTTCTGAGTCAGGTCTCTTCCCTTCTTCCCTGGGAACCGATAGCCGTGGCAACCGTGTCAGAAAACAGCAGACACTCATACGTCGATCCCGACCAGTTTGTACGTTTCCAACTGGACCAAACCCGCCGTCGCATCAAGTCCAACGATCTGATGGTCGCTCTGGTGCTGGCAGGCCTGCTGCTTGTGGGCTATGTGCTGGTCTTCACACTGCTGGACCACTGGGTGATCGCCGGAGGCTTCCGCCCGGTCACAAGACTCGTGCTGCTCAGCCTCGTCGTGATCACGCTGGTCGCCATTCTCTACCGCAGCGTGCTGCGCCGCCTCGATTCCCATGTCAACCCCCTGTTTGCAGCCCGCGTTCTGGATCAAAGTCATGCTGATCCCGATGGCAGCCTTCTGACGCTGGTTGACCTGCAGGTCGCCGGTCGACAACCCGGTGCGGTCATCCAGAAAACACTCGAAAAACGCGCTGCTCTGCAACTGGTCCAGGTGCATGTGGAAGAAGCCGTTGATCGTCGCAGCCTCATTCGCCTCGGAACCGCGCTGTTTCTGCTGGTACTGCTAACCTGCCTCTACGCAGTCTTCAGTCCCAAGTCCATCAGCCTGCTGCGGCCTCTGACCCTCGCCAACACTCACGTCGCCACGCGCACAGTCCTGGAATCTATCCTGCCCGGAAACGCATCCGTTCCCGCAGGCACCCACCTGCAGTTTCAGGTTGATGTCGCCGGAATCATCCCGCCGGATGTCCGAGTCCTCTACACGACCACCGACCGCCGCTTTGTCGACGAACCTCTGACCATGCAGGCCACAGAGGATGATCGCCGATTCCAGGTGGTTCTTCCCGGGGAATCCAATCGCGGCGTGCGACAGGATCTCCAGTACCGCATCGTCGCCGGCGATGCCAGCAGCGAACTCTTTCAGATTCGCGTCATCCAGCCACCTTCTGCCCAGGTGACCAGCATCCGATATCAGTTTCCGGATTACATGAAACTGCCAGACCGCGTCGAACAGTCCGGCATGATCGACGCATGGCAGGACACATCCGCCACCATCACTGCCGAAAGCAACGTGCCACTGCGGTCCGCCGTCCTGCAACTTTCCGACGAACCGTCCTTCGCCTCACAAGCCACAGAGCTCCCGGTAACGGTCGATCAGACAAAGCTCTCCGCCAAACTGAAACTGCAGAGTCGGGAAGACGGCACGTTCCCCAGGTACTATCGGATTCAGGTCACTGACTTCGAAGGCCACCAGGACCCCGAACCTGTCGTTTACACCATCGACGTCCAGCAGGATCAGGCACCCGTCGTTCGCCTGCTTGATCCGTCCCGCGATCTGCAGGTCGCAGCAAACGCCATCATTCCCCTGCTCGTCGAGGCCGAAGACCCCGATTTCCTGCTGCGCAATGTCTCGCTGCATTACGCCGTCAACGGTCAACCACGGCAACCCGCAGAATTCCTGATGGACGCTTCCTCCTCCGGTTTCGTGAAACGCTGGGCAGGCTCCTGGGAATTTCAACTGGCACTACTCCGCCTGAAACCCGGTGACATCGTTTCCTATCACATCGAAGCCCGTGACAATCGCCCTCCTCTCGGAAACGTCGGACGCACCGGGGAACTGAACCTGCGCATCGAAGCCGAACTGCCGGATGAGAAAGTCCGCGAGCAATTGGCGCAGGATCGCGAGATGCAGGAACAACAGCTGCAGGATCGCCGCGAACGACAGCAACAAACCGGCAAACTGGCTCAGCAGACTTCTCCGCAGGAAGCCGCCGAACAGCCACAGTCCGGAAACTCCACCACCGAATCCGGCAACCAGACGGCCTCCACACCGCCCTCGGATCCACGGCAAACCGCAGCGTCCGGCCAGACATCCGGCAATCGTCCCGACCCGAACTCCACCAGAACTCCCGAGGATTCTGCTCCTCCGGAACCACAGACGTCCGACAGCACACCGCCCGAAAATCAGACAAACCCTCCCGCAGATTCGCCCCAGCGACAACCTGTGCAGGATGACGAAGCTCTGCAGCGTCTGATCGAAGCCATGAATCAACAGCCGGATTCCGACACCAACAACTCACCATCGGCATCCGAAAATCCCGCTGCGTCCAGTGCCGAACGCAAAACCAATGGCTCTCGAACTCCCGATGCTGCGTCCAACAGTCAACAGTCTCCAAACGGTGAGCCGTCCGGCTCCGAACAGCAGGCCAACCCTCAGAATTCACCAGACAAGAACACCTCGTCCGCTCCGGCAACTCCCGACAGGAACAGCCCGCAACCATCCGCAACAAAGAACAATTCCCCCACAAACACTGCTGATCCTTCAGCTCCTTTGCCGCAGGACAATGCCCCGGACAAACCGATGCCCGGTCAGCAACCCAACTCCGATTCCAACGCGCCAGACACCACCAATCCGCAACCAGCAGAGATGCCCGGTGCCGCAGCCACGTCCCCCTCAACCAACACCCCCGAACCATCCGCTGGAAACACACCAGACAA
>JBDKIW010000152.1:0-2831 GCA_039796955.1 Planctomycetota bacterium
GCAACTGTTGCTGCGGGTGGATTCTGTCAGCGACTTTGCCGTCATGAATTCTCATCGGTATTCACTGCAACTGACGGGAACGGCGGGGGATCCGCTGCGAACAGCACTGATTCAGGATCCGAGTGCCCGCGTGGACTTTGGAGTGATCGAGCATCGCGGCTGCAACATCCGTCAGCCCGCCCCCACCCTGAATGATCAGCAACTGGGTCAGCTGCAACGCGTCCGGGAACAACTTCGACTGCGTCCTCGCAACTTTGTCAGTGACGATCGGGCCTTCACCAGCACACGTCAACTGCTGACAGACGCGATCGCGGCCGTCGGCCGGGACACCGCGTGCGATCTGTTCTTCGAAGGCGAACGCGCCTACTGGCAGGGCCGAAATACCGCAGCCCGGATTCAGTACATGCGTCAGTCCGCGCTGGGACTGGGTTGGGGCAATCACGATCATCACACCTATCGCAGCAGTCGCCTGTGTTTCAGTCGCCTGATTGAACTGTTTGAGCTGCTGGGCTTTGAATGTCGGGAACAGTTTTCACCCGGACATGGCGCCGGCTGGGGCGCGCAGGTGCTGGAACATCCGGTCTGCGGAACAGTCATTTTCGCAGACGTTGACCTGACACCTGAGGAACTGGCTGGCGACTTCGCACATCAGCCACTCGAACCATCCTCGCGTCTCGGCACCATTGGACTGTGGTGCGGTCTGCATGGTGAAGCGTTGTTTGAAGCCGGAATGCATCATCTGGAATGTCAGTTTGACTTTGCCGAAGCCCGATCCCAACTGTCCAGCCTCGGCATCGACAGCATGCGACCGTTCACGGACTTCGCCTTCCTGAAACAGTGCTTCACAGCCGGAGAACGCTGGAGCGTTCGTCCGGAACGCGTGGAAGAACTCCTGAAAGGCGCATGGATCACTCAGGAACAGGCCGACACCTTTCTGCGTGACGGGGCCCTCGGATCACACCTTGAAATCCTTGAACGAAATGATGGTTATCGAGGCTTCAACCAGACGGGAATCAGTGAGATTATTCACCGTACGGATCCCCGCTTTCAGCATGGCCAGCCGGCCGTGACCGCTCCGACAACTCATCAATCCTGAGCCCCCCGGCATTCCGAATCATTCTCGCGAACCTGATCTCTGAACATGAAAACCCAATTTATGCTGCGTCTGATTCAACTGACTGATCTGCATGTGTTCCAGGCCCCCGGCACACTCCTGCGCGGGATTGATACCTGGGACTGTCTGACGAAGGTGGTGCAGCATGTCACAGACCATGAAGCCGCGCCGGATGCCATGATCATTACAGGCGATCATACGCACGACGAACGGCCGCAAAGTTATCAGGCCATACGTCGGCTCCTTGCACCATGGCAGGATCGCTTGTGGCAGGTGCCCGGAAACCACGATGATCGACACATTCTGCGAACTGTGTTCTCCGACCGAATAGCCGGGGAAAACGACGGCCCGATTCAGTTTGCCTTCGAAGCAGCCGGCTGGCTGTGCCTCGGGCTGGACACACATCTGCCCGGCGCTGTCGCGGGGCGAATCTGCCCGGAACGATTGCTGTGGGCGCGACGGATTGCAGAACGCAGCCCGGCAGCGCGCATCGCCCTGTTCTGCCACCATCCTCCCGTCCTACTGGGCAGTCCGTGGATGGATGCCATCGGACTGGAAGGACGCGAACTGATTCAGAACTGGTGCCTGTCGGATTCCCGTGTGCAGCTGATCTGCTGCGGACATGTGCATCATGAGTCCACAACGCGACTGGGAAATGCGGACGTACTGACCACTCCCTCAACCGGAATTCAGTTTTCACCTCAGGGCAGCACGCCGAATTTCGTAGCCGGCGCACCTGGGTATCGGCGGATCGAACTGACCCCGGACGGTTACCGGACCGAGGTCGTGCGGATTGCTGATCTGGCCATCCCACAGGTTTGAAAAGGTGGGGTCAGAAAAGGGGTCAGCGCATCGGAAAAGGGGTCAGGACCCAATAGTGCGGAGCACCCTTTGGGCCATTTGGCTATTGGGTCCTGACCCCTTTTCCGATGCAGCGAAGCACCCTTCGGGCCATTTGGCTATTCGTTCCCGCCCCCCTTTTCTGCCCGCCGGAAAAACCAGGAACATCCGGGACCAATGCGGGGCGAAGATGCAACCGTCTGCGGCCGGTGTTAGCATGCGGGGCAAAGTTCTGTGACGCGGCCTGCGGGTCTGTGCGTCCGGACGCAGGGACAGACACTGCAATCATCCTGCCAGGGCGTTTTGCAGCCAGATCACTCAGGGGTAAGCATGCACAAGATTCTGATTCAACTGGACACAGACCCACAGCCATCGGTGTTTGACCGTGTTGTCGCGGTGGACTCCGGCGTTGAGCACCTGTTTTCGTACTCCGCCGTCACACCGGAAACAGTCACGGGCCTCGTGCATGGGGCGATGTTCACCCGTGGCCCTGCCGACCTGAAAAACACGGCCATTTTCGTCGGCGGGGGATCAGCAGCCGATGGTGAAGCGCTGCTGAAAAAAGTTCAGAAAACATTTTTCGGCCCCATGCGTGTCTCCGTCATGATGGACTCAAACGGCTGCAACACCACCGCCGCGGCCGCCATCGCCAGTGCTCGTCGACATCTGCCGCTGGCGGAAACTTCGGCCATCGTTCTGGGGGCGACCGGCCCGGTCGGTCTTCGCGCCGCCGAATTGCTGGCACTGGAACACGCGCACGTGACCCTCGTTTCACGCACATTGGAACGTGCCCAGGCAGCCTGCCTGACAATTCTGCAACGCCAGCCCGACGCCCATCTCTCGGCCGCGGCAGCCGCTTCACCGGAAGACTACCAGC
>JBDKIW010000153.1:0-8350 GCA_039796955.1 Planctomycetota bacterium
GACATGCAGGGCGGAACCTTCACCATCACCAACCTCGGCGGTATCGGTGGCACAGGTTTCACCCCCATCGTCAACTACCCGGAAGTCGCCATCCTCGGGATGTCCCGCACCATCAATCAGCTCGTGCTGGAAAATGGCCAGGTCACTGAACGCATGATGCTGCCACTGTCCATGTCCTACGACCACCGAGCCATCAACGGAGCTGACGCGGCTCGCTTCATTGTTAAGCTGTCCGGTAGCCTGACAAACTTCCTGGAACTGTTTTAGACGACGACGAAGTCTGCCACCTGATTCTGAAACCGATGAGGTCAACAAGCCTCATCGGTTTTTTTTCGCATAACCCAATGTGAATTGCGCTGGACTCTGTCGCGAAATGCGATCCCATTTGATCGATCGATAGGTTTTTTTAGCGTCCATCCCACTGAGTTTTGCTTTTTTCTGAAAACGCGTGCTGATCTCTGATGGGTTTTCACCCTCGTTTGCCAGTGACTGAATAGAGGACTGAGGATTCGAAAACGAATCCGCCTCACAACTCAGTCACACATGCATATCAGGGAGCGTCTCATGACCTGCGGTCCAAAATCCTTCACTGGTCCTCGCAAGTTCTTTTCCTCAACACAATCTCGTCAGGCCGTCAATCTGCAGCCGTTGGTCAGCCTGTTGAATCGGTTGCTGAATGGACTTCGGGGTGGTCGCTGTTCCACCGTGGACATGGATGAACTTCGGGAGCAAATTCTCGACGCAGGAATTCCGGGCGAGATTCGGGAAAACGCCCTGCACCACGTTCGAAACGCTGTTCGATACATCCGTCTGGGCGAAACCGGGGCAGCACGCTGGGAACTGTCAACGGTGCGTCAGGCACTGCGGGTACATCTCGCCGGTCCAGTTCGACTGGAAACAACATTCAACAGGGGGTAGTATTGCCCATGCAATGGGGATTCCTGATGCGACTGTGGTTGTCAGTGTCAACCCGGAAAGATGTTCAGTAAAGCCCGAGCCATGAATGATCACAGTCACAGTAGTCACTCCGTCACCGGTCTTCTGCAGGCAGTTCGTGAGGACGATTCCCTGGCTAGTCTGGCTTTGTGGCAGCGCTATGTCGAAAGGCTGGTTCGGCTGGCTCAGAAACGCCTTTCCGGCGCCAATCGAAAGATTGTGGACGGCGACGATATTGCCAGCGAAGTGTTCACGGAGTTTTTGAAGGGTGTTCAGGACTGCCGATTTCAGCGGCTGAACGATCGGCAGGATTTCTGGCAGATACTGGCGATGTTGACGGAACGTCGAGTGATCGCCCACTGGCGCCGGGAGCAAGCGCAAAAGCGTGGCGGTGGTGAACTTCTGGGCGAATCGGCACTTCACGGAGCTCACGACAATGATGCACACGTCATGCACAACATTGTCGGGGGCGAACCGACGCCGGAATTTGCGGCGGAGTTCACAGAGACGTTACAAAGACTGATGTTGTCGCTGCAGGACGAGGTGCTGCGGCGACTGGCGAGTGATCAACTGGCGGGGTACACACAGGACGAAATGGCACAGCGTCAGGGAATTGCCATTCCCACGGTTCAGCGCAAGTTGCGCCTGATTCGGGACACATGGCAGCAGGAGCTGGAATCATGACCGCACTCACCTCCCCTGATGAGGATCCCATCGAGAACCAGCGCCGCATTGACGCTGTTTGTGATCAGTACGAGGCCGCATTCAGATCAGGTCGTCCGGTAGCCATCGAATTCCTGCTGAGAACGCATGCGGCGTTACCTCAGACAGACCTGCTGCGCGAACTCATCGCTCTGGAAGTTGATCTGCGACGTAAGTCCGGTTTTGCGCCATCCCGCGAGGAATACCTGCAGAGGTTTCCGGAGTCTGGCGGAATCCTTCGCATGATTCCCCCGCAGTTGTTTTCCGGGACGACCGAGGAGGACAGGCATGACTCCAATGTCGGAGCTGTTTTGGGTCCGGATTCCGGCAAGGCGCCCGAGCAACAGCGCGGAGCAGAGACGGCGCGGCATGAAGATCGACGTCGCAGCGCTTCGTTCCCACAGATCCCCGGCTTTACAATTCTCAGCCAGATCGGTCAGGGGGGCATGGGAGTTGTCTACCGAGCAACTCAGCAGGATCTGAAGCGATCGGTCGCTATCAAGGTTCTGAAACTGGATGGACGCATGGATCGACGTCAGATCCTTCGATTCCAGAATGAAGCTCAGGCCGCAGCACATCTGCAGCACACGAACATCGTGCCTGTCTTCCATACCGGACACATCAACGGACTGCATTACTATGTGATGCAGCTGATCGACGGACGCGATCTTGCCGATCATATTCAGGAAGCCAAAGAGCGACTGAATAACCGTCGAGCTAACGCATCGAATCCGACGCCCGTCATGACAGCGGACTCAACCGTGGTCATGCCGGGACGCGGGGCAGTTCGAAGCCTCCAGGAAACGGCGGGATCCGGTTCACAGTCCTGGCCTTCCCCCGAGTTTCTCGACAGTCTTGAGCACGCGCGTTCCACAGCAACTGGCAGACACCTGTTTAAAGACACTGTGCGGATTGGTATCCAGGCGGCCGAGGCCCTGCATCACGCACATCTGCATGGCGTGGTACACCGGGATATCAAACCCTCCAACCTGATGCTGGGCGACGATGGGCGAGTCTGGGTCACAGACTTTGGCTTAGCGCAGGTTCAGGGGGCTGCCGCACTGACGATGACAGGCGAAGTTCTGGGAACTTACCGCTATATGAGTCCGGAGCAGCCACTGGCCAATCATGTGCTGCTGGATCAGCGCACCGACATTTATTCCCTCGGTGTCACCCTGTACGAACTGTTGACACTGAAAAAAGCCTTTGATGGTGCGAATTCCAAAGAGATCCTGCGGCAGGTGTGTTTTGAGGATCCGGTGCCACTTCGCAGGGTCAATCCGGCCATTCCGGAAGACCTGGAAACCATTGTTCTGAAATGCATGTCCAAACGGCCGGAGGAACGTTACCAGACCGCCCTCGAACTGGCAGAGGACCTGCGACGATTCTCCAGCGACGAGCCGATTCTGGCGCGTCGCCCCAGTCTGTGGCAACGCTGTCGCCGCTGGAGTGTTCGACACCCGGCAACGGCCGCAGCACTGGCCGTGAGTTTTGTACTACTGTCTGCTTCCTCCGCCATCGCCGCATCCGTACTGTACCGACAGGCACGAAATGAATCGCAACTGCGTCAGCGAGCGGAGAGCGCGCTGGCGGATGCGGAAGCCGGACGACTGACCGCCCTGTCCATGGCTTCACGTGACACCAATCCCACACTGGCAACACTGCTGGCGATTGAGGCCGCCAACAAAAAGACGGACGAAGCCGCCGCGTCGGTCGCTCTGGTCGAAGCACTTCGCAGCAATCACGAACTTCGCTCGTGGAACCCCCGTGGAAGAAATGTGCAGGAAACCGGCATGGCGCTGCACCCGGATGGAAAAAGCGTGGTCACCACGGTGGCCCGTGGTCTGGTCAATAACGGTGATTTTCCAGCTGTGGAATCCGACGTGATGTCAGGAAAGGTGCTTCGTACCTATGGCACAACCGGCGTGGTCACCTCCGCCGCGTGGAGTCCTGACGGGAATTTTCTGCTGACCACAACCATCCGCCAGACCACCCCGTCACAGGAACTGGACTCCCTGCCCGTCGAGGTCACGTTATGGGATACCAACAACGGCCGCTCGGTTGTGACCGTCGCAGAATCCGGGTTTCGCAGAGTCACCGGCGCGGAGTTCTCCACAGATTCCCGACGCCTCGTGGTGCCCTCCTCAAACGGGACACTGCGAATCTTCAGTCTGCCGGACGGGACAGAACTCGGACCGGTCACAGATCCGGGATCAACCCTGAAATCCCTGGCTTTCAGTGCTGAGGGTGGCCGACTTGCCTGCCTGCTGACAGATGGTCGCCTGCGTGTCTGGGATTTTCTGATGCGTGCGTGGACCACGGAAATCGCGGTACCGGCACAGATCCTGAAAGACAACTCCGGACGTTGTGTCTTCGTCAACCCGACCACAATTCTGGTGGCCGGCAGCGGAGGCAGCAGGATCTTTTCCACAGAAACACAACAGGACCTGACCTCTGGTCATCTTCCCTTCAGTGATTTCGCGGTGTCAAAATCCGGGACGTCGCTGGTTCTGTTCGGAGCAGGCAACCAGGCAGTAGTCTACGATGCGGCCTCCATGCAGCCGAGCTGCCGGATTGAAGAGAATCTGTTGCTGGATTTTGCAATCCTGTCCGAGGATGGCCGTCATGTGGCACTTGTCACCCACGATCAGACTGTCAGAGTCTACCGAATCCCGGACGGACGGCTGCTTGCGACTCTGCCAATGGGCACGCTGGCAGTCACCAGTGCGGCCTTTTCCGGCTCAGAAAACCTGGTCACACTGACAAGTCAGGGGCAACTGGGTCTGTGGTCCCTGAAAAGTGGACATGAACGGCACACGATCACGCCGAACTTCACGATGCCCGAGAACCTGAACAGCCCGTGGACCATCAGCAACGACTCAGCCTGGGTCGCATTTACCGAACCCCAGCGCGGACACACGGACGTCTTTGATTTAACGGGGCAGAAAGTCGGTGCCGCCTTTTCCGGAGTTGCTCCCGATACAGCACCCGACATTCATGCGCTGGCTGTTGTGGATGCCGGAAAAGTTCAGATCCGATCGGAAGCCGGTGGTGGCGTCCTGCAGACTCTGAATCTGCCCGATCTGCTTGCCAGCGACGCATGGCTGGTGCCAGCGACAAAAGACGTCCTGCTCCTATCGAATCAGGGAGCTTCGTACCTCTGGAATTCATCCATCAATGCACTCCGCAAGCTTTCTGAACCCGGCGCTGTCGTTACCGATCAGGCAGTGCATTCCGTGTCAGGGACCATTGCGATCGCTCAGGACAACGGCGCCGTACTGGTTAGAAAAACGGGGACACAGACGTCACAGCAACTGCAGCATCCGGCCAGGGTTTCTGCCATTGCCTTCAGCAACTCCGGACGCCTGCTGGCAACAGCAGATGTCGATGGTCAGGTACGCATCTGGAATCTGGATGATTTGAAGGTTCTGCAGTCCGTAATGCTGGAAGAAACCTCCGCCGAGGTCCGCCAGCTGTTGTTTTCCGCAGATGAAAAACACGTCTTTTGTCGTGGTGGAGCGAACGATCTGATGTCGCTCTTCTGCTGGAATACTGAAACGGACACTCTGCAGAAAACCGCCGCTCCGATCAGCGTGTCCGGATTTGATCTCACAGAGACTCCTGGTGAACTGGTGATCGCCACAGACAACGGACTGCGACTCTGGAACCATGAAACAGGGATCGAATCCGTTCTCAGCAATGTTCCAGCCATGAAAGTCGTGAGTGTTGGCGGATACGCATTCACGCTGGAACCACAGAATCCAGCTGATCCGACATTTTCCAACGCCATGCTGGCACGCTACCTCCTCACGGAACCCGCAAATCCCGAAAGACAATTGCTGGATGGTGTGGCCTTATTCCTGACCGTTGATCGCGAAAATCAGCGGATCCTCGCCGGTACCTACGCATATCACGCAACCGCAGTGTCTCTGGCAGATAACCAGAAACTCAGCAGCACCGTCAAGCACAGCCAGCCGGTTCTGTTGCAGCATTTTCGTGGTGCCACACGCAGCCTTGTGACCGCTTCGTCGGATGGCACGATTGCTGTCTGGGACCTGGAAACCAACACTTCGCGTGCACTGAACTTGAGACTGCCTCCAATCAGTGATGCAGACATGGACCATGCCGGCGAACAAATGGCACTGGCCCATACAGATGGCACCGTACAGATCCTGAATCTGCAGACTGAGCAATTACAGACACTGCCGCAGGAAAATACGGCAGATGTGCAGCAGGTCCGAATGGCCCCGAACGGTCAGCACTTCGTGACGATCCATCGCGACCGTCGCAGTCAGCTGTGGCGGTTGACCGCGGGGCAGGGTGCGACTCGACTTTCTGATCTGCTGACAAACACGGACGTCATCTGCTGGTCAGTCGATGGCCAGCAATTACTGATGTGCGATAACGCAGCCACCAACCAGCAACGCGTCGAAGTCCTGAGACCGGTCACTTCAGACCGCGTGCCAATTGACAGCAACGGGGAGATACACGACGCCCGATTCCGCAGCGACGGACAGCAGGTGCTGCTCACCGAAATTGGCCAGGGACACAGGCTGTACAGCACGACAACGGGCAGTCTGCAAGCCGAAATACCACACGGTGAGAAGGCCGTCTTTGGTCCAACACCGGATCAGCTCTGGCTGCTGAGCCGGGAAGCCACCGTGCTCTGGGACCTGCAACGTGGCGACGCGATTCAACAGATCCCGCACAGAAACGTCCCTGTGGAAATCATCAATGCAATGATCTTCTCATGGACTGACTGGCAACCGGAAAGTCCTGATGGAAAATGGGTGCTCTGTCCGGGCAGTACGCTGGAAAAATGGCCTGGGAACCTGCTGGAATTTGCCAGACAGACGGTGCCCAGACCCTTGTCACCTCAGGAACGCAGAATGCACCGACTCGAATCAATACCAGTCGCCCGGTAGGCCACCGACGACCGTTGGCCATTCAGGAGAATGCTGATCGAAACCCAGCGTGACCAACGGATCACGCCGGAAGGAATCGCAGTTTTAGTGGCAGGAACAGACGCAGCATTCCACACGCTCGACACACACGGTCCGGCATTGACAACACCAGCCGAGATCGCAGAGGTTTTGATGCATGTTGGCTTCGGCTGCACGCTTCGCCTTCAGGCGAGACGGTCCGTAGCAGACAGATTCCACCTGGTGCGGCTTGCCGTCCGGATCAATCGCGGTGCAACGCACTGTAGCCACCCACCGCCCGCAATCCGGACAACAGTCCTCCAACTGCGAATTGCAGAGGTGCCCCGAGGGTGCCCGCCGCAATGGATTCACCTCTACACAGGATTTCTGCAAAATCTCACGTGATCCTGCAGGACAGGGAAAGTCACTGGAGTATTTTGCCAGCATCTCGAGCACCTGCTGCATTGCCTCTGTCTCCGTGGGCTTTGGGTCACTCACGAACACGACACGAGTATTGAACAAAACGACCTCATCAGCGACGCAGTAGGTCTTGATTGTGCAAACGTGGAGGGTTGTAGCAACCGGCGTTGGTGGCTCTGTTGTCTCCTGCCCATTACCGATACTGCCGAACAGCGGCAACATAGCCAGAACCAGTGCGGCAACTCGAAAAGCTCGAAACGTCATAGATCGTCTCCTGCGTGCAAATGAACGCTGAGTTCTGACAGACACGGGTTTCGTACAATCAGAAACTCCTGCCGCATCTATCAGATATCAGATCAACCTGACAAAGTAGGGACGTCACCACTCACAAGTCAAGCTCTGGGGAACACAGGGAACCTGGAAAACAAGGAAAAAATGGGGAGAAAACAAAGAAACCAGGTTTTGAGACAAGGATCGCTTTCACGGACACATCGAGAGGATTTATGGCTCAACAAGGTGATAATTCACTCAGAAACGAGGCCCCGCTACCGGACGATAGTCTGGGCCTGCACGATTTCCCTCCCATCCGAAAATCAGCGGACCCCGGTTGCGGGGGTCCTTGTCTGGCTGTACGCTGTCATTTGGTTTCCGTAACTCTCTTGTTTGCCCAAACGACACCATGCCACTGCGTGTGACCAACCTCCGAACACCGGTCGAGCTGCCGGAAAGCGAACTGTCCGAGCAATTGGCGCGGACTCTGGAGGTACGGCGTGAGGACATTCCGCCGGTGCGGATTCTTCGCAAAAGCCTCGATGCGCGAAACAGATACCGCCTTGAATACGTCTACACGCTCACCCTGAACTCGGAACAGGCCAGTGCCGGGACCCTGAAAAGTCGCAACGGAGTGACAGTTGAGGCCTGGCAGGCACCGGGATTTCCGGACCCCGTTCCGGGAAGTGCGCCACTTCGTGAGCGTCCTGTCGTGGTTGGATCCGGGCCTGCCGGACTGCTCGCCGGATACGTGCTCGCCCTGAATGGTTATCGGCCCCTGATTCTGGAACGTGGGCAGGCGGTCAAAGAACGTGTTCCCGCGATCCGCGACTTCGACAGTGGCGGCCAGCATGACGCAGAAAACAACTATCTGTTCGGCGAAGGCGGTGCTGGCTGTTTCAGTGACGGCAAACTGACCTGTCGGATCACGGGCCCGGATGTCGACTGGGTCCTGAACAGTTTCGTCGAATGCGGTGGGCGACCGTCACTGGTGTACGAACATCGCCCGCACCTGGGCAGCAACAAGCTGCCGATGATCTGCCGCAACTACCGTCGAAAAATTGAAGCGCTCGGCGGGGAATATCGGTTTGGATGTCGGC
>JBDKIW010000154.1:0-7081 GCA_039796955.1 Planctomycetota bacterium
GGCTGGCGTTTGCGGGGTCTGAAGAAGACAAGGTCAGCGGAGGCGCAAGGGAATGAGCAGCCCGGACAATTCAGAGCAGGCAAGACAGTCTGAGGCGGGGAGTGCGATTTCGGAATCCCGATCGGAGCTGCGTCCCGAGTTGGTGCAGACAGGCTTCAACCCGGCACTCAGCCGCATTCCGGTACCCGAGGCGATCTCAATTCCGCTGGACACAACGCTGGATTTTGTTCCTTCGTGGACAGCGCGTCGCATTCCGTTGAAGTGCATCGGACTGACGCTTCCGGAGGGTGTGGAGTTTCTGCCGCCGCCGAAACCCAAAGTGACCCAGGGTGATGGAACCGAGTTGCGAAAGATCGCACCTCCGAAGAAGCTGGTGGAGAGTGAAGAAGGGGACGAGAAAGCGCCGACGAAGGTCACGCGAATCAAGCCACCGGCTGATGCCCTATCGCTGCAGGATCGTCTGTTCTACCTGTTGCAGCCCCCGCTGGAGTCGTGGCTGGCGGGGCAGGAACTGATCATGCCATTTGAGCCATTTTCGTATCAGTACGAGGGCATTGCCTGGCTATTCTCGAGCAACTCGGCGTTGCTTGCAGATGAAATGGGACTGGGCAAAACAATGCAGACGATCACGGCCATTCGTCTGCTGTTGCGCAGCGGTCAGGCGCGGCGAATTGTGCTGATCTGTCCGAAGCCTCTGATTCCGAACTGGCAGCGGGAATTCAAGACGTGGGCAGAAGAATTACCGGTGGTGACAGTCGAAGGCAACGGGGCTCGTCGGCGCATGCTCTGGACGATGCCGGGCGTCCCGATTCTGATTGCGAATTATGAGTTGATGGCGCGAGACATCGCGGAGATTCCGGAGGATGAACAGCCGAAGTTTGACCTGCTGGTTCTTGACGAGGCGCAGCGGATCAAGAATCGTGATTCCAACACAGCAGTGACGGCGCGATCAATTCGGCGACGACGCAGTTGGGCACTCACGGGCACCCCGATAGAGAATCGACCGGAAGAGCTGGGTGCGTTGTTTGAATTTCTGGAGGTGATTCCGAAGGGAGGGTGCCCTGACATCCGACAGCTTTCGAAACTGGCGAAGAAGTACATTCTTCGGCGGACGAAGGATCTCGTGATGAAGGACATGCCGCCGCGCATTGATCGGGATGCGGAACTGGAACTTACGGACGCGCAGGAATCGGCCTATCGGATTGCAGAAAAGGAAGGCGTCATCCAGTTGAATGAACTTGGGGACTCCATCACGGTGCAGCACGTCTTTGAGCTGGTGCTGCGATTGAAACAGATTGCGAACTACGATCCGCTGACGGGAGAAAGTGCGAAGCTGGAGCGGCTGATGGCGGACATGGAGGAAATTTCGGCCAGCGGCGGCAAGGCCATTCTGTTCAGTCAGTGGACGAAAACGATCGACTGGCTGGAGCCTCATCTGCGGCCGTTCAATCCGTTGATTTATCACGGGGGTGTACCGACCAAACAGCGTGAGCCGATTCTGGCGAAGTTCAAGCAGGACCCTGATGCTCACATCCTGCTGATGAGTTACGGAACAGGGGCTGTGGGATTGAATCTGCAGTTTGCCGGTTACGTGTTTCTGTTTGATCGCTGGTGGAATCCGGCGATTGAGGATCAGGCGATCAATCGAGCGCACCGAATTGGTGTCAAGAACCCGGTGATCGTGACACGCTTTATTTCAAAGAACACGATTGAAGAGCGGATTGATCGAGTACTGCGTGAGAAGCGTGAATTGTTTGAGACGATTCTGGGTGAGGGTGACAACAGCAATCGAACGCTGAGCCTGAATGCATCGGAAATCTTCGGGCTGTTTGATTTGAAGGCTCGTCACAAGGACGGAGCCAAATCGATTGGTCCGCGTCCGGTCGAGGGTGAGGCGGCCTGACGGAGTGTCAAGTTGGAGGACGAGGGGGATCCGCGTCTTCGGAACGGGATCGGAGCCGGGAGAATCGGTTAACCAGATGCGATCCGCGGCAGATGCTGAGCGAAAACATCAGGGACCGGACTGGACAGCACACGGTCTGCGAATAAGGCACTGGAGTGGCCATACGGGGTGAAAAAGGTATGGAATTTCGCCGGAAATCCAGCTTTTCCGGCCCGAAACTCCCCGTTTTTTGCCGGAAGTGGCCTTGCCTGACGTTGCATACTGGCCCGAGGATCCGAAGATATCGTATAGTT
Organism: Planctomycetota bacterium; assembly: GCA_039796955.1. Taxonomy (GTDB): domain Bacteria; phylum Planctomycetota; class Planctomycetia; order Planctomycetales; family Planctomycetaceae; genus SXXK01. The sequence goes on from JBDKIW010000154.1 coordinate 2,197, forward strand.
TCCACAGGGTGCTCGGGCTGACTGGCCCGAAAAACCTGCACTCCACGACCTGCAGCGATCACTGCCACCCTTTCCCACCTCAACGTAACATCCGAGCGGCTTCAGTTGCTGTCCCGTCTGGGCGGCCTGCAGACGTTCCCGGAGGACTCGCCATGCGTTCGATGTTCCGAACCACAGCTTCGTTGTGTCCCGGGCCTGTTTCCCGGCGCAGCGTTCTGGAAGCCGGTTCGCTGGGTTTAGGGATGCTGGGGCTGAGCGATATGCTGCGACTTCGGGCGGAGACCTCGCAGATTCGCACGGCATCGACCGCTCCGGACACATCCATCATTTTCATCTGGCTGCCTGGTGGGCCGCCGCATATGGAAATGTACGATATGAAGCCGGAAGCGCCTGAGGAGTACCGTGGCGTATTTCGGCCGGTGCGAACCAACGTGCGGGGGCTGGATGTTTGTGAGTTGCTGCCGCGTCATACGACGTGTGCGGATCGCTACAACATCATCCGGTCTGTGGCACATGAATTTGCGGACCATGGTGGAGGTCACAAGCGTTTTCTGACGGGACGTCAGCCGGCATCACCAACCGGGTTTGTGAATGATGCTCCGGCTGTGGGTTCGATTGTGGCGAAGTGTCGTGAGCGGGTTGCTGCGGACCTGCCGAATTATGTTTCGGGGACTGAGCCTGGTCGAGCCGGGGTCGACGTGTACAGTTTCGGGGCCGCATGGCTGGGCCCGTCTTATACTCCGTTCAATGTACCGGGGGATCCGGGCGAGGCTGGTTTTTCCGTTCGCAATCTGTCAGTGGATCAGAGTCTGAGTGATCGGATGAATGATCGTGCCAGTCTGTTGCGTGGATTTGACCGCATGCGTCGTTCGATTGACGAGAGCGGCGTGATGGAAGCCATGGATCAGTTCAATCAGCAGGCGATGTCCATGCTGACCAGTGATCGGGCGCGTCGCGCTTTTGATCTGTCGGAAGAGTCTCCGGAGTTGCGTGATCGTTATGGCCGTCACTGCTGGGGACAGCGTGCCCTGCTGGCTCGTCGACTGGTGGAAGCGGGCTGCAGCTTCGTCACGATGGTCATGGAAAATCCGTATCAGTCCGGAGTGGAGTGGTTGAAGGCCGGGACGTATAACTGGGACTCACACGCTGTGAACTGTCATTTGTTCGAGGACGCGAGGATTCGTTTTCCGATTTACGATCAGGCGGTGACGGCGCTTGTGGAAGATCTGTACAACCGGGGTCTGGACCGCAAGGTGATGCTGGTGGTTACGGGCGAATTCGGACGGACACCGCGGATCAATTCCCAGACGGGGACTCAAACGGGTGTCTCGCAACCCGGGCGGGATCACTGGCCACAGGCGATGTCGATGCTGGTGGCGGGTGGTGGTATGCGTACCGGGCAGGTGATTGGTTCCACGAACTCGAAGGGTGAAGAGCCGAAAGAGCGACCATTGACTCCGAATGACCTGTGGGCCACGGTTTATCGTCACCTCGGGATCGACTGGACGCAGAGTTTTCCGGATCACAGCGGACGACCGATGCCGATTCTGCCGTTCGGAGAGCCGATTGAAGAACTGCTCCCGGTGAGTTAATTGCCGTGGTGCAGTCAGGACGTAGTGGACCATCCCGATTTCGGGCTCAGTTTGACCGCATCAGTCGCCTCTGCCGGCTGTCCGGTGCTGCGGGATGGGGGACCAGTGGACGACCGAGGTTGATGGACGATGTGACAGGGGGTGAGACCAGATGAAAAGGCGTCAATTTCTTGTCGCGTCGGGCGTTGGGGTGGCTGGCTTTCGTTTTGGTGGTCAGCGGGTATCGGCGGGCAGTGACGTGGAGGCGACTGTTCCGAAAGGCACAGCGAAATCCACGATTCTGTTTTTTCTGAGTGGTGGAGCGTCGCACATCGACATGTGGGACATGAAGCCGACGGCGCCTTTGGAGTACCGGGGACCGTTTCAGCCGATTGCTACGACAGCCGCTGGTGTGAGGTTGTGTGAGCACCTGCCGTTGCTGGCGCAGCAGGCGCATCATCTGGCGGTGGTCAACAGCATTGGCAGCACGGTCAATACGAACGACCACCACGCTGGATATTATTACAATCTGACGGGACATGTCCCGGATCAGACATTTCTGAGCCTGGGGAACAGTCGGACACCGTATCCCACGGACTGGCCCTACATGGGCACGGTGGTGGCTTCGCGCCGTCCGGCTCATCCGGATCTGACCAACGCGATTACGATTCCGCACATGGAGGGTGCGCCGGCGTACACGCGTCCGGGGCAATTTGCGGCTCGACTTGGCACGCATTTTGACCCGCTTTACGTGAATGGCAGCCGGGACAATCCCCTGGTATTTCAGGCTCCCGCGATTACTCTGGAAGGCGACGTTTCGCCATCCAGACTTGTTCACAGAAGTTCCATGCTGGCGGCACTTGATGGAGCAAAGCGGGGGCTGGAAAAGTCGCGCAGTGTGGAGGCCTGGGATGCTCAGCAGCGACGTGCACTGTCCCTGTTGATGTCACCGCGAACAACAACGGCCTTTGACCTGTCCGGTGAATCGGACAGCATGCTGGAACGCTATGGTCGTACGATCAATGGAACAAGTTTGTTGCTGGCACGGCGGCTGGTGGAAGCCGGTGTTCCTTTTGTGACCGTGTTCTGGATGGGTGACGAGAAGGCCTCTGATCAGCGGAAGTGTGCCAGTGGTGGAGGCTGGGATACTCACGGGAACAATTTTTCCTGCCTGAAGGATTGGCTGCTTCCGGAGTTTGATCGCGGTTTTTCAGCGCTGGTCGGGGACCTTGCTGAGCGAGGATTGCTGGACGAAACGTTGTTACTGGTCACCAGCGAAATGGGTCGAAAGCCGAAGATCGGAGATCCACGATCGGGCGGGCCTGCGGGGGCCGGTCGCGATCACTGGACTCACTGTCTGACGGATGTGCTGGCGGGTGGAGGGATTCGCGGGGGGCAGACGTATGGCAGCAGCGATCGTTATGCGGAGTATCCGCAGGACAAGCCGCTGACGCCTGCGGACATCACAAAGACAGTCTACCACGCGATGGGTGTTGAGGATCTGACCGCGTGGGACAATCAGAATCGGCCGTACAATCTGCTGGATACGGGTGACGCGCTGACAGCGTTGTTCTGAGCATCGGTCACAGCTCGCGCTGGCTGTTGCGGGGTGCAGCGGCAGCGTCGGTGGTTATGCGCTTTTGCGGAATGATTCGCGTCCATCGATGATGGAGTTGGCATCGAAACGTTTTCCGAAGTAGCGAGCGATGGCATTGGGGTCGCTGAGTACGGTTTCGGCGCTTCCGGAGACCAGTACCTGGCCATCACAGATGATGTAGGATCGATCGGTGATGGTCAGAGTTTCACGTTCGCGATGGTCGGTGAGAAGAATCGAGATGCCGCGTTCTTTCAGACCGCGAATAATGTCCTGAATACTGTGAATGGTTACGGGATCGATCCCGGTGAAGGGTTCATCGAGCAGAATGATTCGGGGATCACTGGCGAGTGCTCGGGCGATTTCCAGGCGTCGTCGTTCCCCGCCGGACAGGGAGCCGGACCGCTGGGCTCGTTTGCCCCAGAGCCCGAATTCGTTGAGTAATTGTTCAGAGCGCGCGGCGGCTTTTCGGGGGTCGGTTTCGAGGAACTCCAGAATCGCCAGCATGTTCTGTTCGACGGACAGTTTTGAGAAGATTGAGGTATCCTGAGGGAGATATCCCAGTCCGTGTCGGGCCCGCTGATACATGGGCCACGCGGTCACATCGACGCCTTTCAGCAGCACTCGACCCTGGGTAGGTGCGATCAGGCCGCAGGCCATACGGAAGCTGGTACTTTTGCCGGCGCCGTTGGGTCCGAGGAGTCCAACGATTTCGCCTTCATTCACGGTGAAACTGACACCATCCACAGCGCGTTTGCCGGGATAGTCTTTCACCAGACCTTCGCATTTGAGAAGAGCCACAGGAGAATCCTTTCTCAATGACGCACCACGTCGTACCGACGTGCACTTCCTGAATGATCGCGCGGTCGGGCCGGAATACTAGCGGATCAGCTTGATTCTGGAAATATTCGGGTAGAAGGGGAAGGTGTAGAGGGGGTAGTTTTTGTCGCCCTTGTGGCTCATCACGGAAAAACCCCGACCGTTATTCAGGAACGGAATGCCGTGTGGCCAGAAGATGCAGAGAGCTTCGCCGATCAGGTCTGTTTCCCGGACGGCATAGCGATGACTGTGGATACCTCGCAGGGGCCTGCTGAAGTAATCAAAGAGTCGTCCGTCCTTGCTGGCGGGTGAATTGTCACCGAGCATCAGGTACTCATCGTCGGCCAGTTTCAGTTCGAGTCGTGTGCCGTAGGTTGTGTCGAGTTGCTGCTGGTAATCGCTGTATCGTTGAGCGTACACGGAGGGAGATCGCAGGATACTGCGGAGTTCGTCGTAGCTTTGTCGTCCAGCTTCGCTGACCATCAGAGCATGGTATTCGTCACCATAGCGACCTGAATAGGGATCGGGTGTCAGTGCCAGATCAGAATCCGGGATCACAAGATCATTGCGGTAGTAGATATCGCGTCGCAGTTGCAGACTGGAAACGGTGGCCTGCAGTCCGCGAGCGGCGATACCGACGGGGGCCAGGTCGCGATCCGTGGGGAGATTCAGACCATCGGTACGAAGTTCGCTGTGGGCCAGGAGGCTGACGGGACTGCCATCGACCCAGAGAGTCAGTTGGTCGTCGACGTTGGCGAAGGCGAGGTCGTAACTGCCGGTGCCCTGAACCGGGCAGACACCAGAGGCAATCAGGGTTTCTTCAGGCGATGAGGAATCAGTCCTGTGATTCAGTGCCAGCAGCCGGACCTCACCTGTGGCAGGGTTGAGCTGACACTGTATG
>JBDKIW010000155.1:0-4829 GCA_039796955.1 Planctomycetota bacterium
GCAAACCGATGCAGGAAGAAAGCTGGTCAGCTCGCCGGGGCAATCTGGTCGTGAATTCGTACATGTGGTCAAAAGGAATTGATCGGAAGACGCGACTGGAGCATCTTGGCCTGCATGTCGATGTGTTTACTCCGACCAGTCGGCTGAGAATTGTGGATCATATGGAATACCGGACTTACAAGTACGCTGAGTTTCTCTCGTTGCTTGAGAAGGTGCCCGCTCTGGAAATCGCTGAGACCTATGATTTTGCGTACAACATTCGAAGGCCGCACGTGGTCAATGGTCGCTCCGAGGACGTTGTGTTTGTGCTGCGTCGGCGTTGAGCATTGACGGCGTGTTTCGCGGGAATCCGGCGAAGTTCTTTCCGGCGGCATCGGCCTGATCGCGTTTTCGGTAGTCCGGGAAAGCTGGGGGATCTGGCGTGCAAAAACGCCGGATTGAGGCAAATCGCGAGTTTTGTTAGATAGGCTCTGTGAGATCGTCGGAGTGCTCATCATGGCGGATGCAGCCCGGGCTGGGTGCCTGATGATGACTTCGACAGGCGATGAACTCTGATGCGTGGAAATCCCCGCACCCGGTGGGGACGGTCAGAGCCGGCGTGCTTCGTTTGCCGTAATTCTCTTTCTCAGAGGTTATGGCACGTGCGCGGAGTCAGGATTCTATCTGAACAGTGTTGCTGTAAAGGACTCGTATATGGCCAGGTTTTCCTGTTTCGTGTCGTTCGGTACAGGACTATGCCTGCTGATTTGCGGCGGTCGCATTGTCTCTGGTCAGGACGAAGTGCGAGTGAAGACGCATTCGGCCCTGCTGGAAGTGGTGCGGCGAGTCCCGATTTCGACGGAGGTTGCCGGACGGATTGTCAGCGTGACGCCTTCCGATGAGGGGGTGATGGTCAAAGCTGGCGACGAGATGATTCGGCTGGATGACGCGGTGATTCAGGCGGAAGTTCGTCGGGCCCAGGTTGAACTGGATCTGCAGACCGAGATTGAGTTTGCGAAGGTGTCTCTGGATGTGGCGATGGCCGAGCAGCAGCAGAAGCGGGAAACGAACCAGCGGCGTCCCGGAGCATTTAACCCCAGCGAGATTCGACAGGTCGAATTGGAAGTGAAAAAGGGTGAGGCATCGCTTCGCAAGGCGATTGATGACAAACAGATTCAGGATGCGGAACTGAAGATCAAGCAGGCCCAGTTGGCACAATACACGGTGCGTGCTCCGTTTGACGGCCAGGTGACTCTGGTCAAAGTATTCCCCGGCCAGAATGTGCGACCGGGGGAGCAGGTCCTGGAATTGACGGACATGTCGACCCTGAGGGCGCAGGTGAAGGTTCCGGCCAAAGATCGCAAGTTGCTGTTTGTCGGGGACAAGGTAGAGATTCGACCTGGAAAGATTCAGGCAGCGGGAGTACCGCGAGCAAATACGGCCCGCCCAGCGCGTGGCGGTGGACTCTTCGATGAGGTTGCCGGAGAATCGAACTCGAGTGTGCCTGTGGAAGCTCCGGCTGCACAGGAACCTCAGCAGGAATTTACCGGGGCAGACGTGGTGCCGGACGAAACGGATGACAGCGTGTTCATTGGCGAGATCCGGTTTATCGACCCGGTTCAGGACAATATTTCCGGTGAACCGATGATTAAGCTGAGCGTGTTTGTGCCGAATCGTCAGGACAAATTCGGGCGATATCTGCTGCATCAGGGAATGCCGGTAACGGCGACAGTTCTGTCCCGACCTCGTGACTAGCCAATCGTGGTGTGAACGCGATGGGATCTGGTTTTAACTGGACCGGGTTTGTGCGCCGTTAGGTGGAAGACGGGTGGCTGAAGATTTCGGAAATCGAATGCCGGGACGTACTGCTGAGAGCCTCCGGGTTTTGAAAGTGAGAGTGGAGCAGCGATGAGTACAGGCAGCATGGTTGCGTCAAATCAGCGCCCGATACCGCTGCGCAAGCGTGCAGATCTGGTTGTCGCGAGGATCGACTATCTTGGTGTCGGTTACCAGGTTGTGAAGGATCCCGTGGCGCTGAAGTATCACCGTCTGCAGGTGGAGCAGTATCGGATTCTGGAACTGCTGAACGGCGAACGCAGTCTTGAAGCGGTACGTGATGAATTAAAGCGAGAGTTTCCGACGCTCCAGATTACGCTCAGTGATATTCAGCAGTTGATTACAGACCTGCACCGAAAGGGTTTGGTGATCAGCAATCGTCCCGGCCAGGGCGCCTCTGTGGCCAGAGAACGACAGAAAACGCGGAAAGAGAAAATTCGTCAGACGCTGATGAGTCTGCTGTCGCTGCGGCTTCCCGGATGGGATCCGGAGCGAACACTGCATTCGATGCTTCCCATGTGTCGCTGGTTGTTTCACCCGACGACTGTGACACTGTGTCTGTTGTTTGTCGTTTCTTCCTGGCTGGTGCTGGGGGCCAACATTGATGAGTTTCGCAGTCGATTGCCGGAATTCCAGAGCTTTTTTGGCTGGCCCAATCTGATCTACCTGTGGGTCACTCTGGGATTGGCCAAAGTCATCCATGAATTTGGTCACGGACTGAGTTGTGTGCACTATGGCGGTGAGTGTCACGAGATGGGTGTCATGCTGCTGGTCTTCAGCCCCTGTCTGTACTGCGATGTGACCGATTCGTGGATGATGAAGAACAAGTGGCATCGGATCATCATTGGTGCTGCCGGAATGTATATCGAGGTGATTCTGAGTGCGGTGGCGATTTACGTGTGGTGGCTGACCAAGCCCGGCCTGCTGCACCATCTGGCTCTGAATATCTTCTTTGTCACCACGATCACGACAGTGATTTTCAATGCCAATCCGCTGATGAGGTTTGACGGCTATTATATGATGAGTGACTTTCTGGAGATTCCGAATCTCCGCCAGAAGTCCGAAAAACTGCTGCGTGAAGCCTTTTCCTGGTACTGTCTGGGGATTGAATCGCGTCCGGATCCTTTCATGCCTGAGACGGGGCGTGTCTGGTTTGTCACGTATGCAATTGCTGCGTGGTGTTATCGCTGGGTGGTATTGTTTTCCATCAGCCTGTTTCTGTATACCGTTCTGAAACCTTATGACCTGCAGAGCATCGGAGTTACCGTACTGACATTTTCGATGTCGGGGATCCTGTTTGCCCTGTTTCGAAGTATCTGGCAGATTGTGTCAGCACCGCGGATGGAACCCATGAGTAAACCGAAAATTGCCGTTTCTCTGTCTATGCTGGGAATCGTTCTGTGGATGGTGGCGACGGTTCATATTCCCTGGTACCACGAAGCGCCCTGCGTACTGGAACCTCGCGGTGTCGTGGCAATCCCGGCTCCATTGGCGGGACGCGTTGTTCTGCCGTCGGAATATTCAGAGTGGTATCAGACGCTGGCAAAGTTTGAGCAGGAAGCCCGCAGTAGTCTGGTTGCCATCAGCGAGCCAGGGCAGTCCGGGCGACTGATTGTGGACCCACAGCAGTTGCAACTGCTTCAGGGCATGCCGACGGCTGAAGACTATGCTCGTCTGCCAGCGAATGGATCGCCTGTGGAAAAGGGGCAGGTCATCGCTGTCATGGAAAATCCTGACGATTTGCGACGCCAGGACGATTTGCGAAAACGCGTCGCAGAGCTGGTGTTTCGGACGGGCGAGTACGATAGTTATATGAGCAGTGGCGATATCGGCCCGGCCAGTGATACGCTGGCGGAAGCGATCGAACTGCAGAAGGTCATTCGGGAACTGGTCAAGCTGGGGGTGCAGCGCGTCATTCGGGCTCCCGTCAGCGGGACTCTGGTCGCCGCAAAAAGAATCCCCGAGCAACCGCGTAACAATCTGGAAGAGATGAAACTGGCGACATGGCACGGCACACCGCTGGATCCCGGCAATGCTGGATGCAGTCTGGAACCCGGGCAGGAAGTGGTCAGTATTGCCCCATCAGAAAAGCTGCAGGCCGTTCTGTATATTGATCAGACAGACCGTGAGGAGTTGCCGGAGACGATGGATATTGAGATCAAGCTGGATCACCTGCCGGATACCACATGGCTCACAAAGGTGACTCAGGTATCGCTCAAGGGCGAAGTGGTCGCTCCGGAGTCCCTGACGACTCGCTTCGGCGGATCGCTGGCCACAAAGCCGGGGCAGGGGGGGCAGGAGCAGTTGGCCAGCACGTACTATCGGGCCATTGCGGAACTCCATTTCGATCATCCACTTAGCCAGCCTGACGCCGTGTTGATGCGTCCGGGGATGCGTGGACACGCCAGGTTTATGGTCTCGGACAGGACCTTGTTCGAGTGGGGTAAGCTCTACTTCTATGAGACCTTCCGATTTCGACTGTGAAGCTATGCAGGTTGCCGACACGGGCGTGATGGTGTTCGATTGGAGATTGGGACCGTTGCAGTCACCGGGTTCTGAAATGTTGGTAACCGATTCTGATGTGGCCGGTGGACCAGCATGAACAAAGCCTTCGTACGCGAACCCGACAGCGATGCCAGCGTGCGCTGTCCACGTTGTGGCAATCTGGCAACCGAAATCGGACGTGGTCCCCTTGACCTGCACATTCTCCCTGAGCATCGCAGGCGACTGGGCGATTCCGCGTGGTGTTGCGGAAACGTCCGTTGTAATGTGGTTTACTTTGACGTATTCGACCAGAGCGTGTGTGTGGAAGACCTGCGGACCGAGGTTTACCCCTATTGCGCGACCGCCCCGATGTGTGCGTGCTTCGGATTGACGCTGGATGATATCGAGCAGGACATCCGGGAGGGGCAGCCGGTTCGGATTCGTGAATTACTCAAACGATCGCAGACAGCCGACGCCGCCTGTCGTGCCCTGGCCTTAAACGGGGAATGCTGTGCGAAAGAAGTCCAGCG
>JBDKIW010000156.1:0-3151 GCA_039796955.1 Planctomycetota bacterium
AGGACCAGACCATCACAGTTGCCGGGCAGATCGTGGGCACACCGGCGTATATCGCGCCGGAACAAATTGTCGGCAATCCCGAACAGATTACTCCTGCCGTTGATATCTATGGCCTTGGAGCCATTCTTTATGAACTGCTCACGGGGCGTCCACCGTTCATTACGGATGATCCGGCCGCCACTCTGGCCCTTGTCCGTGAAGGTGACCCGCTGCGGCCGCGACTGCTGCAACCCCGCGTTTCTCCGGATCTCGAAAACATCTGCCTGAAATGTCTGTCACTGGCCCCTGCAGATCGCTATCCCACAGCAGCCGCCCTGCAACAGGATCTGCAGGCCTTCCTTGACGGACGTCCGGTGCTCGCTCGCCCAGTCAGTCCGACAATTCGCGCTGTGCGCTGGATCCGTCGCAATCGGGTGCTGGCAATGACGCTGACGGGACTCGCACTCAGCCTTGTCGGAATCCTCGCCGAATCCATCTATTTCGGCTTTTCGCAGACGCGACTGCTGAAACAGACGGAAGAAGCCGAAGATCGAGCCGTCGTCAGTGCGCGACAGGCGGCCGACCGCGCTCGACTTGTCGAATACCATTTGAACTCAGCCGTCTCCGTGATCGACACACTGGTTGTCCAGCTGAATCCCCAGAGTCCCGGGGGCGATCCGGTTTCGCGAAACTATCGACGCAGTCTCTACACCAATGTGCTGCAGCTTTATCAGGATTACATGACGTACTTCTGCCCCGACCCACTGATTCCCATCGACCACATTGATGAAGCCCAGCGTTTTCTGTGGCTTAAAAACGAGGTGGATCCACAGGCCGTAACCGACGCCGAGATCCTGCGACTCACACGGTCCCTCGACGCTCTAACGACCGAGCAGAAACAGGCGTCCAACCTCACGGACGTAAGCATCGGCCTGCACGTCGTTATCGCTCAGAGACATCGTCGAACCGGGCAACCCGCAGCAGCCGCACAAACATGGACCGACATTGCGGAAATCCTGCAGCAAAAGCGGGACTCACTCCCCGACGGGCATCCCGCGATTCCCGAAGTGCTCCGCTACCGCTGTGGCATGCTGATGAACGCCAGCCTGGACTACCGACAAGGCAATCAGCCGGAACAGTACGAACAAGCCAGCCGGCAGATTCTTCACACCCTGCGGCAACTGCTGGAAGGTCCATCCCCCGATCCCCGGGATCTCCCCAATTTCCTCGTCACTGCGCACTCCCTCGCGGCACAGCTGCAGCAAGCCGGCCGGCACCAGGAAGCCATCTCATTAGCCAACGACGCCCTCAGCCTGCACTCCCGCACCCCGATTTCCGATCCGGGCATCCAGCACGCCGCCAACGACCTCTGCCATCGGATTTCCACCGAAATCCTCCAGACATCCCCCCCCAAGATAGCCCCCCCACAAATACCGTGAGCGGCAAAACGCTAGCTGCCGGTGCCACTCACCACCGTGCCACCCACCACCGTGACTCACCACCGTGACTCACCACCGTGACTTAATCGCAAAGCAACGCGGACAACTGACCGAAAATCGGAAAAGTAGATCATCCCCCTGTTGCGATTCCCACAGTCAAACGCAACCAACGGGAGGGCGAAGTTCCACCTGAGCCGTAAACCTTCATGGCTTCGTTACGGCGCCCTCACCCCGCTTCCGTTTATGCCTTATCGCCGCAACCAGCGGTCAACCCTTTGCAGCTCACCGTTGGTTCCTGCTGAACGATCGTTACCAGCGATTTACCGGCCGAAAATCGGAAAAGTAGAATGTCCCCTTTTGCGATTTCCGGCCGAAAATCGGAAAAGTAGAATGTCCCCTTTTGCGATTTCCCTTTGCCTTATCCGACGTGGATCTCGGTGTTCGTGTACAACATCGACCAGCCTGCGGTTTCGTCGATCAGCAGTGAGGTGGTCGTCAGCGCTTCGGTGGCCAGGCCCCAATGGGCGGTCGCAGAATCCGGGTCGGCGATGTGCGCCTTTGCGGACACCACTCTCAGTCGCTCCTCCAGCAATTTCGCAAGGCTGGAAGAACGCTGCCGCAGGCGAGTGATCTCCAGCTGTGCGGCCATGCCGTGCAGCGACGCGATCAGCACAGGGCCCCCGACACACAGCAACAACCCCGGTATGACCATCACATGCCAGCCCAGCAGAATGTCCAGCAGATGCAGAACCACACAGACCAGCACCGCGGCAAACAGCACCAGACTGTAATGCTCAATCGCATGATGCAGCACCTCCTGACGATGCGCATTATTCCGATGATACTTCTGCTGGTCAGTGATCAGTTTCTGCAGAGATGCCACGGGCTCCAGTGGACCGTCCGTGGATTTCAGTCGCAGTGGCGCGTTACGAACCAGTGCCCGAAAGTACCAGACCGACCACATGGATTCAGGCGCAGGCGTTGCCCGATCACCACGCAGATACTGGGGCAGCCGAGGCAGGTGCGTGTGAATTCCCAACGGCCCCAGATGCTGCATCATTCGCAACGCTTCCGCAAGAATGCGTGATTCGGTCCACGCAGAATTCCAGTCCTCCACTTCCGAACACACCGCGATGGCCACCATCATCACAATCGACATCAGCTCCAGCAGGCCAATGATCATCAGCACTCCCGAGGCCGCATGCAGAGAATGGGCAATCGCCCCCAGAACAGCCAGCAGCACCGCGACCGCGGCCAGCAGATACGACGCCACGATCCCACCCCGATAGGCGTCGCCAAACACACCACTCAGGCCGGACCGCGAGGCTGACACACGCCGGCGAATCGGCTCGTAAACGGTCTCAAACGTGCCATCCTCTGCGGGCACTGGTTCTGGTGAAAACCCGGTGTCTGTGCGGCACCAGAACACATTCCGCAACGCGATGAACGCCTGTTTTCTCGCGGCCCGAAGCTGCTCCGGAGCTATGGACGCTGTGCCTTCCGCCGGATGACGCAGTACCAGCCACCGCGCCCACGTATCAAAACTTTTCCAGACCCGCCCCGTCCAGTACGGTGCGATCGGAGCCGCTCCACACAACCTGAGGAAGGCAGCCCGCGGATGGTAGCCGGATGGCGGCAGAGATTGATCAGAACGCCTGTCCGGAAATCGCAGCATGGCTCCCAGAATCGCATCCAGTCGTGTGGCCCAGTCCGCCGGCCCGGCAACTCCGGCA
>JBDKIW010000157.1:0-4357 GCA_039796955.1 Planctomycetota bacterium
TCGATTTCCGGAATGCCCACACGACTCAGCGCATGAAGTCCCTCCGGTGGGCGTTCGCTGGCTCCAGCGGAGCGGGCCTGCATTCTCGAACCATCCCGCACCGCTTCCATGAATGGCAACAGGAACGGCATGGCGATCAGGAACGCTGCGGTCCAGGCGACCGCAGCCAGTCCCAGTGGCCGGATCACGGGCTGCAGTGAACGAAACTCAATGGTTCTGTGAGCGACGCGTTCCAGCAGTCTGAGTCCGACTGTGAGCAGGACCAAACCGGCCAGATCCAGGGCCCCGGAAACGATCGTCAGCAAGCTGAGCAACGCCAGCGATACGGCGTGACGGAAATCGGGGCGCATGGTTAATGCATCCACGGCACGCAGCAACCAGGGAAGAAAGATAACCGGGCTGGTCAGCGGAAAGCACTGCCACAGGGTGATGAAGCCGATCCATGGCGCAATCCAGCTCAGGCACGCGGAAATCCAGAACGGGAACCTGAGGGATCGGGTCGCAAACCACCACGTTCCAGACGCGAAAATCACCGCCTCAATCACTTGACGCCACGCCAGTGTCGCCGGAGCCGGAAAGGCGGCATGCAGCAGCTCCAGCGGCGAACACCAGTAGCCGGAAAAGGGCGCCCCGCAGAAATTTCGGGGTTGCCAGTACGGAATCCTTCCCGCACGCAACTCTTCCGCCACAAACCGCCGCAAACCCGGTGTGACCAGCACAATATCTGACAATGAGGGGTGGCTCTCCAGTGTTCCGGAGGCAGTTCCGTCCAGCGGCGTGTAAACGCCCGGCATCTGCAGCAGCTGAGCCGGCGCGAGGATCCTGTGGCCGAGCAGGCACGGCCCCAGCAGCAGCACCTGTGGCAGCAGCCAGCCAGCCCAGAGGACCACCAATCGGACCAGCCTTTGATTACGAAACAACACCATTTCCCCCGGTCGCCCTTCAATGTGGACTCGTCGCGTAAGTCGGTTGTGTTTGCCCGACGGCCCCGAAAACTGCTGCCGCTGGACCCTTGTGGTCATTCCGAGGAACCGTGGTTCACCGTTCCGGATTCAGTTTGCAGGCCGACTTTGGTGCGCGGTTTCCCGGAAAACGTCGCTGACAGCAGGTCAGTTTAATGCGCAGATCGACGTGGGCGTCGGGGAAATCAGCGGAATTGGAGGGACAGGCCTTGCAGTTTCACGGATGCGACGCTTCCGCTGACGGCAACGCAAAGTCAGCACAATCGGCAGGCAGATAAAATATGGACACGCGAGTCTTCTTCTGGTTGTTTCCGGGATTGTGTCCACGGAGAACACGAAGTCGGCCGGAGGTGCCACGGGAAAAAAGGTCTGCCGGCCGCTGTACCAGCCCGGACTTCGGGAGACCGGGCGCCGCCACGCCCGGAAAACTGTGAAAATACAGATGACTGGGAGATTCAGATCGGCAGGTTCTGCAGGCTCCGCCGGGCCATCACCCGATCGTCAGCATTGGCCCTGTTGATCACACACAGCGGCTGTCCGAGGTGTGGAGAAACTCTGGATTTTACCACAAGCCAATCGGGCCTGAATGTAAGTCCAGGAGCCTGGGGTTTTGTACCCGCATGCCGATTTGGAAACCTCAAAGGCTGAAAAACCGGCCTGGATTTGATCAAGGGCCGTTTTTTGCTTGCCGATCTGGCCCGACAGGTTTACACTCCTGCCCTTCGTTTTCGGCCGGAGTGCTGAAACCAGGGTTCCCGCGGCTCTTTCTGCGGCATGTTTTGGTGTGATTGAAGTGTGGGTGTACTTGCCACTCGCGGTTTCACGCCTTCGGAAAGTCGGACAGATGAAAAAGAACATTCACCCCGAGTATCGCCCCGTTGTGTTTATGGACACGTCAACGGGTGCCCGTTTCCTGATCAACTCCACCATTCGTTCCAAAGAAACGACCAAGTGGGAAGACGGACAGGAATATCCGCTGTTCAAGATTGAAATCAGCGCGGCCTCACACCCGTTCTACACGGGCAAGATGAAATTCGTGGACTCCGCCGGCCGAGTGGAAAAGTTCACCAAGAAGTACAAGTGGGGCAAAAAGGAAGACGCGGCTCAGTAGCGACTCCTGCAGAACAATTTGCAAAGGGCGTGCGCGGACCATCCGCGCACGTCCTTTTGTTTTATCGCTGCAGTGCATGCGTCATCCAGAGCGGACTTGTGGTTTGGTCTCTGATGCAACCTGATGTGTAAGTTCATCCAACGCCTCGGAGAATGGCTATGTTTCCCGTACTTGAACGCCAGGCTGCCCGCTACGCAGAGCTGGAGAAGCAGCTTCAGGATCCCGACGTACTGACGAATGTCAGTCGGATGCTGGAGATCCAGAAGGAACTGGGGACCCTGGTGCGCATCGCCACGGCTGTCCGCCGATTTCATACGCTCGAGGATGACATCGAAGCCGCGAAGATGATGGTTGCGGAAGAGTCCGACCACGAAACGCGGGAATATGCCAAAGCCGAACTGGCCCAGCTGCAGGCACAGAAGGCCGAATTGTCCGTCGAACTTGAGGACATGGCCACCGCCGGTGACTCCATCACTCGCGGCGCCTGCATCATGGAAGTCCGGGCCGGCACAGGTGGCGACGAAGCCGCTCTGTTCGCCAAAGACCTGCACGACATGTACATGGCGTATTGCGATCAGCGCGGCTGGAAGACCGAGGTTCTGGAATTCAGCCCCACTGAACTGGGGGGACTGAAGGAAGTTGTGTTCTCCATCACAGGTGAAGGTGCCTTTCACGCCCTGCAGTTTGAAAGCGGTGGTCACCGCGTTCAGCGCGTTCCGGAAACTGAAACTCAGGGCCGTGTGCACACCAGTGCCGCCACGGTGGCCGTGCTTCCGGAAGCAGATGAAGTGGAAGTCAACATCCGCCCGGAAGATCTGCAGGTGGATACGATGCGCGCCGGAGGGCCGGGCGGGCAGAAAGTGAACAAGACAGAAAGCGCCGTCCGCATCACTCACCTGCCCACCGGGATCGTCGTGAAGTGTCAGGACGAAAAGAGCCAGCACAAAAATCGTGCGAAAGCCATGCGAGTTCTGCGAAGTCGCATTCTGGAAATGCAGCAGCTGAAACAGCAGACCGAGCGTTCGCAGGTTCGCCGCACACTGGTCGGTTCAGGTGACCGCAGCGAACGCATTCGCACCTATAACTTCCCGCAGAATCGTTTGACGGATCATCGCTGCAATCTCACACTGTACAAGCTTGACAGGATCATCCAGGGGGACCTCGGAGAACTGGTAACAGCTCTGCTGGCGTTTGACCGGGAGGAACGTCTGAAGGCCAGTGAAGCAGGTTTGTCCTGAGCGAGACGACGGAGCCGCTGCCCGCAAGTCCCGGGAAACCTCCGCCGCAGCCATTTCTGCCAACCACACACTTTCACAACGGGGCAAACAAGATGATCCGGGGCAAGGTCTTGATTATCGTGGGCGACGCCACAGAAACTCTCGATACTATGTACCCCTATTACCGGCTGATTGAAGCCGGTTTTCAACCCGTTGTCGCCGCCCCGGAAAAACGCCGCTACCAGATGGTGCTGCACGAGGTTAAGCCGGGCTGGACCATCACGAAGGAATGGGAAGGCTATTCGATCGAAGCCGACATCGCCTTCCGCGACATCCGCGAAGAGGACTATGCCGGAATTCTGTTTTCCGGGGGACGAGCACCGGAATATATCCGCTACGACGCGGATCTGGTCAGAGTTACCCGGCACTTCTTCGAAGCCTGCAAGCCGATTGCCAGCGTGTGCCACGGAGTCGAGATTCCGGCCTACGCTGACTGCGTCCGCGGTCGCCGAATGGCCACAGTGCCCAAATGTCGCTTTGATCTGGAAGTGTGCGGAGGCATTTTTGTGAACGAAGCCTGCGTCATCGACGGCAACCTTGTCAGTGGCCGCACGTTCCATGACAACGGTCACTACGTCGGACCGTGGATTCAGTTGCTGCTGGACCAGCACGCTCAGCCTGCCACGCAGGACTGACCAACCGCGGCCCGCGATCTACCGTCCTGATGCACTCGCAGGCAGACTGGCCACGCCAGATCCTGCCTGCGGCAGACCAACCGGATTACTCTTCGCCGTCCTTCTTCAGCAAGGCCTTGTAGCGCTTGCGAAACTTGGAGACCTTGGGACCGACAACGGCCATGCAGTAGGGGTTGGACGGATTCAGCTCGAAGTAGTTCTGATGGTAATCTTCGGCCGGGTAGAAGATTTCCATTTTTTCGATGGTGGTTACAATCGGATTGTCGAAATCACCGGACTTGTTCAGCTCGGCAATCATCTTTTCAGCCGCCTCTTTCTGCGACTGATCATGGTAGAAGACTGCAGAACGGTACTGAGTTCCCACGTCCGCAC
>JBDKIW010000158.1:0-6741 GCA_039796955.1 Planctomycetota bacterium
GGTTTGAATTCATCATTTACGGAACAGAGGCCGGTCACTCCCGATGTGGGGTAAGCGATTCCTCTGAAGTACACCTGATTGGAAGGAACACACATGATCACTCGAATGGCGGGAGTGGCCCTGCTGACCACAGTGCTGGCGGGACTGCCGATGGGGTTACTGGCGGATGAGGCGGCCGTATTGACGATCGGGTCAAAGGCTCCTGAGCTGGACGTTCAGCACTGGGTCAGCGATGGCCGGGGAGCGTTTAAGCCGGTGAAGAAGTTTGATTCAGGCAAAGTGTATGTGGTGGAGTTCTGGGCGACATGGTGCGGACCGTGTATTGCGAGCATGCCGCATCTGGCCGAGGTGCAGACGAAGTATGCGGAAAAGGGAGTGCAGATCGTCAGTATCAGTGACGAGGATCTGGAAACGGTCGAGGGATTTCTGAAGCGAACGGTGCGTGGTGCTGTGCCGGCTGAGGGGCAGACCGAGCCGCCGACCTATGCCGAGTTGACGAGTGCGTACTGCCTGACGACGGATCCGGATCGATCTGTCGCGGCTGACTACATGGAAGCGGCGGGGCAGAATGGGATCCCGACGTGTTTCATCGTCGGGAAGACTGGTCTGGTGGAATGGATTGGTCATCCGATGGAAATGGACCAGCCACTGGATCAGATTGTGGAAGATAAGTGGGACCGCGAGGCATTTCTGGAGCAGTTTCGCAAATCTCAGGAACGCAGTCTGCTGATGACAAAAGTGGGCGGTTTGATGCGTGCGAGCAAAGTGGGTGAGGCACTGGCTGCCGTGGAGGAAGCGAAGAAGGCGAATGCCGGAGATCAGGCCTATCTGGCGATGCTGGATCGGCTGTCATTCCAGATTCAGGTGCAGCCAGCGATCCAGCAGGTTCAGGGCGGCAAGGTGGATGAAGGTTTGGCAGCGATTGAGAAGCTGCAGGAGCAGGCTTCTGAGCCGATGCAGGTTCAGTTGCGGAGTTTGAAGTTTCGGGTGTTGCTGTCGACTAAGCGAACGGAAGCGGCGATTGAGTTTCTGGAATCGATTGCTGCACGAGAGCCGGTTCCGTCGGACGAGTTGAATGAGATTGCGTGGTCAGTTTATGAGCTGGCACGAAATCAGCCGGAAACACCGAAGGTGGTGATCAGTGCGGCGACTGCGGCAGCAGAAAAGGCTGTTGGGGCAGATCCTGAAAACGCGATGGTAGTGGATACTTTGGCGCACCTTGTGCATCTGAGTGGTGATTTGGACCGCGCGTTGACTCTGCAGGAGTCGGCCGTAAAGAATTCTGCGAACGCGCCGCCGGCCAATGCGGCACAGATGCAGCAGTTTCTGGATCAGCTGCGACAGGAGAAATCCGGTCAGAAATAGAGCGATCGGTTGATCGGGGACCCAGTGGCCGGCGATTCGTACAGGATCGCCGGCTTGTTTTTGATCGGTGGCTGGATTGTTTCCGTGGTGTTGCATGACGAGTGCTGCAAGGGCCGCCGATTTTTTCCTTTTGTGAAAGTTCAGACGAATGACGTCGCATGTTCGTTACGGGATTATTGGTGTCGGGGCGGTTTCTGATTTTCATCACGTTCCCGGGATTCGACTGGATCCTCGATCAAGCCTGACGGCGATCTGCGATCCCAATGAGGCGTTGCTGGCTCAGCGATCATCGGAGTGGGGGCCGGTCAGGGCGTATACGGATTATCGACAGCTGGCTGCGGATCCGAATGTGGATGCCGTGATCATTGCAACACCGAACTTTGTGCATCGCGAGCAGGCGCTGGAGTGTGTGCGTAATGGCAAGCATGTGATGTGTGAAAAGCCACTGGGCCTGAATTTTCAGGAATCTGCAGAGATGTACCGGGCGGCTCGGGATGCCGGCGTACGGCACATGACGGCGTTTACGTATCGTTTCGCGCCGTCGATGCGATATGTTCGCCATCTGGTGAAAAGTGGGGCGCTGGGGACACCGCGTCATTTTCGAAGTCAGCGATTCCTTGATCTTCCGGAAACCAGCTGGGGATGGCGTCAGATCAAAAAGCTGGCCGGGGCTGGTGACCTGTTTGACATGACGATTCACCGGATCGACTTTGCTCAGGACCTGCTGGGACCGATTCGGTCGATTTGTGGCGCGGTCGCTCAGTTTGTTCCCCGGGATCGAACGGCTGATGGAAAACCCTGTCCGCCTTCGGAGGTGGATGACTGGTCGAGCCTGATCGGATTCTTTGAATCCGGAGCGGTTGGTGTGTGGGAAGGCAGCACACTGATGAAGGGCCACAACAACAGCGGTGTGGGGTATGAGTGGGCTGAGGTCAACTGCAGTGAAGGATCGGCGGCCTACCAGCTGACAGATCCGAACACGATTGTCCTGGCTCGCAACGGTCGGGACTTTGAGAAGTTGCCGGTCCCTGCAGAATTTCTGGTGGCTCCGGGAAGTCCGAGGGATCCATCGCAGGGCAAGCCCAGCACGGTGTTCCGTTATGATCTGGTGTATGAATTGACCTCGGCGATTCTGGAAGGCCGGGATGCAGTGCCCGGATTTCACGACGGCGCGTCAGCTCAGGCGATTGCGGATGCGGTGCTTGTGTCCTTTGAAGAACGCCGCTGGGTGGACGTTCAGAGCAACCCTGAGTAGTTGTTGGTAAAGAACTGAAGAGTGGCTGATAAAAAAACAGCGTACCGAGTTTCGGTCCGCTGTTTTGCATTGAGGGGTGATGGACGTGGTGCAGCAACTACCGGCCGAGAGCGAGATGTCAGGGCATGCGCGGTGACTGGCTGGACTCGTTGGTAAGTTATTCTGCAGCGGGATTGAACCAGATGTTGCGATAGCGAACCTGGTTGCCGTGATCCTGCAGATACAGGGGGCCTGGTTGAGGACCTTCTGCGACGGGTGCGGCCGTGGTGGCATGAGTGAGTTTGACTTTGTCATGAATCACGACACCGTTGTGTCTGACAGTCATCCAGGCGTCTTTGGTTTTCTTTCCATCGGCGTCGAACGTCGCGGCGTGGTAATCGACGTCGTATGTCTGCCAGCTGAGTGGTGGGAAGCACAGGTTTGCGCTGGGTTTGGCGATGGAGTAGATCCCGCCGCATTCGTTTTGTTCACCGCTGAGCCCGAAGGAATCGAGCACCTGAACTTCGTATCGTCCCTGCAGGTAAACTCCGCTGTTTCCACGTCCCTGTCCGCGAGCGTTGGGCATGAAGGGCAGCAGGAATTCGATGTGGAGTTCGCCGCTGCCATGTTTTTCGCGACTGGCGGCACCCTGCATCAGCAGTTTGTCGGGGGAGAGTTTTCCGCCTTCGAAGTGATCGGCTGTTGAGCCATCGAACAGGACGAGGGCTGTCGCGGGCGGCTTTTTGCCCATGGTCGGGGAGACACGCTGGGTTCGGGAGAGTTCGCCGATTTTGACATTGTCGCCGGTGTAGACGACGAGACTTCCGTCACGAATTTCACCGCGACCGGTATCGCCTTTCATGATCGCTGTATCGCCCTGGCGTTCTCCGGAACCGCGGAGAGGAGTATTTCCATCCCATCCTGCACCGGGAAGGCCACCCATCATGGCGGTCCATGCAAAGCGGCCGGAGCCTTCGGCGATGACCTGCACACCGATACTTTGTTCGCCGTTTTCGGTCCGGATTTTTCCAGAATATTCTCCCTGAAAACGAAAGTCTGAGCCAGCGGTTTCCGGAGTGAGTGCCGTGAAATTCGGATCTTTTTCGTCGGCTGCAGCAACGGCTGTCAGCAGGAGTGTGGCGAGGGACAAAACCAGTTTCATAAGGAGCCTTTCGGGCAGCAGAAAGCGAATGATACAGACCAGGCTGCCGTGCTTCTGCGGGCAGTGGAGGTCCGTGGTCGTTGAAGCCTCTTATTGTGATTCAGGGGCCAGGAGTTTCCCAGCGAGACGAGAGGCACTGCCGATTATTTTTTGCGAGGTATTTGCAGGGGGGAGTGCTGCCGTGTCGGCGGCGGATGGTCGGCTTCAAGTCGGGACGAGTTCGTTCGGACTGGAGACGTGAAGGAGGACCTGGCCCCTGGTGGTTTTATGATGCAGGCGCTGATTATCGGCGATCATGGCGTGCCGGCAGCGAGCAGGAGCGCGACTGCGTTGAGTAACGACTGAGGTGGAAGCAAGTGAGCGACCATCGGCCGGCGGGCCGGTGACCCTCAGGAGAGTCCGGGGACGGCTGTGGATTCGACGGCCTGCAGCAACGCCACGCTGTGAGTGCGCAGTAAGCCGCGAGCGTAATGCAGAACATCGAGACAGTTTTCGCTCATTTCCGGCAGAGTGACTCGCCGCAGCACCTGATTGAGGCGAGTCAGCAGGCGGTTGTCGTCCTGGTAGTCGAACAGAAATCGGGATTCGCGAAAGCGGTGGATGAACCACGCGAGCTGATCGGTGGCCTGAGTGGCCAGGCGATTGACGAGCGACTGGATCTGTTCGGGCGAGATCTGTTCCAGAGCGGCATAGTAGTCGTGCAGGATCTGTGGATGATTGTGAGCGATCGCGTCATCGAGGAGGAGTTCGGTGACGATGTGCCCGAGGAAAGCGGGACGATGATCAAAGGGATCCGGCATCAGTGCTCGGAATCGGCGTGAGAGTTCGGATTCCAGCATCAGGAAGGTCGGGCTGGAATGGAAGCGATCATCATCATGCAGATGCTGCAGGGCACCGGTAGCAATCTGTCGATCTTCGGGTGACAGTTGATCCAGTTGGGCGCGGATTCGATGAGTTCGCATACGCACCTTGCGATCGACAACGGAGAGCCAGTCTGGAATGGCTGTGCCTGCCAGCAGAAGTGGTGACTGGATGAAGCGATAACCGTGGGCGAGGTAATTCATCGCTGCATTTCAGTGAAAATGTGGTTGAATCGGAAGCCTGTGCGGGGGAGATTTCAAACCGACGAATATTTTTTGTGGTGGTTGCAGGAATGGTTCGAGTGGACTGGCCTGGGCGGAGTCCCTGAGAGTCGGGGACGGTGTGGCGTCAGCGTCATTGGCGTCGGTCGACATTCTGTCTGAATTCGCAGGACCGGCATTCGAAATGGGGAACAAAATCGGTTAATGTGTGGCGGTGTTGGCTTCCGGCATGGTGCAGGGTTTGTTCTGGCCTGGCGGAATGCTGTGCGGACGACTGAGGCCGTAAATCAACTGCCTTGCGGGCCGTTTTGGTGTCAGTTTGGGGAGATCCTCGATCGCGAGGATGCATTCAGGCAGTTCAGGAATCGGGAAGTCAGCGGTGACAGGAAAACAGGTTCGGGTTGCACTGATACAGATGCAGTGTGGAACAGATGTGAGCAGCAACCTGGAGCGGACGATCGTGCGTATCCGTCAGGCGGCGGAGCACGGGGCTCAGGTGATCTGTCTGCAGGAAGTGTTCAACACTCAGTATCCGTGTCAGACGGAAGATCACGACCGTTTTGAACTGGCGGAGGCCATTCCGGGTCCGACGACCAGCGAGCTGCAGAAGGTTGCGAAAGACCACAAGGTGGTGATTGTGGTACCCTTGTTCGAAAAGCGAACTCATGGCTTGTATCACAATTCGGCGGTGGTACTGGATGCGGATGGTTCGATTGCCGGCCTGTACCGCAAGATGCACATTCCGGACGATCCGTTGTATTACGAGAAATTCTATTTTGCGCCGGGAGATCTGGGGTTTCTGGCCTTTCCGACAAAGTATGCCAAGGTTGGTGTCTGCATTTGCTGGGATCAGTGGTATCCGGAGGCGGCCAGGCTGACGGCGATGCAGGGAGCGGAATTGTTGTTTTACCCGACGGCGATTGGCTGGATTCCGGGTGAGCGTGAGGTTTACGGGGCCAGTCAGTATGCGGCATGGCAAACGATGATGCGGAGCCATGCGATTGCCAACGGACTGTTCGTTGGGGCTCCTAATCGAGTTGGTCTGGAAGGTCAGATTCAATTCTGGGGGGGCAGTTTTCTGGCAGATCCCTATGGCAACGTGCTGGCCCAGGCGACTCATGATGGCGAAGACACACTGCACGTCGGTTGTGATTTGTCACTGATCAATACAGCCCGCACGCACTGGCCGTTTTTCCGGGATCGGCGAATTGATGCGTTTGCTGACCTGCAGCGCCGCTGGTGTGAGCACTGAAGTGTGTTTGTGGGCAGGTGATGACAGGCTTGCCGGATTCCTTTGAACATGGGTTGCGGAAGCAGTTCCTGTGGCTGGTGCAGAACTGGTGTCCTGTCGTTTCATCGTGGCAGGTCTGATTTTGCCGGCGACCATGCGGGGGAAAAACGTGATGGGTACAGTTGCCGATCGTGGCAGACGCTGGACGCTTGTGGTTGCGGTCCTGGTCTTCCTGTGGATCCTGTTCACGATTTCCAGCTACGTCTTCAGCCGACTGTCTGGTGAACATGTTTCTGGCGATGCGCCGCTGGAAATTCGGATGGTACTTCCGGAGCCTGTGGGTGGGGTGCTGCTGAAGGGGTATGATGGAGAGACGGTTTCACTGGCCGAAACGGTGCTGCTGACGGCTCGCGATTTTTCCACGTTTCGTGGAACTACGGCGGGCGATGGTCAGTTTGAACTCAGCCTGCACTTCAGCAGCACCGGGCGAAAGAAGCTGGGTGTGCTGCAGGCGCTACCAGAGGAGACGAGGCTGGCGATTGTTGTCAATTCCCGGGTGATTGGCCAGTGTGGGCGGGGGCAGCTGATCGAGAATGGCCTGACGATTCCCCTGGCCGGACTGACATCCTCGGATGCAAATGAAGTGTTTGCCCGACTGACGCAGTAG
>JBDKIW010000159.1:0-6273 GCA_039796955.1 Planctomycetota bacterium
TGCTCCAGAGTTGTTGGTTCCTGCAGAAACGTATTGCTTTCATGGAGTAGTACCAGAATGCCGACTCGTTTCATGCGGTAGCCCCTGTTCTTCGATTGGCCTGCGGTGCTGAGCGATCATCAGCGTGCACCGTAGCAGATCCTGTGACCTGATGCCCGTGTCAGGGTTCTGAAAATCGAGCCGGATGGCCCGGATCCTCGGACAATCCTGACGGATTTGATGGCATCGATTTGAACGAGGGCAGGTTTCGGCAACGTCTGCGAAAACTCAGGGACACGGCCGCAGACACGAAGACAGGCGAGTGTGGATTCAGGAACGAGGATTGTTGCGCGATTTCGCCGCTGCCTGATTCGGATGATTCTGAGGCTCATCTTCGATGACTTCAACGTCCTCAATCACTTCCACGTCTTCAATGAATTCCAGCTCGCTGAATAACTCGTTACCGTCATCGCCGAGATCCACCAGCACTTCAACTTCATCGAACGGTACCTCTGCCGCCGCCCGAATCGTGGTTTCCGCATCCTCGTCCTCAATCACTTCGACGACGTCAAATACTTCGTCATCAATCGGGGCGGGCGATCCTGCGTCGTATCGGATGGTGCTGTCACTGGCGGAGATTGACACCGGCGGAAGGGGGCGATCACTGACGATCGCGGTCAGATCACGTGACGAGCCTGAAGGCTGCAATACCTGCACCGATTGCTGAGGCGCGACCAGATTCGATTGTTGCTTGCCGGGTACAACGGTCACGTTATCGAGGAACAGGTAACGGATGTCTCCGATGGAGACTTCCACACCGTTCTGCAGCTTCTGCTCACGAGCAATCCTCTGCGATCCAACCCAGACACCGTTCATGCTGCCCAGATCGCGCAGGTAATAGTCACTGTCCACCTGCACGATAGCACAATGAATCCGGGAAATTCTGGAGCTGAAGTCCAGAACCACATCGCATTCCGCACTTCTTCCGATCAGCACGACCGCGCGATCGATGGCGATCTGCCGACCAGCGCCCAGTGGATGTAGTAGTGCAGCCATGCTGGAGATCCGGAAATATCAGAAAAAGAACCTGATGACAGCACGCTGAGGCCGCACCACAGTGTTCGAAGTACCGGGCCAGATTCGCGCTGCAGGTCGCAGAATTCTGCGACGATGGGCGAGACTGCCCCGGCCATGAGTTCTTAGTAATCAACGTCCGTAGCCGGGATTATCCGCGGAGGCAATGCCTGTGTCGAGAAAAAACGCGCGGGTTCCCGGGGATTGGCTCGGACTGAACACTTTGCTCGCCCACTCCGATTTCCCGAGTGTGGCGGAGCCCGATTCACACATTCCCGGCGGACCAAAAACACCTCCGAAAGAACCACGCCCTCTGCATCGCTGTCTTCTTCCGAATCAGGAGTGTTCTGTGGAACAGACGGACTGTGACGTTCTTACGGCTTGATCAGGGCATCAATTTAATCAGGGCATCCACGGATGCGTCGGTTTCGCAGATGAGCGAAAGTGCCGCCTCCGCTGATCTACGCACAGGTGATCACCACATCTGCTGCCGGACGAAATTTTCGGCCGTACAGTCAGCGATGGGCGGGGCACCAGTGACCACCCTGTTGACTTCAAATTCGACCTCAAGCCCCGAGGCCTTTGCAGGCTGATTCAGAGTTGAGTGTCTCCCGTCTCCTTCGCGACCAGCAGTGATCTGTGAGGGGACCCACACACAACTCAGCCGACACAGACCTCCGATTGATCAGTTGGCTGTTTCGGAACGCACGTCCAGTTGATCGCGCTGATTAAACAGGGCTCTCAGCCGTTCGCGTGAGTAGATTCGAATGACATTTTTCTTGTACCGCAGTCGTCCCTGCTCATCATAATCCAGGTTTTCAGCGATTCTGGGAGTTGCCATGTCGGCATACAGTGCGGCGAAGGTTTCGGGGTCGACGCCGCGGCCTTCTTCCAGATCCTGTTCTGCGTTGACCCCACCGACAGAAACGCCGAAGAAATTCACGCCTGTCGTGACTGAGGTGCTCTGCCCTCCGGCGGAGAGCAGACTGTTCAGTTCGCGAACCGACTTATTGACCAGCCGATATGCTCGAAGCACATCCGTGCCGAACTTTTGATCGTCACCTTCCTGAGCCTGCAGCAGCGTCGGAGCCTGAGTAGTCAGCACACCAAGCGTGTAGCCAGAGAACAGCAGAATGCCCCCGGCGGCAAGAGTTCGAAATCGTATCATGGTTCCCGTTCCGAAAATGTTTCGGCATGAGCCTCACAGCGAACAAGGTGCCGAGGCCTGGTGAGTCGTGCGTGCGTTGACCAGCATTCAAATTCTGCGGCAGAAAGGCTCAGGCGGCGCGACGACCTGATTTCACGTCTCCATCTGTCTTTCGCTCAGAATTTGTGAGTGGCAGGGTTGCCTGTTCACTTTGGGAGTGTCCGCCAGCCCCGAAACGAAAGCTGAGTGCCGTGATCAGACCGCAGACGGTGAGCGCTAAGAATGCACCCAGAATTGCGACCTGATCGTCGTTAAAAATACCAGTCAGTCCCATAGCTGTTGCCCTGCATGCAATTCTGTTCTGCAAACACGTTCCCAGCCGACAGGCTGATCTCTGATTGCGTCATCGGCAGAACCTGCAGATGTCTTCGGCCAATCCTTCCGGCCCTCTTCACCCCGGAATGAGCCGCCCGCAAGGTTCGGGACAGGAAAAGATCAGGCCCCCCGAAAATTTCTCCACGTGTCGTTTAACGATTCCGAAACCGCTCCGGTCGGGGAACCCCGGGAAACTTTAACGCAGCCAGTTCGACGGCATGAGATTTTCCGACATCCTGCAGGTTGCGGACCGAATACCGCGCGCTGCCATGCCGATCCCCTTTTCTGCCGGCGCAGGGTTAATGGGTGGGTGAGCAGCGGGGTGTGACTATCCAGCAGGCTCCCGGTTTGCTGAGGAATTGCCTTCCGACGGAGTGTAGCCCCTTAACGTCCTTCTGTGGTTACGGCGGCATGATGCTGACTGTTGATGAGCAGGGAAGTTCCGAAGAGTGAATTACGGCCTTTTGTGTCGTCTCGATGTTCGCGGAAACTGCCATGCAACATATGTCTCGTCTGCCACTGTGGATTGTCTGTTGTTGCCTGGTTCTGATTCCCGCGGGCTGTTCCAGCCAGAAGCAGAAGGCTGAAGCCCTGGTCCGCGAGGCCGAAGCATTACAACGGCGGGGAGACCATTCCGGAGCACTAAGTCTGCTTGATCAGGCTGTTGCTCTCCATCCTGCTCTGGCAGAGTCTCATTATGCAAGGGGGGTCTGCCAGGCAGGACTCGGACGACACGCTGAGGCCGTGAACTCGCTGAAGTCTGCAGTCAACCTGAAGCCATCGTGGGCTGACGCGTGGGTCGCCTGTGGTCAGTCGCAAAAACACCTGGGTGATCGAACATCCGCGGTCGGGTCATTCAGCGAAGCTCTGCGTCTGGACAGCACACATTTTGCCGCGCGCTATGAACGTGCGTGTGTCCTGATCGACCAGCAGGACACTACGAGCGCGCTGGAGGATCTTGATGCGCTGATTCGACACAATCCATTGCACCTCGGCGGGCGCTATCAGCGGGCGATGTGTTTGTGGAAGTCGCATCCCGAGCAGGCGATTGAGGATCTGGACTACGTGCTGACTCGTGAGGAGGGCAACGTCGACGCGTTGGTTCTGCGGGGTATGGCATGGAGTCATGCCGGAAAGCCGGAGCGAGGCCTCGCGGATCTGAATGTCGTGTGTCAGAAGGCACCTGAAAGGTTTTCCGGGTGGCTGGAACGTGGCCGTATTCTGCGGAAACAGAAACGCCTGACGGACGCGGTGGCTGATCTGCGTCAGGCCGTACGTCTGGACGCCCGGAACGCGGACGCCCTGTTTGAACTTTCATGCACCCTTCAGTCCACCGGTGATTTTTCAGAAGCCGATCGACTACTTCGACAGACGCTGGAATTGCAGCCTCAGCATATGGCTGCCCGGATTGCTGCGGCTGAGTCGCTCATGGGGCAGGGAGCATTTGAAGCTGCTGCCGGAGCACTGCAGAAGCTGGTTGGTGAGTCGGAGTCAGCAGGTCCAGCGCAATTGAGTGCACTGAATGATGCGCGGATGAGTCTGACGCGGTGTCTGGTGGAATTGAAGCGGATGGACGAGGCTCTGGTGACGATCCAGCAGGTGTTGCAGTCGCAGCCCCAGCGTGAAGCGGCCAGAATGCTGCGGGCCGACCTCCTCGAATCCCTGGATCGACGTGAAGAAGCTGTCCGCGAGTACTCGTTGCTGATCGACCGGCAACATCAGGACCCCGTGTTGCTGTTGAAGCGAGCGAGTTTGCATGTGGCTTCTGAGAGTATGACTGCCGCACTGCTGGATCTGAATTCGCTGCTCAGTCTGCAGCCTCGAAATGCCGAGGCCCTGAATCTGCGGGCGACGGTCTTCGAGACGCAGGGGGATTCTCAGAGGGCTATCGACGACCTGACGCAGGCCATTCGTGTTTCCCCGGATCCCGCTGCATTCTATTTCCGCCGTGGTTTGCTGCTGGAGTCATCGGGACAGCATGACGCTGCCTGTGCGGATCTGCAGTTTGTGCTGCGTCAGCCGTCGCCATCCGCGGAGGTGCTGCAGGCGCTTGTCCGGATTCTTCAGAAACAGGGAAAACGCGACGAGATTCTGCAGGTGCTGGAAGCTGCCGTGACTGGTTCACCAAAGGCCCTTTCTTCGCCGTTGCGATTGACCTATGCGGGGCTGTTGCTGGACAGGAATCGTACGTCCGAGGCAGTGCGGCAACTGGGAACAATGACTGCTGCCGAACTTGAATCGCCGGAGGCGTTGTTGTGTCGTGCTCGTGCTGAGGCTGCGTTCGGAAAACCCGCCAGTGCAGTCACGTATCTTCGGTCAATGCCGACGACGGCTCGATCCATGCAGTCACAGTGCCTGCTGGCAGCATCGCTGATTCAGACGGGCAGCGCTGCAGAGGCGCTGTCGATTCTCACCCCGCTGATTGAAGCCGCACCTGAGGAGATCGAACTGCGGACACTGCGATTGCGGGCCCTGACAATTCAGGAAAACTGGGCGGATGCTGAGGAAGATGCCATGTTTGTGATTGCACGCGACCCGGAGAACGTTGATGCGAGGCAGGTTCGCGGAGTACTGCTGTCCCTGCGCGGCGCACGGGCTGAAGCTCTGCAGGATCTGGAATATGACACGGTGCGACTGCGGAATTCCGTGACACTGATCTGGCATCGGATCCAGTGCCTTGCGGCTGCCGACGGGACCGAGGTCGCAAGGTCGGAACTGGATGAACTTGTGGAAATTGCGCCAGAGCATATCCCGGCCCGCATGCTGCGTGCGACGCTGGCGCTGCAGACGGATGATTATCGATCGGCCGCCGAAGATCTTTCAGCGGTGCTGAAGCTGCAGCCCACGAATACAGAGGCCCTTGTGAAGCGTGGCGTGCTGCTGATGCGAGTCGCAAGGACTCAGAGCGCCGTTGCAGATCTCACGCAGGCGTTGCAGATCAATCCGGAACTTGCAGATGCATGGCTGTATCGGGGGCAGGCAAGGCATCAGATGCGACAGTTTATTCCGGCGATTGAAGACCTGAAACACTGCCTTGAACTGCGTCCTGAGGACCCACTGGCGATGGCGTTGATGGCGCGGATCGCGGCCGATGATAATCGCCCTGAAGATTCAGTGCGGCTGTACGATACGTTGCTGCAACGTTACCCTGGAAACAGTGTGGCATGGTACAACCGCGGAATCGTGCTGTATCAGCTCAAACGTGTTGATGACGCCGTGCGATCATGGACGCGGACGCTCGAATTACAGCCACGAGAATCGCGAGCGCTCAGCAATCGCGCAGCCGCTCTGGTTCTGCTCAAGCGTCACAAGGAGGCGGCGGCAGACTATCAGCGACTGGTCGAGCTGACTCCGGACAATTCGGCTGCGTGGCAGAATTATGCCATTCTGCTGATCTCCAGTGAACAACCGGATGTCCGCAATCCCGAGCTGGCCCTGCACGCGGCTGAGCAGGCCTGCAAATTGTCTGAATACAAGGACTGGAAGCACCTGAATTCACTCGCGAAGGCCCACGAGGCTACTGGAAATCTGCTACAGGCGCGGACATGGGCCGAAAAAGCCAGAGCGATGGCTCCGTCCGGATTTCGGGCGGCTCCCGAACTGCTGGTGCGGAGTCTTGATGCTCGGCTGAAGAACCAGCAGAACAGTGCCCCATCACCCGTCGCCGGACCGAATTCCTCTCGTCGGCTGCGTGCAGC
>JBDKIW010000160.1:0-2840 GCA_039796955.1 Planctomycetota bacterium
CGACAGGCGGTGGTCAACATTCGGCTTCGCTGCAGTGGTCGGGGCTTGTGGATGGAGTGCAGCATACATATCAGTTTTACACGGTCGGTGTGGACTCGCGGCAGAACACGGAAGACGCCCCGGCCGCTGGCGATGTCACACTGACACGTCGCTTTGATCCGCCGCCGTCACTGACCGCTACGGGAATTGACGTGCAGCTGGGAGCGTTGCAGCGTTCGTGGATTCGTTATCTGGACCTGCAGTTCAGCAGTGCGGCAGGAGTCTCCGATTTGCTGAGCGGAGGTCGAATCCGCATGGAGCGCTTCAGCATTACGCGTGATGAAGCAGACGGCGTCGCGGCAGGCAGTGGTGAACCGGTGGCACTGGGCACCGGCTCTGTCACGGGTTCAAAAGTGCGATTCGACTTTGGCGCGAATGGATTGGGAGGGAGTCGCACAACAGTCGCGGGGGATGGATTTTACAGAATCAGCGTCGACACCAATGCAGATGGAAACTGGAACGACGCGCACTTTGAATTCTTCCGGCTCTTTGGAGATGCGGATGGAAACGGCGTCGTGAATGCTGCCGATACCGCACTTGTGACATCCCAGTTGGGACAGCGGGGCAGCAATCTGAACGGAGACCTTGACGGCGACGAACGGGTCACGACGTCCGACCGTCTGTACGCAGCCCGCAACGTGGGTCGAAAACTGCGTGACTGGCTGCTGGGATGGCTGGACGACTAAGATCGGGGAACTGATAACGCGTCAGGTGCTGGTTCCGTTGGTCGTCCGAAATTAAAGAGCTAACTGTTATAAAATATGAATCAGTAAAGAAGAAATTAGTGAAGAGCAACAGAATTATGCCTTTGGTTCATCGCGATTTTGCGGTCCGGACAAATCACTCAGTGCGATTGACAGTTTCCATGTGAGATTCGAGAGTGGGTGGCTTGAGAAGAAGGGTTGGTTGTTCCTGATAGAGCGTACGAAAAAAGAGAGTGCACATGGGCAGGGTCTGGTTGCTGTTGCTGACGGTGGGGCTTTGGGCCGGGGAGTCGCTGGGTGCGGACCCTGTGAAGCGGGTCAAGGTGTTTATTCTGGCTGGGCAGTCCAATATGGAGGGCCACGGAATCATTGCTGCGGATCCTGCTCGCAATGGTGGGCGTGGTAGTCTGGAGTTTCTCGTTCGGGCTCCTGAGTCCGCGGAGCGATTTGCACATCTGGTGGATGCGCAGGGGGGCTGGAGTGTTCGGGATGATGTGTGGATTTCTTATCTGGATCGCCATGGTGCGCTGACGACGGGGTTTGGTGTAAAAACTGATCGGATCGGGCCGGAGCTGGGATTCGGCTGGGTCATGGGAGATGAGCTGGCTGAGCCGGTGCTGTTGATCAAGTGCGCGTGGGGTGGCAAGAGTCTGGCGGTGGATTTTCGCCCGCCGAGTGCCGGAAAGATTCCCTATTCGCTGGGGGAAAAACAGGATGCGGAACTCGCGGCCAATCCGGAGGCTGTGGGCCATTATTACCGGGAAATTCTGCGGCTGACGAAGGAGACTCATTCGAGGCTTGAGGAACTGGTGCCGGGGTCTGATGGCCGTTGGGAGCTGTGTGGATTCGGCTGGCATCAGGGCTGGAATGATCGAATCAGCGACTCATTCAACGCAGAGTATGAGTCGAATCTGGCGCACCTGATTCGTGATCTTCGACGGGATCTGGGTGTGGAGAAGCTTCCGTTTGTGATTGCTGAAACAGGCATGACCGGTCTGAAAGAGACTCATCCACGAGCGTTGTCGCTGATGAAAGCCCAGGCCGCAGTGGCTGAGTATCCGGAGTTTCGCGGCAATGTGGCTTTTGTGGGAACGCGTACCTTTTGGCGCGAGAAGGAAGAGTCACCCAGTGGTCAGGGTTATCACTGGAATACGAATGCAGAGACGTATTATCTGATTGGTGACGCCATGGGACAGGCGATGAAGACGCTGCTGCAGGAGGCGCAGGCGTCAGCCCGAGGAATTCGCTGACGGGCGTTGATCGGGATGATACCTGCTGCCGGGCTTATTCTGTCGCTGCTGTGGGCAGCCATCTCGCTGCATTTTCAAGGACACGCAGTGGCTCTGCCTGCAGAAAGACGGGAAAGATTTCGTGGCCGGGACGGAAGTAAAAGACATGTCCTTTCCCGATTTTCCACAGGCAGCCGCTGCGAAAGAATTCCCCTTTGTCCCAGCGTTCTTCAAAGATCACTGCATCCGGCTCGGGCACGTGAAAAGGTTCGCCATACATTTCGGTGTGCGGGATATCCCATGTGGCAGGCAGGCCCGCGGCAATCGGATGATCGGGCAGTCGCGTAGTGACATGTGAGGCAACTCCATCAGGACGCCAGGCGGGAAACACGCACTGTGGCAGGGTCAGTTTGAAAATGCCATCGGTGCCGGTTTCGAGGAACGGTGTCAGCCGGTCATCGGCTTTGACGCCCTTCCCATAGGGACTGGCGTTCACATATTCCCATTTGGCTGAGGCCCGCTGGGTCTCAGGAATCTGCTGCAGTGCATCGGTCTTTGCACGTTCCTGCATCAGTCGGACAAAGACTTTGTGCCAGTGTGCGGAGTGCAGGGCGATCAGCGACAGTTGTCCCTGCTGCACTCGTTTGACGACGGCTTCCATGATGTCATCGTTCTGCTCGCGAACCCGCACATGACTCCAGACGATCAGGACATCGGTCTGATCGAGCAGAGTCTGAGACAGTCCCTGATCCGTGTCGCGCAGGGCAGAGGATTTCACGCTGAGTCCTGGTCGGTTCTGCAGACTGGCGGCGATTGTTTCTCCAAGGAACTTGTCGCCGTAGGCCTGTTTCTGTTCAGGCTGCTGTTC
>JBDKIW010000161.1:0-17873 GCA_039796955.1 Planctomycetota bacterium
ACACCAGCCCCGACATGGTCATTTCTCTGCACGCTTGTGATACTGCCACCGATGACGCCCTCGCACAATCCGTGCAGTGGGGGGCTCGCGTGATTCTCGCGGTTCCCTGTTGTCAGCATGAAATGAACCAGCTCATGACCGGAAACCCGCTGCAACCACTCACCAGTTACGGGATCACTCGCGAACGCTTCTGCACGCTCGCCACAGATTCCATGCGGGCTTCGCTGATGACTGCTGCGGGCTATCAGTCACAGATTCTGGAATTCATCGATATGGAACACACTCCCAAAAACCTGCTGCTGCGCTGCGTCCGCCGGGCAGCGGGTCCGGAGGAGTCGCGGGGACTGGTACCGTCCCGACTGCAGGAGATCGAGCATTTCCGCAACGGACTCAACCTGCCACCACTGACACTCGAACGAAAACTCAGGGAACAATTTTTATCGTGTGAAAGCAATACCTCGCCCGACACCCGAGATAAGAGAACACCCTTGCCCCCCCTTTCTGATTTTCCGGGGGATGCATCGTGAAGACACTGATCATGCTGTGCACGTACAACGAACGGGACAACGTGCGCGAACTGATCCCGCAATTGCTGTCTGAAGTGCCGCAGGCGTCGATCGTCGTGATCGATGACAATTCCCCGGACGGTACCGGACAGGCTGTGCTGGACCTGCAGCAACAGTACCCGGCGGTCCATCTGCTGCATCGACCGGCCAAGCTGGGACTGGGATCCGCCACGCTCGCCGGCCTGCACTATGCCATCGAGCACCACTTTGACTGTGTCGTCAATATGGATGCGGACTTCAGTCATCCCCCCAACTGCGTGCCACGGCTCCTTGCTGCTCTGCAAACCTGCGATGTCGCCATCGCTTCACGCTACGTCCCCGGAGGCGGTGTCCAGGGATGGTCCCTGAGACGAAAACTCATGAGTTGGTCCATCAATTTCTGGGCCCGACTGATGCTGGGACTTCGCACTCGGGACAACAGCGGCAGCTTTCGCTGCTACCGCGTTTCGCTTCTGCAACGTATCGACTGGACCCGCATCCGCGCAACCGGTTATGCCATCCAGGAGGAAATTCTGTTTCGCTGCCGGCAAGTGGAAGGGAAGATGCAGGAAATCCCCTTCTTTTTTGAGGATCGCAGGTACGGAACGACTAAAATCAACCTGCGGGAATGCTGGACCGCCGTCTGGGTGATTTTCCGGCTGGGACTGGAAAAACAACCCGCAGCACAGGATCCCGCGACCTCGTCCCGTCAACACAATCTGTAAGTCGTCGGCAGCGGGCAGTCCCCCGCCGACATGTTCGAACTGACCGCCATTCCTGACAGAAAACCATGGCTGCTGCATTTGTCATCGGCATCGATCTGGGCACCACCAACAGCGTGCTGGCTTACGCTGCTCTGCATGAGGAACGCGCAAACGTCACCGTTCTGCCCATTCCCCAGTTCACAGCCCCACAGACCATCGAAGCTCGCCCCGTCCTGCCCTCATTCCTGTATCTGGCCACTGACAGCGAGGCCGCAGCCGGCGTCTTTCGGATGCCGTGGAGCAACGAGGCCACCTTTGCCACAGGAGCCCTCGCTCGCTCTCTGTCCGCCGAAGCCCCCGACCGCACCGTGGCCGCCGCCAAATCCTGGCTTTGCCACAGCCGCGTGGACCGCCGACAGCCGATCCTTCCCTGGCAGGCACCGGATTCCATACCGAAGGTTTCCCCGGTGCTCGTCGCTCAACGATACCTGGAACATCTGATCGCCGCATGGCACCAGGCCTTTCCCGAACACGCCTTCGCCGATCAGTCGGTGGTACTCACCGTCCCGGCTTCCTTTGATGCCGCCGCCCGCGAACTGACTCGCGAAGCCGCTCTGGCCGCCGGATTTCCGGACTCATTCCGGCTCCTCGAAGAACCACAGGCGGCCACCTACGCATGGCTGGACACCGTCGGTGATCGCTGGCGTCAACTGCTCAAAGTCGGCGACCGCATGCTGATCTGCGATATCGGCGGCGGCACAACAGACCTGACCCTGGTGGAAGTTGCCGAGGAACAGGGGGAACTAGTCCTGAACCGCGCAGCGACCGGCAATCATCTGCTCGTCGGCGGTGACAATATGGACCTCGCACTGGCCCATCACGTGGCCGGACTTTTCAGCGACAAAGGCGTCACCCTCGATCCCTGGCAGTCCGTCTCGCTATGGCATCAGTGCCGCCACGCCAAGGAAACCCTGTTGTCGGGAGCGGGCCCGGAAACGCACACGATCTCGATCCCCGGACGCGGCAGCCGCCTCATCGGAGGCCTGGTCTCCGTCACCGTCGATCGCCATCAGGCCACAGAATTGCTGCTGCAGGGCTTCTTCCCCGACGTGCCCATCACCGATCGTCCTCGCCGCACCTCCGGCTCAGGGTTTCGGGAACTGGGGCTGCCATGGGAAACCGACACCGCCATCACCCGTCACCTCGCATCGTTCCTGCAGCAGTCCTCCGGCCTGACCGCACCACGCTGTGTCCTGTTCAACGGCGGTGTGTTCCGTGGAGCGGCCTTGCGGAATCGACTTCTCAGCCAGCTGCAGCTCTGGTTCCCCCAGCAACCACCTCTGCCTGTTGAAGGGGACGAGGACCTGGATTTTTCCGTGGCCCGTGGTGCCTGTTTTTACGGCTGGTCCCGCGAACACGGCGGCGTCCGCATTCGC
This sequence comes from Planctomycetota bacterium, assembly GCA_039796955.1. GTDB lineage: Bacteria > Planctomycetota > Planctomycetia > Planctomycetales > Planctomycetaceae > SXXK01. The sequence goes on from JBDKIW010000161.1 coordinate 2,686, forward strand.
GGCGGAGCCCCACGGTCGTACTACGTCGGCATCGAAACCGCCGGACTGGCCGTGCCCGGCGCCGGTCGTCCGCTCAAAGCACTGTGTGTCGTCCCGCAGGGCATGGAAGAAGGCACAGAAGCCGAAGTTCCCTCCGGAGACATCGGCCTTGTCGTTGGTGAACCCGCACGCTTCCGCTTCTTCAGCTCATCCGCCAGAAAGGCGGATCAACCCGGCACCGAAGTGCAGCGCTGGTCGGCTGAGGAACTGCAGGAAACGGACTCCCTGGAAACCACCTTGCCAGCAGACACCGACTCCGAAGACGGCTGGGTCCCCGTTCACTTTTTTTCGCGCATCACCGAACTTGGAATCCTGGAACTGTGGTGTGTCCAGGAAACCACCGGCAAACGCTGGAAACTGGAATTCGGCATCCGCGACCCCGCTAGCTGATGAGACAGATGGGACTTATGGGCCCCATCAGTCTTATCCGTCCCCTCGGTCCCATCCGTCCCATCAAGTTCCCCACCAACCCCATCAAGTTCCCCACCAACCCCATCATTCACCAGCAGCCAGCGTCTTCAGCACAAACATCAATGCGGCCCTTGTGTCTTCCGCGTTGGTGTCGTGACCACCTTCCGGTCTGTGAATCGCCAGCACAGGAGTCCCCTGCTGCTTCAGGGCCTTCGTCAGTCGCAGCACGCTGGCGGCTGGCACCAGAGTGTCCCGGCCGCCGGTTGTTGTGGCGACAGGCATCTTCAGGCGTTCTGCGTACAACTCCGCCGATCGCGTTTTGTAGACGTCGGGCTGCTGTTCCCGTGTCCCGCCGTAGGACGCCTGTATGGCTTCCTGAAACTGATCGTACTCCAGCATGTTCGCCGTGCCGTTCAGTGCCACCACACCGTCCACAACTTCAGGATGCCGCGCCGCAAAAGCCAGTGCCGACATCGCTCCCATGGAACCACCACAAATCACCACGTGGCGAATTCGATACGTTTGATGCAATTGGTCAACAATTTGTTGCAGATCCGCCTCCGCCGCCGGGCCCATCCACGAGGTGGGGGCTCGATAGTCCGGGGAGACAAACAGCATGCCCGCTTCTGCCGCGACCCGACGTGACTCCCGACATTCCGCTCGGTCCTGCTTCACAAACTGCCACCGATCGGACCCGTGGCCATGCAGGGCGATCAGCACATCCAGTGGTCGCCCCGGGTCAAATGTCTCTGGTACCAGCACCACATAGCGCTGCGACGATCCGTCCCGATCAGAGACAAATTCCACGTCCTCTGGCGGACGAAAACCATCAGCCGCTTGTGCCTGAATTCCCGACAGCGCCGCCAGAATTGTCGCCGCCACCACGATCAACCGCATCGGACCGCTCCGGAACAAGGGAATTCTAACGCGCTGCCGAAACCGTTTCCGGCTTCAGCGGGAGATCGCCACGGGTTGGACCCACGCCCGCTCAAACTCACCCGCCGCTGACGGATTGGGGTGCTTGCGCGACGACGTCACCACGGCCCGCACATACAACTCGTTGCCTCGAAACTCGTAGCGACCGGACGCCCCCTCAACCGTGTGCAGCGTGCGACCAATCTGATCACTGTAGACCCGAGTCAGCTTGTCGGCATTTTCCGGCAACTCTGACGCCGCAGAGGATTCCTGAGGGAAGCCCCGATCCGTGCCAATGAAATCGATTCGATACGTCACACCTTCCTCAGGCACAATATCCACTTCCAGCCCCCGGCCATCACAGCGGACGGCATTCAGACGTACACCGGACGACGAATAGAAGCGTCCCGCTTCCAGGGCCTGCACCAGTGCATCCGGAGTCAGCGTTTCGGCCAGCACAACCACCCAGCCTCGACCAGGCTGCGCCCCCTTGCCCGCTTCGGTCTGGAAGTAGTTGTGGCCGTCATCCGTCCCCAGCCCATACATCAGCGGCAGGTTCAGCATCTGCAGCCGCATGCTGTTGATAATGTCCCACATGCGTTCCGTCGATGCGTGCGAAGCATCTCCGTCATTCTCGACCGATGGATGCCCGTTGTAGAGCTCGAAGAAGTTTTCACCCACAACCTTCATCAATTGTTCGGCGGTCACCGCGTAGCCAAAATTCGGATGGTTCAGGTGCACCAGAGTCCGGACGCCGGTGCGTTCGCGACGGGACACCGCGGCATCAATGTTTCGCTGCATCACATCGGTAATACTGTCCCCGCCAGTCGGTGGCAGCAGCTCATTGGTATTGGTGGCACACATGTGCACCGGCAACTTTCCGAATCGGTCCGTAATCTCCTCACCCTGAATCAACAGGTACTGCTGAGGAATCGCGAGCTTTTCGAAGATGCTGTCAAAAGTTTTCAGCCGCACTTCCAGAGTCTCACCGGAACCACGCGTTTCAATCCATTCAGCCGGCCAATTCGCCCGCAGCTTGTCCAGGGCCTGCTCGCTGCCTTTGCGTTTGGCAATGTTCAACCAGCGTTCCTTCTGCAGCAACGTATTGTGGTCAGTGAAGACCAGAAACTGATATCCGTGTTCCCTGTACCACAACGCCACATTCTCGGGGAAATCATCACCATCACTCCACAGCGTGTGAGTGTGCATGTTGCCTTTGTACCAGTGTTGTTCACCGACAGCCTCCAGCTCAAACTGCTGAGCGGGAAGGGCAGGGCTCACCAGAGTCAGCAGACACAGCACAAAAAGCGAGCAGCAGAATCGTCGTCGGGGAACAGCAGGCATGGTCGTTTCCAAAAGGCAAAGGAACTGTCCGGAAAAAGCCTCTCGCGCAGGCCGAGACTGACCCTCTGAAGGATCCGAGCGACATCGGCAGGCGAGGGCACACGCAGGTGGCCCACAACGGCGCAGCCACGAAACGCGTGCTCAGCCAGACTGTGCTGACGGAACACGCGTCGCAGGGTGCCGGTCTGCGGGGGACTTCATTTTCCAACCTGATAGCACATCAGCTTGTTCTGCTCACGCAGATACAGCCGGCCATTCACGACCACCGGATGCGCCCAGCTGGCGCCTTCCTGATAATCGGGCTTGAAAGATCCCTTCAGACGGTATTCATCCGGGGTGGCTTCGATCAGGGCCACAACGCCATTCTGGTAGCGGAAGATCAGATGGCCATCGATATGCAGGATCGCTGCGGAACCACTGCCCGGGCCGCGCAGCTTTCCACCCCAGACGATGTCGCCTGTGCTCATTTTCACACAGGTCGGAAATCCTTCATTCTGCTGATGGCCGGCATAGACATAGCCATCCTTCAGAATCATCCCGCCGTGATGATTGTTGAACACGTTTCCTTCCAGAAAGTACTTTTCTTCCGCCACAATCTGATCACCATTCTTTTTCAGTTCAACCAGCGCTGCGCCGGTCTTGTAACTGGTGGAGGCGAAGACAAAATTGCCATCAATCAGTGGGGTCGGAATATTGGCGACACCATTGGCCACGCGGTTGTAACTCCACAACTGGCGACCATCCGCCGCGTTGATTCCAATCAAGCCTCGTCCGGTCAGCTGCACGTACTGCGGAATGCCCAGGGCTTCAGATGTGACGATCGACGAATAGCCAGCGCCGTCCTTGCCTGAATCCCCTTCAAACGTCCCTTTGCAGGCCCAGATGTCGGCACCCGTCAGGCGATTCAGACACACGACAAGAGCGTCATTGCCACCGGGAGTGCAGAGCACTCGTTCTCCGTCGACCAGCGGCGATTCTGAGAATCCCCAGCCGGACATCATTTTTCCCTGCCAGTCGCTGAACTTGCGCTGCCAGACCAGCTCACCGTTTTCTGTCTTCAGACAGGCGATGGAACCGTCCGAGGTGATCACATACAGCAGGTCGCCCACCACAGTCGGTGTGCAGCGAGACCCTTCGTAACTGTGAGCCGGTTTGGAATCGGTGACCGCTTTCTTCCAGCGGATTTCACCGGTGTCGGCACTGGCCGCCAGTACCACTTGTCCTTCGTCCGCGTTCCCCAGCGTGTACAGCACACCTTCCGCGACAGCGACACTGGAATACCCCGCACCAAACCCCTCCACGGTCCACAGCAGTTGAGGTGGCTGCGCGGACCAGTCATGCGATGCCAGCTTTTCATCAGACTGCCCATTACGCTGCGGACCACGCCACTGAGGCCAATCGGACGCAGACACAGAACCACCGATCACCAGCAGTGTCAGAGCCAGCAGAAACGCGGGACGAGGCATTTGAAAACTTTCCAGGACGAGGACTTCGTCCAGTCGGACAGAAGAGGAAACAGGAAGGCACGACGGGCAGGACTTTGGAATCTGAAGACTCAGATTGCGTGGGCAGACAATAATCAAATTCGGCGAAAATGTAAAAACCGGATTGAATCTGATGTCACTGCAGGAAATCCCCGGCTGTGCTATGATACGTGGCGAGTGGAATTCCCGGAAATGCTGCTGCCGGCCGGTTTCGCTGTGTTTTCTGCGAATTTTTGGCGAAGATTTCCCCTTCGGCGTCGATATTCGGCCGCAGGTGACAGTCAAGGCAATCCTGCTGCAGCATCAATCCGGTCGGCCCTCAGACGTTTTCGGAGATGTTTCCGAAACGGGCGGCTGGTGACAAGCTTCTTGCGGAATGGTTCAATGCAGAAAATCCTGTCGTTTCTTGTGGATCGTCAGCAGACAGCCCTGGATGAACTCTGCCAGTTCCTGCGGATTGCCAGTGTCAGCGCGGACAGTGCCTACGCGCCACAGATGCAGGAGTGCGCGGCATGGGTGAAACAGGCCCTGCTGGACGCCGGTCTGTCTGCCACGATCTATCCCACACCGGGACACCCGATTGTCTACGGCGAGCGACTGCGGGATCCGGCACTCCCGACCGTGCTGATTTACGGTCATTACGACGTGCAGCCGCCGGATCCACTGAACCTCTGGACCACACCCGCCTTCGAACCTCAGGTGCGCGACGGGAAACTGTTCGCCCGCGGAGCCACCGATGACAAAGGCCAGCTGTTCACTCACCTGAAGGCCATCCAGGCGTGGATGCAGGTCAATGGTGAACTGCCGCTGAACGTCAAAGTGCTGATTGAAGGCGAAGAAGAATGCGGCGGTGTCCATCTGGACCACTTCCTTGAGACACATCGTGACCTGCTGCGGGCGGACGTGGCCGTCATCAGTGATACCAGTCAGTACGGCGACGGCATCCCGGCGATCACCTGTGGTCTGCGCGGCATTGTGGCGGCAGAAGTCCGACTCAAAGGCCCCGGCAAAGATCTGCACAGTGGCATCTACGGTGGCAGCATCGCCAACCCTGTCAACGCACTCACTCGGATGTGCGGCACGCTCGTGGGACCGGATGGCCGCATCAGCATTCCGGGTTTCTATGATGACGTTGTGGAACTCACCCCGGTGGAACGTGAAGAGTACTCGCGGCTGCCATTTTCAGAACGTGATTTTCTTCAGGAAGTTGGCAGCAGTGCGGTGTTCGGTGAAACCGGCTGGTCAACACTCGAACGCCGCACGGCACGCCCCACCTGCGATATCAACGGAGTTTCCGGGGGCTACGCCGGCGAAGGCCCGAAAACAATTATCCCCTCCAGAGCACTCGCGAAGATCACCTGTCGGCTTGTCCCGCGTATGAATCCCACAAAAATCCTGGATGCGCTGGAAGCGTTCCTGAAGGAACAATGCCCTCCCGGAATCGAGTTTGAGTTCCGCCGCTTTCACGGCTGTGAAGCCTTTGTCTTCGACCCTACCAGTGACTGGCTGGCCGCCGCTCGCCGAGCGATCCAGACCGCGTTCGGACAACCACCCGTCCTGTTTCGTGAAGGCGGCTCCATTCCCGTTGTTCTCAGCTTCAAACAGATCCTCGGAATCGATACGCTGCTACTCGGCTGGGGTCGGAATTCGGACAACCTGCACAGCCCCGATGAACACATTCATCTGCAGGATTTTCACCGCGGTACTCTGGCCAGCGCCTGCCTCTGGGATGAACTGTCCCGCGTAGCGCCAACCAGAACGACCTGAAAACAGCCCCGTTTCAGGACGGGATTCTGATCGATCCGGCGGAACATTCCCGCCGCACTGCCGGTTCAGGCGAGCCATCAGTCATCGCCCGATACCGCAGCCTTGAGACACCGATGACTGACGTTCAGGAGCTGTTCCATGCTGGATCTGCAGTTCATCTGCGATCATCGTGATGAGGTTGTTGACAACTGCCGAAAACGCGGCGTTGCTGTGGACGTCGATGCCGTCATTCGGCTGCGAGACGAACGCAACGCACTCATTGTCACCGCGGATGATCTCCGCCGACAGCAGAAAGAGCTGTCCGGGAAAATCCCCAAAGCCTCAGCCGAAGAACGTCCCCAACTGATCGAACATGGCAAAGTCCTTCGCGATCAGGTGGCCGCCGCAGAAGACAAACTCCGCGTTGTCGAAGAACAGCTCAAGGCCGAACAGGCCCGCATCCCCAACATGACACACCCCGCCGCCCCGATCGGTGGCGAAGCCGATGCCGCAGAACTCCGCGTCTGGGGGCAGAAGCCGGTCTTTTCTTTCAAACCCCGAGACCACGTCGAAATCGCTCAGATTCTGGATCTGATCGACTTCGAAGCCGGTGCTCGCGTCGCCGGCTCAGGATTCTATTTCCTGAAAAATGACGCGGTCATGCTCGAAATGGCTCTCGTGCAATTCGCACTCACCAAACTTCGCTCCGAAGGGTTCACTCTCTTCACAACGCCCGACCTCGCCCGCGACAGCGTGCTGGAAGGGATCGGGTTCAATCCCCGCGGCAACGAAACTCAGATTTACTCCGTCGCCGACAGTGATCTCAGCCTTGTCGCGACCGCCGAAATTACGCTCGGAGGTGTGCAGAAGGATCAAACGCTCGATCTGTCCACGCTGCCACTGAAGTATGCCGGACTGTCACACTGCTTCCGCACCGAAGCCGGTGCCGCCGGACGCGCCACGCGCGGTATCTATCGAGTCCACCAGTTCACAAAGGTGGAAATGTTCGGCTATGCCGGTCCGGACGTCAAAGACTCCGACGCACTGCACCTCGAAATCCTGCGTATCGAAGAAGAAATCTTTCAGGCGCTCGGGATCCCCTATCGACTGATCGATACCGCCTCCGGGGATCTCGGTGGACCGGCCTATCGCAAGTTCGATATCGAAGCCTGGATGCCGGGACGCGGTGACGGTGGCGAATACGGTGAAGTCACCAGCGCATCCAACTGCACCGACTATCAGGCTCGACGCCTCAATATTCGCTGCAAAAGCCCGGATCGCAAGGGCACGCAGTTTGTCCATACCCTCAACGGAACGGCCATTTCCTGCGCACGCGCCATCATCGCCGTGCTGGAAAATTACCAGCAGGAAGACGGCAGCGTCGTCGTGCCTCAGGTCCTCAGACCATGGGTCGGACGTGACGTGCTGACTCCCCGATGAACGCCTTCCCACACAGCCTGACCATGTTCCGGCTCGCCGGCCTGCTGCTGTCGCTGCTGCTGAATTCCCTGCCCGCGCAGGAATCACAGCAGCCAACAGCCGGCTCCGAAGAACAAACTCAGGAAGACTGGATCTGGTTGCGCAATCCGCACTTAAAAGTCGGACTGCTCCGGAAGTCCGGCGGAGCCATTGCGTGGATCAGTCAGGCCGACAAGGACCACAATCTGATCAATCACTTCGATCGAGGACGTCTGATCCAGCAATCGTGGTATGGCAGCCTGGACGGTTCCGACTGGAATGGACAACCCTGGCGATGGAATCCTGTTCAGGGGGGCGACTGGAGAGGAAAATCCTCAAAACTTCTCGATCAGCAGGTCACTACTTCCCACGCCCAAATCCGCACTCAACCTGTTCACTGGGCTACCGGTCAACCTGTTGAAGACGTGATCATGGAACAGACCGTGACGCTGCAGCAGGAATTGGTGCATATCCGCTTCCGCTTTCACTACACCGGTCAAATCTCACATCCAGCCCACCATCAGGAACTCCCGGCACTGTTTGTCGACCCGAAGTACGCCACACTGGTCACCTATGACGGCAGTCAGCCATGGACAGGGCAACCCGTGACTCGCCGTCAGCCCGGATGGCCCAACGAATACCACCCCATGACCGAACACTGGGCCGCATGGGTTGATGACTCTGATTTCGGGATTGGATGCTATGTGCCTGCCGCCCGTCAGCTCACCTGCTATCGCTTCGGCAACGGCGACGAAGATCGGAGTGCCTGCTCCTACCTCGCTCCCATCGACACGATCGCGGTGATGCCGGGATTCGAAAAGACCTGGGACGTCTGGCTGACACCGGGAACTACCGCCGTTATTCGCGACCGCTTTCGGCAACTCTCCGAACGCTGATCGACTGGTGTATGCCCCGCGCAAACAACCGTCTGCTGCGTGCAACCCACCAACCACTCCACCCAGCCATCCCTGAATCGGCATTTTCTGCCGCTTACCGGAACCCCGCAATACAAATCGTCCGCAGAATTGATGCGGGAAGTTCTGAGCATTCCTGATTCGTCATTGTCTTTGCGAAATCGGATGAAAACATAGTGAGCGTACGGCTGCGCGGTTCATGGATGAACTGACGTCAGTTGGTTAGGAATTGTTGAAGTGCTGCATTCGACACAGTTCGCTGTCGACCCTCAGGCTGGTGGCCTGATGCGGGCATGGCCCGGACCACAGCACTCAGCTAATCCCCGATCAGTGACTCACGACCATGAAACAAGTGTTACTCCTGCTCTGCGCTGCACTGCTGTTCCCACTGAACAGCTTCGCCCAGCTTCCCGGTGACTCGAAGGACGATCTGCCCGGACGAGAATCCGAAGTGTCCCGCCGTAAAACAGCTGTGACACTGAATTACTGTCGCGCGGCTCTGCATCGAATCCGCAAGGCAGGATCCAAAAAAGTGCTGTTCGAAGAACAGCAGCGGATCCTGAATAACCTTGACCTGAACCAGATCGATGATCCGGAAGTCATCTCTCTGTATCGCTCGATCCTCGATGAGATCGGAATGGTGGAAATCGGGGATCGCGAACGAACTGTGATTAAGGAGGGATTTCAGCGCGGTGTCCAGCGAAAAATGGGGACCGATTTTTTCGTGATCGGCGCTCAGGCCGCTACGGGGCAGCTGGGATCCGTAATCCAGACCGGTGCCAACAGCTGGTGGGATTATCGCTCCACGCAATTGAAACGAGATTCGGATCTGTGGCAGGTCGAGAAAACTCAGTTCCAGTCACTGATGACACGCTCTTCCAGCTTTCTCGACAGCTTCTGGAAACTCAGTCGCAAGAATGACATCCCGGACCGCTGGCTGCTGCGCGACCAGGACCTCGATCAGCTCTCTGAAGCTCTCGCCATCGAAAAGCCCGACGTTCGCCTGCGATCTCTCCGACGCCTCGAACGATTTATGGAGTGCTATCCGCCGTATTGGTATTACGTCGCCAGAACTCAACAACTGATGGGTGACACCGACGAGGCCGCGCAGACATTCCGTCGACTGACAGAAATTGGTCAGGGACATTTCCGACAGGACGACATGCTGGCCAGCAGCATGGCCAATCTCGGGCTGATTCAGGAAAGCAACGGCGATCCGGCGGCGGCGACCACAGCTCAGCGCGCATTCGAATACTCCACGAGAAACTGGGAAGCAAACCTCGTCTGTGCATGGATCCTGGGACGCCACGAACAGTATCAGGCAGCTGAAGAACGAATTCTCTGCAATGTCGATGAACAACTGGAAACCGACCAGAGCTCCGTGGCCCTCGCGTCCCTGTACTACCACGCCGGTGATAAGGAACAACTCAGGATGGTGCTGAGCGACGACGAAATGCTGCGGCGGATTCCAGTCCCCGGTCTGCTCCTCTGCGCTCGACTATTGGGATCAGAGCAACTCCCCGAGAATGCCTCACAGTACCTCGCCTCCACGCTCACCGCTGTCCCCCGAACCGTTGGACGCACAAGCTCAATCGCCGTGGCCGCGTCCATCGCCTGGAAGCTCAATGATGCCACGGCCACCATCTCTGATGGCAGTCGGACCTTTGAGTACTCGGGACACAGAGAACTGGAAGACCGGATGGAGGTTAGCTTCTCGCCATCACTCAGCACTCCTTCGTCCGGAGAGACTGGCGAAACACTGGAAATGACGCTTCGGTACCCAGGCACTCCCCGAATTGAAGTGATCCTCGAAGAAGATGCCGCTGAACCTGGTGCCGGCAGAGCTTACAGCCGAGTCCCCAATCTGTTCCCTGCCTTCGTACCTGGAGTTGGCACCGCAGGCACTCGCAACGCCAGTATCCGAACCTACAGAATCCGAGAGATTGAGGTGGCTGGAACGCGGTTATCGCTGGAACCCCAGGGGCGGCCACTCCGTGAAATTCGTGCCCTGCGACCTGAAATCTCCAACCGCGACCAGAAGGATCCTCGCCGCACCATCGAGCTGCAGTAACCCCGCCCCCGACGGTTCCGCTCAGACTGCGCCAGGCGCGCGAAAACAGTCGGCGTGCACAAGCGCGCCGACTGTCAGTATTTTCTGCCCCGTGGGCGCACTGCCTCTCACTGACACCGCATGCCCTCGTCAGACACCCGGTCAGCAGCCCGGCATACGCCATCCACAACCGTTCCGGCTCAGATCACACCGCCGTGAACTCGATAGGGAGTCGCGAGGTCAGGCTGATCCAGCCCCCAGATACGCTCCCAGATCTCCGGGATGTGCCGCAGGCTCTCTGACTGATAAATCAACTGACGCGCCCGCACGTCAGGATTCGGGCTCCAGATTGGCATCATGCAGCCTGTTGTCATCGCAGTGCATGCAAGCAGCAATCCCGCCATCAGCCGATTTCGCATCTTCATCGCAACGTCCTTCCCTGCACACATCTACCGCCGCTCAGTCACGGCGGCTGCCACAGTCTTCGGAAGTGGTGGTTCTCTGATTTTTTTCGACGAGTCTGAAACAGTTCAGACATTCGCGGTGAAAACAGGATCCAGGGCGATGCACAAATCAGGGGGCAGCGATTCTCTCACAACTTCAGCAACGGCTCAGGAACCAGAATTTCCTGACTTCGCCTGCTGGGAAAGTCGAGCTCTGGCGGCTTCTTTCTCCTCCAGCTCTCTGACCTTGGCTTCCATCTCCTTGCCGGGCTTGAACGAGACGACAAACTTGGCCGGAACTTCCACCTGTCCACCTGTTCGTGGATTTCGGGCTGTTCTCGCAGCACGCATTCGCACCTCGAAGACACCGAAGTTTCGCAACTCGATCCTTCGGTCCTCAACCAGAGTCTCGATAATCGCGTCAAACGTCTTCTGAACGATTTCCTTCGTCGTCAATTGAGTCAGACCCAACTCGTCCGAAATCGCCTTCACGATCTCTTTCTTGGTCACGTTCTGTGCTCCTGAACAGGAAATAGAGCCCCTCGCTACCGACGGCGAATCGTTCCAAGCTTATGCTGCACAATGACTTAGTGTCAAGTTCTCATTCGCAGGAGAACAAAAATCCAGCTCACTCGGCTCCGATTGTGCCGACGCGACCCCTCGGAATCGCACTCGATCCTATTTTCAAAGCGAATTGTCAAAGAACTTTGGAAAGCCCGAACAATGCCGGTCCCTCTTCTCTCAATATCGGCACGACAAAACCCAATCGATAAGGAAATTCGACAAAATCCGCAAACTTTGCCACGTGTCGGTTCCGCTCACCGTCGTTCCCGATGGCAAAACCACAAACCCATACCTTGCAACGACTTACCGGGTGTCGGTGCCTGGCACCTGATGGCTGTGCATGGCACCTGAGTTGCCCAGCCGGACTTCCTCTCTGCCAATCTGTCGACATCGACGGCACCGCACGGGAACCTCCCAAACGCCCCATCCGCAAACAGCCTCCGGACCTCTCCGCATAGTCGCGATCGCCCCCGGAACCGGGTCATCGCCGCGCTCGTCACTCATCGGTCGCTACCCCCCTTCTGGACCGCCATCGTCGCCTTGCGCCCGAGTCAGACAACGAGATCTGCAGGGGATCATTGAACTGATCGCCTGCCCCCACTCGGACAACACCTGCCGGCACCGGAAGCCGCCGCGCAGGAATTCAACATCGTTGCCTGATTTGTGTTCTGAAAGTGACCCGGAAGATTCGTGATTCGCAAGCCCGCACAGGAACAACACACACCTGCAATCTTCACAACAGATCCTGTTTTTCAACTCGCGTCAGATTCAGGCCCTGCCCACGTCGGGAAGGAATTCAGATTCAGGCACGTTATTTGCCAAACCAGATGAACATCGGCATCCCATCAAGCGAGACATTCTTTTCACTGTCTCAACCGCCTGCGCGTCTGTTCCTGCAGTCAGACCTGTCCTGAATCGGTTCGTTTCCGTTTCTCTGGTCCCCCGTCAGGAGATCTCTATGCCCCTTCGTCGCGCATTCACACTCATCGAGCTGCTTGTGGTGATTGCAATCATTGCAATCCTGGTCGCCCTGCTTCTCCCTGCTGTTCAGCAGGCACGCGAATCAGCCCGCAGAACTCAGTGCAAGAACAACCTTAGACAATGGGGGCTGGCTCTCCACAATTATCACGACACATGCAATGTCTTTCCACCGGCACTGAATAACTCCGGGCGATTCAACAGCACCGCGTTCTACACCACGGCAAATCGCGTCCAGAATACGTCTGGATTCGTGTTCCTGCTGCCATACATTGAGCAGGCCAATGCATATGCTCTCTACGACTTCAATCAGACCGGCAGCTTTTCCAACCCCTATGGCATGCCAATCGCCGGAATCACAACTGCCAATCCCAACCTCGCTGTCACATCCATGGCACTTCCCGCTCTGCTGTGTCCATCACACCCAACCGGCGGTGAAATCTCCTCTTCCGGGATCACAACTCAGGCAGACTTTTACAGTCGTGAAAATGCACGTCGAGCCAGCTACGCGTTCGCTACTGGTAGTATGACCGACTACAGCGCCCCCCATACAGCCTACAGCAGTGATGTACGACAAGGTGCTTTTGGAAACAGTGGTGGCGCGAAGATGCGGGATTTCACCGACGGCACAACCAACACGATTCTGATTGGCGAGGCGTGGGGTGGAGCCCGTTACAAAACCAGCGGCAGCTTCGGTCCGTGGGGACTGAGCGGCACGCACACATGCTGCCACCTTTATACCCCGTCCGCCAGTGCCTCTGTGCTGGATGCAACAACAGTTGCGGCCTATGTCAATGACTTCCGCATCAACGCCGCCTATGCCAACGACGCACAGAAGCGACAGTACGCATGGGGCTATGGCAGCGGCCATACCGGAGGCTGTCAGGTTGTGATGGCAGACGGCTCTGTAAAATTCCTCAGTGAAAATATCGACGCACTGACATTCTGGAGACTGACGTACATCCATGACGGGGCAATTGTCGGCGAATTCTGATCAGGCTTCGATTTGAACAGCCACAGGAATGCGCGGGTACTCACCCGGGCCCGCGCGTTCTCCCTCAGTTTCCTTTTCCAGATTGGATAACTCCCAATGAACTCGCGGCCTACTTCTGCAGTGATCCTGCTTTTTACTCTGATGCTCACCGGGTGCAGCGATGCCCCGAAGCCCGGACGCGGCGTCCCAGTGTCCGGACGAATAACCCTGGCTGGAAAACCTCTCGCGGACGCAGACATCTTTTTCACCAATGACACCTTCATCGGCTTTGGAAAAACGGATGTCGATGGCAGATATCGCCTCGTTCAGGGCGCGCTGCCCGGACTGAACCGTGTGAGTATGTCCCGATTTGACGGCCAGACGCCACCTCCAGCCACAGCACAACCCACAGGCGACGGCATGGATGCCGGACAAATGGCGGCCGCCAGCATGGGATGGGGCAACGCGGCCGGAAAAAAGACCGGGCCCAAACAACTGGTCCCTCCGGATTACTGTGAACCAGCGACGACAAAACTGACCTTTGATGTCCCCAAAGAGGGCGGGGCAGATGTAAATTTTGATCTGTGACCAGCCGCCGCCAGCAAACGCAGCTCTTAGCCCGGTGATCGCTGAACGTTGATCCACGTGCTCCCGACAGGCTGATACCCTGAGACTCCCGAACCGGCTTCGACGGTATCCCGCAAGCACATTACCTATCGCAAAACACTCAATAGCTGTCGCCTTGCGCCCCCTCAGACTGGCAACACCGCTCTCAGTTATGATTCAGCCGATGTTTGTGCTGCGCAAGCGCGCTACACCCCATAGTCGCCATCCGTGACTTACTCCGGCCGATTGGCGACATGGCGGCTCCACAGCTCCCGAAATTCCAGAGACTGATCCAGAAGTCGGGATTCCTCCTGACACCATGGCGAAAAATGTGAGTACTTGTGCGGGGCAGGGCGGCGGATTTCTGAGACGAACTGGTCCCACAGGATCCACCGCAGATCAGCAACTTCCTCCGGGTTTCGCTGCGGCTGCTGCACACTCCAGCACACCCACACCGGGCAGAATTCATTCTCCACAACACCATTGAACTCTGCCCGATAACGATAATTCGGCAGCACCTCATAAATCATCGCCGGCTGCAACGCCAACTCCTCGGCCAGACGCCGCCTGGCGGCTTCCTCTGAGGTCTCTCCGGGGCGAGGATGTCCGCAGCAGGCATTCGACCAGATGCCCGGCCACGTGACTTTGTCCAACGCCCTCTGCTGTATCAGCATCCGACCATTCGAATCAAAAACGAAAACCGAAAACCCCCGATGCAACGGGGTGTCGGCGTTGTGTACGTCCCGCTTGGCACACGTGCCCACCGGCGTATTGTCCTCATCAACAAGCAGGACGAGCTCTTCTTCAGCCAAGGGGCTTCTCCGCAGAGGGTCTGTGATTCTTTTCCGAGCGCAGAAGTTACGACGGCCCCCGGCGGAAAGCAAGACCCCCGCGGGACCGTCAGGAATTTGCAACAGCGGCTGCAAATCTCCACCACTCTGATGTCAGCCAGTTTGTCGCCCGAACTCCGCTGACTGCTCGCCAGCCACAGGCCCTGTCGCTTCGTCCGGATAGAAAAACCACGGCCACAACCGACTCTCAACCGTACTGATCGTTTCCGGCGTCCATTGCTGCAGCGCCTCCATTTGTGGCAGCACTGATTTCATCACAAGGCTGCGAATGTCCTCTGTCAGCTGCTGAATCCGCCGACCGGTATCCCGACCAGATACCCCGGATTCGCGACAGTTTTTCAGCATCGCCACCGCGCCGTCCTTGTCTGCCAGCAGCACTTTCAATCGCGATTCCAGTTCCTCCGGAAACACC
>JBDKIW010000162.1:0-10591 GCA_039796955.1 Planctomycetota bacterium
AACTGCAGCTCCCGCTCATCCGGATCGCGGCCAAACAGGCGGCGATACACGGTCTGCACGCCCTGCGCTGGCTCCAGACTTGCCATCTGTTCCGACAGCACCGTCGCTCGCTGCTCCATCCATGGAGAATTCAGCAGGTACAGTTGCTGCAGAGGTGTCGTGGTGGGCTCTCGACGAGGACTGTGAGCACTGGCTTCAGGAACATCATGCATTCGCAGCACCGGATGCAACTCTTCCCGCGCCACAATCAGGTACAACGAACGTCGCAGATTGGCCAGATCGTCCACAGGACGCCCCGGACCTCCCACACGAAGATCCAGTTCCTTCGTCGACAGCAGAGCCGCATCACGCCACATTTCAAAATCCAGACGTCGCCGCGGCCCACGCCACAGCAGGCGGTTCTCCGGATCCCGCGCGTCCCCCTCCGCACGCCACCCGGAACTCTGCTGCCATGTGGCAGACAGCAGGATCTCCCGATGCAGTCGCTTCAGATCCCATCCGTGCTGCACAAAATCCCATGCCAGATACTCCAGCAGTTCCGGATGCGTGGGACGATCCCCCTGCACTCCAAAGTCACTGACCGTGCGTACCAGCCCTGCCCCGAAATGCTGATCCCAGATCCGATTGACAATCACCCGCGCAATCAGCCCCTGAGCGTCCTCCAGAATCGCCTGCGCCAGCTGCCCGCGACCACTGCCCGCATTCAACGGCCGCGGTTCATTCGGGCTGAGCACCGTCAGAAACCTGCGCGGAACCAGTTCGCCCGGATTGCCGGGATTCCCCCGACGAAAAATCGGTAAATCGCGAGCCTGGCCGTCCCGATAGTCCAGCTTCGTTAACTCGTCCCCTTCAGGCAACACGTAAATGCTGGACTCACGCAGCACATGTGCGAACGGCAGATCCACATGAGGATTGGCGGCACGCAGCTGCTGAATTTCCTGCTGGACCGCCGCAGCACCCGCATCCTGACGATCCTGGAGTCCCTTCAGCGTGGTTTCGAGCTCCCGCAGCTTCTGACGTGCCGCCTTCACCCCGGCCACTTCGGCCGTCGGCAACAACGGACGCTCATCCAGCTGGCAACTGGCAAACACGCCCGCCAGTCCGTAATAGTCCTCCGCTGAAATCGGATCGAATTTGTGATCATGACACCGGGCACAAGCCACGGTCAGTCCCAGAAAGGTACGAGTCACCGCGTCGATCCGCTCATCCCACTCGTCCGCCACAATCTGTTCAATCACCACCGGCGCCAACCGCAGTTCCTTCCAGTAGGTTGGGCTGAGTCCCAGAAACCCCAGCGCGGCCTGATCCTGCGGATCAGCGTCAGGCTGCAGATCCGCTGCCAGTTGCAGGCGCAGAAACTGGTCATAAGGCAGATTCCTGTTGAACGCCTGCACAACCCAGTCCCGATACATCCAACCCCGATCCGTCGGACTCTGCCAGTCCGGCGTGAAATCGGTGTATCGCGCCAGATCCAGCCAGAATCTTGCCCAGCGTTCACCGTACTGAGGCGCCGCGAGCAGACGATCCACCACACGCTCCCACGCCTCCGGGGATTCATCCGCCAGAAACTGCTCTCGTTCCTCAACCGTTGGTGGCAACCCGGTCAGATCAAATGTCACGCGCCGCAGCAGTATCTCTTTCGAAGCCGCGGGCCCCGGCGACAATTCCGCCTGACGCAACGCCTGCAGCACAAACGCGTCGATCGGTCCGCGTCCCCAGCCCTGATCGCCGGACAACTCAGGAACGGAAACCGACTGCAATGGCTGGAAGGACCAGAATTTCCGCCCCTCCACAAAGTCTATGCTGTCCGTCGGGGCACGCGGGGCCACAGTGTACTCGGGCAAAACGCCGCCCTCACGCACCCAGCGCGTTAAAATCTCAATCTCAGCCGCCGGGATCTTTCCTGCCGGCGGCATCTGCAGCGAACCATCCGTGTAACCCACAGCCAGCAACAGCAGACTGCCCGCTTCCGCAGACTCAGCAAACAAAGCTCCGCGGCTGCCACCCAGCGCAATTCCCTCAACCGTCTCCAGATTCAGATCGCCGTTTTCCGCGGCAACGGCTGCGGAATGGCATTCCATACAACGCTGCTGCAGAATCGGTCGCACCTGACGCTCAAAAAACTCCACCTTTGCCGCCCGGTCCTGAACGGACCGGTCCGCTTCGTCGGCGTTCAGAGCCCCCGCCATCCCGGTCAGCAGCAACCAAACCAGCACGACAGCGAATACCGGATGATGATCCGGATGGCCGAACGTCAGTGAGGGACGCAGATCAACCATGGCTGTGACTCTTTCCGTTCAGCGAGTCGGCAGTTCAACAGGAACGGCAACGCCACCGACTTCCAGCGGGCCCCGCGACGCCTTCCGGGAACTCAAAGCCCCCGGCGGACGGCGATATCACGCATCATTCCCGAATCCATGCCTCGAATCCACAGGCATCCAGCTGATTTTTCAAACGTTCTCTGCCAGCCGCATCCAGTCGGGCGTTTGGTAACCGGGGCGGCCCGACCGGGGCACCCAGCCAGCCCATCACCTCACGAGCCGCTGCCATGTAGCCGGCAGCAGCAAGGATACGAATCAGCTGCACAGAGCGAAACTGTTCCTCCCGCGCCTCGGCCAGATCTCCACGTTCAAAGGCAGCGATAATTCGGTGATAGATCGGTGCCGCGAAGTTGTAGCTGCTGCCCACGGCCCCCCGGGCTCCAAAACACAAGGCCGCCAGCAACATCTCATCCACGCCAAAGGCAATGTCAAAACGTCCCCCGTGCGCCCGTGTGCACAACTGATAACTCATCAGGTCCGTGTTGGTGAACTTCAGTCCCGCAAAGTTCGGAATTCGACTGGCCACCAGATCCAGCAGGTCCGGCATCGACACATTCACGCCCGTCATTACGGGGATGTCGTAAAAATAGAACGGCGTCGCTGGTGCGGCGGCCGCAATCTCACTGCACCATTCACACACGTCCGCAGCATTCCGGGGCCGGAAATACGACGGCGCCTGCGCCGATATCGCGACTGCGCCGGACTTTTCCGCATGCGCTGCCAGATGACGCGCATCCCGCAGGCTGTTGGAACCCACGTGCACGATCACCTGCAGATCCGTCCCGCGACTGACCTGCAGCCACCGCTCGACCAGCCGAAGTCGCTCCTCCAGACTCAGCGAATGACTTTCCCCGGTGCTGCCACACACAAACACGCCGGGAACGCGCTGCCGTAACAACACGCCCATCTGCTGCTCAACCACGTCGAGCGCCAATTCGCCGCTGGCGTCAAATGGAGTGTGGACAGCAGCAATCAAACCGCGAAGAGTCATGAATGGTCTTTCTCCGAAGTGAAATTCCCCGAACACGCAGGCCCGCGGTGGGCTCCAACAGCACACCGATCCGCTGCAACATTGTCGCGTTTCGCTCCGTCGAAACGAACAAACAGCTTTTTCACTACCGAACCTGACACGCAATCAACCGGGCACAATCAAACCGAAATCGCCCCTGAACTCCCGGATTGCCATCGTTTTTCCATTCCAGGTAAAAACGGGCCCCGGCCCCCCGAACAAACTGTCCGTGGAGCAGACGGGCGGTCATCGCGTCCCATACGTGGCCGACAAACGGCTACTGCATCAGCGCTGCGATTTCCGCAGCAGTGAACCGATGCTGCAATCGCGCTCCCAGCTGGCTGACAATGCGGGCCGCCGCATGCGACGCCAGATGACCAGCCTGCTTCCAGCTCATGCCGTTCGTGATTCCAAACAACAGCGCACCGGCATACATATCACCTGCGCCGGTCGTGTCGATGGCCTGCGCAGGAACACCCTCGATCGGAATCGCCTGACCATCATACATCAGCAGCGATCCGTTGGCCCCCAGCGTCATCGCCACACTCTCGGCACTGCGATGCAGCTCCGCAGCGCACTCCACCGCATCCGTCTTACCGGTCAGCGATTGCGCTTCAAGCTCGTTGCAGAAGAACAAGTCCACCGGTCCCTGAATCAGCGACCAGATTTCGTCACGGCACACATTGCACAGAAACGGATCGGAAGCAGTGAATGCCACCTTGCGTCCCGCCTGCTTGGCAATGTCGATCGCTCGGTAGGCCGCCGCCTTCTGGACCGGGTTGAGCAGCAGGTAACCTTCGATATACACGTATCGCGAATTGCGAATGGCCTCTTCATCTAGGTCCTGCTCACACAGCGACGCCGAAACGCCGAGGTTGGTCAGCATGGTTCGCTGCGCATCCTCGGTGATCAGAATCGCCGATGTTCCCGTCTGCCCCGATGGCGCCGCCGGAACGTCCATCCGCACGCCGAGTCGGCGCATGTCATTGACGAAGAATTGCCCGACCTCGTCGTTGGAAACCTTGCCGGCAAACGCAGCCTTCCCACCGAAATCGGCTACCGCCACGATCGTATTCGCCGCGGAACCACCGGCGCAGCGATTGAGTGAAATTCCGGACAGGCGGTCCAGAACGGCCTTCTGCTGGCTGTCTTCCACCAGCGTCATGATGCCCTTGTCATACCCGGTTTGCAGCAGCCAGTTGTCGGTAATGCGTGCCTGAATGTCGACCAGGGCATTGCCCAGTCCGAAAACGTCGTATTGCATGATGTGCTCAGATTGCCTTTCGTAAAGTCAGAATCCTCAGCACGCAGCATAGCAGACAAACTGAGCATGGCGAGTCTTCGCGGCCCTGTGACAAACACCCGGGAGGCTCGCGGCAGGGATGGTGAAACGGTGTTAATCGCCGGAACAGTCGCATTTCGCTCCGCCGAAAGGATCGCACTGCATTTTGCCCAGCGAATTCAGCAAACAATCGCTCCTCGAGAATCAAGCGAAAACCACACCGATTTTCCATACGGAATCGTTTCGCCATCCCGGGACGCGGCTCCAGCCAGTTCGCATACCAGCCTCGACGCAATTGAACCCTCGCCCCAATTTATCAACCCGCCTCTTCCATCCGCGTTTCTCCGTGTCCATCCGTAGTTTCAAATCCGAGCCCAAACAACCAACGCAACCACGACACCGCCAATCGCCCGTCAGAAACGCGCGACTGGCGGGCCGACACCCGACACAATCCTGCCTTCAGACCATTACCCTGCGTCGTGCGAAATACACGATGCAGAGCGTACCAAGCCCGCAGAACACCATCGAGGCTGGCTCAGGCACCTGACTACTTGATTCAAGCCGCAGTTGAAACGCGTTGATGATCGGGTTTTTGGTCGCTTGAGTGAGCCCATTGATGTCGGTCAACCCGACAAACGAAATGTCCTGAGTATTGCCGGTCGCAGTGAACGTCCCGATCACATACTGACCTAACCCGCCCACAGCATCAGCAAGATTCGCTTTCAATTCCGTCGTATTTCCTCCACCATCGGCTTGTACCCGATTGTACTGGTTAATGTCGTAATTCGAGTCGTTGACCCAGGTCTGAATGCGATAGGTTTTACCCGCATCCAGCCCGCCGAGTGACAATGTCATTGTGGCGTAATAGCTGGCCACAATCGCTGTCCCCAGAAGATTTTTGTACGGCGCGCTCAGCGATGCGAATGCGCCCGAGTTGGCGCTTGTCTCAATACCATTCAGCTCCCCGGGCGTCTCAGACAAGGTCGCATTTCCCACCGTGATGGTTTGCACGCTGGATTGAATTAACGGTGCGGCAAACGCTGCGAAGTTTACTCCGCCAACAGTTGCCGATTGCACCTGACCGGCACCTGAATCCGGTCCAAAGTTGTAAGCGTAAACCAGAGTTCCCGTAGTATCGACATCCAGGTCCCCGGTGATGGCCTGCGCTGATTGCCAGGTGATCACGTCGGCGACCGCAGGTTTTGCGGGCACCAGGTGCCCCACACCCAAAGCGATGAGAAAAAAGCACCTTGCCCAATTCCTGTTAACACGACAACGACGTACCAGCATCACTGTGAATCCAATCGCCTGCAATGAACAAAAGCTCAGTCCCTGAAGTCAAAGCATCCCTGCGATCAGCAGAACCCCTTTTCGAGGAACACCGGTTCCCGGAAATTTATTGACGCGGTCGCCTGCAGTTCTCTGTAATTCCGGGAACCACTCACAACAAAAAGGGGTTCCCCTGCGATTAGCACAGCAGAATCCCTGAACTGTGCGAACTTTCAAAAATCAGAGGCACTGACACGCCCGCGTCAGATGTTTAAAACGATGGCAGGCGACGCGGTCGTTCCCTGTTTCGGGAACTGAGAGACCTCTTCACCCGAGGTTTGGTTGCCTCGTAACGAGATGTTGCGGCTGCTCTCTGCAGGCTTCCACCACGAAGTACCTCACAACGGTCACAACACGCGTCCTGTGCCCGGTCCCGAAGCGGCATGTCCGCAACAAAAACACCATCTTCCTCACGACTGCTAACCGGGGATGATGCGAATAGCCGAATACTTCTGATTACAGCCACTTCGTGATTGCCTCGGACGCCTGATGGTTTACATTTTTGTAAACACACATCCACCGGCTCCGAAAGTCACTCCCTGCAACAGCCTTGACATCCACAGACTCGCACCGCGCTCTCCAATTGTCGCTAAACCTGAGCTGTCAGCGTTTTTTCGATATGACAGGAAGGAAAATGCAGGGAAAGAAGATCGCAGTATCGTGCCAGCAGGATCAGCCCGGGAAATCACCGCCGTGAGCGAGGAAAAATCTGACGACGAGATCGGCTCGGTCTCACACTGGCTGAGGGGACTCAAAGCCGGTGACCGCAGTGCCGTCGACGCAATCTGGCATCGGTACTACGAGCGCGTCGTGCAGTTTGCCGAGCGAAAAATGAAAATCAATCCCGACCGAGCCGTCGATGGAGAAGACATCGCACAGCTTGCGATGCAGCGTTTTTGTCGGAACGCTGTCAACGGACATTATCCGGATCTCGACGATCGCGAACAGCTCTGGGATCTTCTGGTCGTTTTTACGCTCAATCGTATCCGTAAACATCTGCGATCCAGCAGCGCCCAGAAACGATCTGCGGTCGAAGCCGATGTGCTTGAGTTTCGACGGTCGCAGGTTTTCCACGACCTGCGTGCCCCCGAGGCCCCCACGATCATGGCCGATATGGTGCAATCCTGGCTGGACCGGCTTGATCTCGAAGATCCCTCCGGACAACTCCGACAAATCGCCATCTGGTGTATGGAAGAGATTTCCGGGAGTGAAATCTCGCGGATTCTGAAGAAACGCAAGTCGTTCGTTCTGCAACAGATTCGGCTGATACGACTGCTGTGGGAGGATTGCGAGAAGTGAAAAACGACGAAACGGATATCACCTGGACCTATCACACCGATCAGCTGTCCGTCGATCAATGGCGTCAGGTGATCGCGGCCTGCCAATCCTATGAAAAACGACTGATCGCAGGCGAAACCATACCCGTGGATGACTTCACAGCGTTCTTCCCGGATATCCCGGCAGAAATTTTAACGCCGGAATTGACCCGACTGCAGAAGGAATTACTGGACGGTTCTGATTCGGTCTCCTCCTTGACCTGGAAAGACACTGCCCCAGCCGAAAGATATCTGATACTGGAGGAGATCCGCAGCGGAGGAATGGGCCAGGTCTTTCGCGCATTTGACAGAACCTGCGGCCGCCTGGTCGCTCTGAAAAGGATTCGGCGAGAGTTCGCAGAAGATCCCCGCATGCGACAAAGGTTTCTGGCCGAGGTCGAATTAACCGCGGAACTGGAACACCCCGGCATCATTCCTGTCTACGACCAGTCGGTTGACTCGGACGCCCGGGAATTTTACGTAATGCGCCTGATTCACGGCGATGGAACCGGAACTCTTCAGCAGGCGATCAGGAAATTTCATACGGTATCTCCTGATATCAGGCAGAGCCGCAGGCAATCCTGGAACTCAGTCAAACGGAGTGAATTTCGCAGGCTCATTGAATCGGTTCTTGTGGTGGCAGACACCACTGCGTATGCCCATGACCGAGGTATTGCACATCGCGACCTGAAGCCTGCGAATATCCTGGTAGGGCCGCATGGCGAAACCCTCATCGCTGACTGGGGACTCGCAAAACGGATCAACTCTCCTGCACTGTCTTCCATCAATGACGACACAGCCTCACCGGGGCCCAGTGCAATTGACCACTACCCATCACGTTGGTCGTCGAATGCCACGGGCGTTGGAACGCCGGGCTTCCGAGCCCCGGAAATTCAGTCCGGATCCACAAGCGCCAATCTCATCGCCGCCGACATTTATTCCCTCGGAGCGATTCTCGAGTGCGTCATCCATGGATCAGTGCCGGGCCGTTCGGCATCAGAGGATCGCAGGAATGCCCGGCGCCCACCAGCATCGCTTGCGAGCCTGACTGCAATCGCCCGGAAGGCCATGTCCTCCAAGGCCGCAGATCGCTACGAAAACGCCGACGCGATGCGTGCGGATCTCGGTAACTGGCTGGCTGGTGAACCCGTCTCGGCCTATCCGGAATCGCTGGCTGAACGCGTCTCAAAATGGCCGGGACGCAATCGATTGATGGCTTCGGCAATCGCGGGGGCACTGATCATCGCATTCATCGCTGCCGGCTGGTTCTCCTGGTTCCAGACGGTGCAGAAGAATCAATTGGGACAGGCGTTGAAGACGACCTCGGTGTTACTGGAAGAGAACCAGAAGGCACGGAAATCGATGGAGGAGGCTTTTGTTCAGCGTGAGTCCCTGGCACTGCATGCGATCGTCGAATTCCAATCGCTGTTGACCCTGAATCCAGCTTTACAATCGGATCCGCAATTTCGCGTGGTCCGAGAGAAGGTGCTGCTCGAGTCGAGGAGCTTTTACGAAAACCTGGCTCGTTCCGTCGATCAGTCGTCTGAGATCGACGACGAGTCGCTCGGACGTCTCACAGATGCCGCCCTTGCGCTGGTGCTTCTCGAAAATGAACTTGGTAACTTTTCTGACGCGATCCGTGTGGCTGACTCGGCGTGTGAGAGGCTACGAAATTCAAAACGGGCATCCGATCGGCTCGAGTATCATCTCGGACGAATTCTGACATTCAAAGGCAACATCGAGACTCGCAACGGTTGGACAGAACAGGGACTGGCTGATCAGCAACAAGCCGTCAGGCACCTTGAACCCCTGCTTGATTCCAAAGAGCTGACCGACAAAGACCGTCAACAGGCCGCCACCCTTTGGAGTCGCGCGGCTTCGCCCATGTCGATTGGCCTGATGGGCAAAGGTGACTTTCAGGCAGCGAAGGAACTTTTGCAGAAGATCCTCACTACGCTCAATGCGCGGCAATCGGAATCCTTCGAGGATTCATTGCTGAAGATCCAGAGTTACGGCAATCTCGCACTGGTGCGGTACTTTTCCAAAGATCGCGAGGGAACCAGTGAAGCACTGGAGGAGGCAGACAAGGCAACTGAGAAGTGCGAGAGCCTGATGGATGGAACTGTTCCATTTCGAGAAATCATCGAGTTCGAAATGATGCGAGGAACACTGATCAGATTCAAAAGCGATTTGATGCTCACCGAGGGCCAGGTGGAGCCAGCTCTGGATTTGCAGCAGCAGTCATTACAGAATCTGACAAATGCCCTGAACAAACACCCTGGCAATCGGGAAATCCAATCAGCGTACCACTCCTGCAGCAGCAGGCTTCAGACGGTTCTGGTGGAACAGGGCCAACCGATACGAGCCCGGGAAGTCGCCCAGGAGTGGCTGAAACTTGCCGAAAAGACCGTAGAGCGAGACGCAACCAATCTCCAGTCGCGTGAGTTTCTGTTGCTGGCGAATCACTCGCTGGGGCATGTAAGCGAAACCGCCATGCAGACGTTGGAAGCGGAACGCAGCTATCGCGAGGCATTATCGATCGCGAACAACCTTCTCAGTACCAGCGGCGCCAGTGAGAGTCTTTTGATTCAGGTCATTGAATTGAACGTACACCTGATCAAATCGGAGCTGACCGCGGGGCGAATGGAAGCGGCCCAGTCCTGCTTTGATGTGGCAGTCGAGAACGCATGCCGATTGAAAGCCCTTCCCGACTTGAAAAAAGCCGTCAGCGACAGCCTGGCCAAACATATGAAGACGGCCCTGCGTTGGGTGCAGCAATCAGGCCGGCAGGAACTGGAAGACAAGTGGCGGAACCAACTCCGTGAAGCCGACTTGCTGCCGCCGGAATAAGCGGTCCGGAAAATCAGGGTCAAATTGGCGGAGCAAATTGGGGCGGAGCAAATTGGGGCCATCCATCTGTCGATGATGAACTGCAAATTGGGGCCATCCATCTGTCGATGATGAACTCAAGCTGTTATCAAATTTCAACTTGCGTCAATTGAATCCGGTGTGATTCCGCTTCGGCAGCGGCCGGATGGGCAAACTTATGCCCCATGATTTCGTTTCGTGTGATTCGTGTTTTTCGTGGTTCAACAATCGGCCCAGATGGACTTTCGCCCCCCCAGTGTTCGCCCGCCCCGGTCCATCCGTGGCGATCTGTGTTTATCCGTGGTTTCAAAACCAGACTCACCACAGCAAACACACCGCCGCATCCAGACTTGCGGCTCGGGTGGAACCTCGCCCTCCCTCTGTTACCCGATTTTCAGACTCGATGCCCCATGATTTCGTTTCGTGTGATTCGTGTTTTTCGTGGTTCAACAATCGGCCCAGATGG
>JBDKIW010000163.1:0-3646 GCA_039796955.1 Planctomycetota bacterium
ACTTGCAGGAAAAAGAGATGAGCACGTTTGAAGGGGTTGCCGTCGTTAAAGCGGCTAATGTTTACTTTGACGGAAAAGTCACCAGTCGGACGGTGCAGTTCCCGGATGGCAGCATCAAGACTCTGGGAATCATGTTGCCCGGGGAGTACAAGTTCAACACCGGAAAACCGGAACTGATGGAGATTCAGAGCGGCGAACTGACATGGTGCCCGGCTGACTCAACGGAGTGGCAATCCGTTCAGGGCGGTCAGGCATTCCACGTCGCCGGGAATTCCAGCTTTCAACTGAAAGTCACAAAGGTCACGGATTACATCTGCTCGTTTCTGTAACAGTACGAGCTTGTACGCGCTTGCCTGATTCTTTCAGGTGCGGTGCAGAACGACAAAACGCGATCCGCCCAACGGTCCCGGGCTGGCTTTCGCTACTGCAGCCCGCAGAAGTTGTCCGGCGGGTGTTCCCTTCACAGGTGCACCTGCAGGCAATCAGATTCCGGGGATGTATCGCAGTTTGATTGCGGAGCTTATCGCAGTGTCATCTCAGAGCCGGGCAGAGAGAAACTGCCCGGCTCTGTTCATGTCCACGCACCGTAGTTCCATGGCCTATCCGCCCCGCTGACAACGCGGCCGGAACAACCATCCAGCCTCAGGGCCTGCCGCC
This sequence comes from Planctomycetota bacterium, assembly GCA_039796955.1. Classification (GTDB taxonomy): domain Bacteria; phylum Planctomycetota; class Planctomycetia; order Planctomycetales; family Planctomycetaceae; genus SXXK01. Next base: position 658 of record JBDKIW010000163.1, read on the forward strand.
GTTCACCATGGTGGAATCGCCATTGGTCCGCCGATCCGAGTCCGCTCTGTTAAGCGCCTTCAGATAGGCCTGTGCTGCCGCTTCGATGATGTCTGTACTGACCCCCTTGCCGGAATAATGGCGTCCCGACACGTCAATCGTCACTCGCACTTCGCCCAGCGCGTCTTTCCCTTCTGAGATACTCTTCACGTCGAATTCTTCCAGCCGGGCACTCAGCCCCATGATCCGTTCCATCGCCCGGAACACCGCGTCAATGGGCCCATCCCCGGTTGCCGCATCACACACCGGCTCCTGCGTGTCACATTGCAGTTCCAGAGTTGCAGTGGGAATCATGCCAGTCCCGGCGGAAGTGTGGAACCGACGCAGCGTCCAGCGCTCTGAGACATCGTTCAGACGGTTTTCAATCAGGGCCGTGATGTCGGCGTCGTAGATTTCCTTTTTCTTATCTGCAAGGGCAATGAAGTCATCAAACGCCCGCTGCAGTGCGGCGTCGTCAAGCGTAAATCCCAGTTGAATCACGCGATCACGGAATGCGTGGCGCCCGCTGTGTTTGCCCAGAACCAGATTCTGGCCAACGTAACCGACATCCTCCGGACGCATAATCTCGTAAGTCGAACGTTCCTGCAGGACTCCATGCTGGTGAATCCCGGCTTCGTGAGCAAAGGCATTCTGTCCCACGATCGCTTTGTTACGCTGGACCTTCATGCCGGTGATGGAGGACACGAGGTGGCTGGTGGGATAGAGCCTCTGGGTGTTGATGTTGGTGTGACACTTGTAGTAGTCACCGCGAGTCCGCAGGGCCATGACGATTTCTTCGAGCGCCGCATTACCTGCTCGCTCGCCAAGCCCGTTGATTGTGCACTCCACCTGCCGCGCTCCTGCTTCAATCGCCGACAGACTGTTGGCAACAGCCAGCCCGAGATCGTCATGGCAGTGTGCGCTGATAATGGCCTTCCCGATGTTCGGAACGTGCTGCTTCAGATGAGAAATCACACGGAAGTAATGGCTGGGTGTCGCATAGCCAACCGTATCGGGAATGTTGACCGTCGTCGCGCCGGCGGCAATCGTTTTTTCCACGACCTCACAGAGAAAATCCAGCTCGGTGCGCACCGCATCTTCAGGAGAAAATTCGATGTCGTCACAGAACTCCTTCGCCAGCTTCACCGAGCTGACGGCCCGCTCGATGATCTGTGCCTTGTCCATCTTCAGCTTGAATTCGCGATGAATCGCACTGGTCGCCAGAAACACGTGAATACGACGCTTTTCTGCTGCGGCCAGAGCCCCCTTGGCTTTGGCAATGTCATCTTCCCGACTGCGGGCCAGCGCACAGATGGTCGTCCGATCGCCGAACCTCGCGGCAATCTGGGACACCGCATCAAAATCTCCCGGCGACGCAATCGGAAACCCAGCTTCAATAACGTCCACACCCAGTTCCACCAGAGCTCGGGCGACTTCCAGCTTTTCACGAGTATTCATGCTGCAGCCGGGAGATTGTTCCCCGTCGCGCAGTGTCGTGTCAAAAATCACAATCCTGTCACCAGTCATCACAACAACTCCGAAATTTCGGGATGATTTGTTCCGAGCGACCGCAGAAGACCGAGCCCCGGTACGTCCAGTATTTTCGGCGACCGCACCAGACCTTACGCAACCGAAACACCACGAAACGCAATAAAAAAACCCTGAGGGATCGACCTCAGGGTGTGCTGATTGGTTTGCAGACTCACCCGAGGCTTCACTGGGGAAGCAGAAGCAGGCTCAGGCTGATCAGCAGGAAACACATGACGCTATCTTCCGTCTTCCGGAATTTACGAGTCTTCAGACACACCCGGGATTCACGAGTTTTGCCCGGGTACAGGCACTTCGGTAAACTACAGACTATCTGTCTCGGTGCAGGTCGTCAACGATTCGCAGGCGAGAAATGAGTCGGATCCGGAAACAGCAACGCAGGAAGATCGGAGCAAAAAAGGTCGGATGCTCGACGGGACGCACAGGAAATGAACACAAGTCGGATTCGTCAGGAAAGCAATCGGCAGGATTCAACTGCTTTTCTAACGAATCAGACCGGGGCCCTGAAGAGAACCTGGACTCAAATTGAGACGTTGGAACCGGAGCATTTTGAAGTTACGAAATCAGTTCGGCGATGGTGGCCCTCAGCCACCCTCAACGACCGACAGCAGGTCATCACCGCTCCCCTGATTCACCGCAGCAGAAGCCTCTGATTCGCCAGTGCAAATCGAATCTTCCAATTGCTTCACAACGATCTCTCTACGGGCAATTCTGACGGACGGAGGGGCTTCGATCGACAAGCGAACGCGTCCTCCCCGCACCTGAGTCACCGTGACACGAATGTCTCCGGCGATCTGAATGGATTCACCCACTTTACGACTGAGCACAAGCATCTGACACCTTCCTTTGTCGAACACCGCACCATCCAGGATACCGATCAGGCTGCCTGAACCATCACGGTCGCAGAGAACGACCTCAACCCCTTCAGCCTGCACACCCACAACCCCAACCGAATCGCCGCCCCCGGCAATCACCTGCAGGGGTCCAGTCTCTGCGAACCCGAATTCCGATGGCCCGCCGCCGCAGACACCAAACCCCTCACGCGAGGGCATCGTTCCAGAGTACGCAGACCAGCAGGGATAGTTCGAGGGAAATCGAGGAAGATCAGACGTTTTCCGTGTTTTTTCCTGGATTCCCTGAACTCGTTCTTCCCCGCGGCGGGAAACGACCACGGAGGGCGTTCGCGATTCGTGGCGACTTGCACCCACGTTCGCCGTGGTTGCTCCACCACAGTTCGCCAACAGACCAAAACCGCTCCGATCAGGCCATTCACCCGCCCATGGCTGACCACGCCGCGTTGCTCGGAAATGCCAGAGTCCGGCCGCAGACGCCGCCTGCCAAAACGACTGTCGCACACGACTGCCGCTCCGCATGAAACCCCATCCATCATTCACAAACCTTGACATTTAAACCACTTGCGCCA
>JBDKIW010000164.1:0-4349 GCA_039796955.1 Planctomycetota bacterium
GCTGCCGATGCAAACTGATACCGGGCCAGCAGAGTTCTCAGCTGAGCCACGTCACCGACTTCAATCGCCGCCTGAATCTTCTGGCGTGCCACATCGTCAAATTGACGCGAAAACTCGGTCCGAAACTCATCAGGTGCCTGGCGGAACAGAGTCTGCAGACGCGACTTGCCACCCGCCATCAGATCCGTTTGCCCGGGCGCCAGTTGACGAATGTCCGCACCACGCGGGTCAAGCACGGCATCGTCGCCATCACAGGCCAACTGCCACGCTTCGTCAAATCGCTCCGTTGCCTCAAGCCACTTCTGGTTCTGCAGCAGCTCCTGAGTTTCCTCAATGCGACGCAGCAGCTCCCGCTGTTCCACCTCTTCCTGCTGCTCAGGCACATCCTGGGCACACACGTGAACAGACAGTGGCAGCGCGAGTAAACAGAAAACGACAGCGATCAGGAATCGTCCCCTGCAGCCGTGGAATCGACTGCCCCGAAATCCACAACCAGGGATTCCGGTGATCCTGCGAACATGAGACGCTGCGAACACAAACATGCTGGCTCCACTTTCCTGACGCAGCGGACGGACGTTCTGCACGAACAAAGTCGACACAGAACGTCCCATCGGCGGTGTCGTCCGCGACAACTCTACTTCTTCCTGAGACTCTGCATGAACTCCACGACATCCGCGAGCTCCTGACTGGTCATCGTCTTCTGCAGATCAGCAGGCATCAGACTGATTTTCTGTTTCACAAGCTCTTCCACATCGGCTGCAGGGAACCTGCGGACCAGCGCGTCATCACCGCGGATCTCAATTTCCGCATCGGTTCGGCTGACCAGCAACCCGTTGACGGTCGTGCCGGAATTCAGCACCACGGTCCACGCTTCATAGTTATGACTGATTCCCGCACTGGGATACAGAATGGACTCAAACATGGCCTCGCGGCTGAGCTTGCTGCCAATCTCAGTGAGGTTCGGTCCAATCTCTCGTCCCATGCCATCCACAACGTGACATTTGTGACAGGTCCCGGTCGAGAAAAAGACAATCCGTCCGTTGGCCACATCGCCTTTAATCTTCGCCAGCTCACTGATCGGTGGTGTCGGCTGGTTGTCACGCGATGCCGGCAGTGGAAACAGCCTCTGAGCCTGTTCCCGGGCCTGTCGCGAGGGAGCACTGTGCAGTGCCGCAGCAACAGCCTGCTCAAGGTCGCTGTCCAGTGCCTTTTCATCCACAAGCCGTACCAGTTCAAGGGCACCGTTGTTCACACGAGCAACAGCGCGAACGGCGGCTCGACGTACATCAACGCCGGCATTCTTATCCTGAATCACTTCCATCAGCGGCTTTGTGATTGCCCCGTTGGCGGTATTTCCCATGGCCTCCGCCGTGGCCATGGCCAACAGAGTCTCCTCACTATACAAAGCGGCTCGCAGCAAGTCCCACTGCTGCATCTCCACCAGGGCCGCCATCGACTCGACCCCCAACTGCTCAGCAGGCTGTTGCTGCGCCTGCTTCAGCAGGTCCGGGTACCGATTCGCCGCTTTGAACTGCCGCACCATGCGCACAAACTGTGATGTCCCGACCGCTTTGTCCAGAACCGAACCAACAATGCCGGCCAACTGTGGATCCGCCATTGGGTCGCCCCCCATGCGCTGAAGAGCTTCAGCAATCACGAAGGTTCGTTCCCCGGATTCCGCGTCCAAAGTGTTCAACGCTTCACTGCTCAACAGCGACTTCATGGCGGCCGTCACTGTGTCAGAAGGCTGAAAATCGAGCGATCGGAACAGGCGTCCCGTCGCCTCGGCGGGCTGATCTGCACCTTTTCCCGCCGCCTCAGCCAGAATGCGGCCAGCGATCTCCGCTGCGATCGACGGCCCACGGGCGCGCCAGATCAGTTCCTTCTGAGTCTTCGCCCAGCGAGCCTCGTCTTCCGCCTTCGCTATTCCCCGCCGAGCATCCGCTGCTCTCCAGGCGCTGAGCACTTCCGTCCAGGCCCCTTCCGCACCAATACCAAAGGCCTCAATCTCCCAGCGATCTTCGGGATTCAGGGAGCGGGCCAGCGAAGCCAGCACGGGCGCCTTGTCCGCAGCGGGCAAGGCACGCAGGGCAATCGCACATTCGCGGCGAACCTGAGGCGACATGTCATTCACAAGGCTGCTGACAATTGGTAGCAGGTTCAGACCCGTCCGCCGCGCAATTCGAATACCAGTGATTCGCAGGTCCTTGTCCGCATCTGCGACAGCGAGCTCCACAGCCTTCTGCGCGTTCTCGCCCAACTGGGACAGCAGCCACAAAGCACGCGCACGAAAGCGAGGATTCGGGTCACCAGTGGCCAGTTGAGTCACTGCCGCTTCCGCACCGACTCCAGCTTCCTTCAACTTCGTGTATGCCAGGTAGCGAGTCGCCACGTTCGGACTCTTCAAGCCCTCAATCGCTCCCTCTACCGTGGACAAATCCAGTTTCGGGATCGAATAAGGCTGGCCCGGCAGAGACACCCGGAACAGACGCCCGCGTTCCACATCTCCCTGACGGTGGCCTCCAACACCCGGATCATACCAGTCGGCAACAATCAATGACCCGTCCGGCGCAACACACACGTCCGAAGGACGAAACCACTGATCTCGTACGCCCGTCAGAAGACTGTTCACCTCAGCCGCATAGCCCGCTCCGTTGTCCTGAACAGCATAGCTGCGCACGACGTTCGGTCCCGCATCACAGTGAATCAGCTGATTCCGGAAGCGATCCGGCAGACCGATGCCTTCGTAAATCAGAATACCCGTCGGAGATCCCGCTCCGGTCTGCAGCAGGTTCGGAACAACGCCTGGATCATTCAGATGCCAGTGACGCTGAGGAATCTCAGCTTCCAGATTCGTACGAGCGGTCTGCCATCCGGCCCCGGTGATCTCATCCTTATATCCGTAGTTGCCGAATTCCATCACGTAGTTGATCCGCACGCCGCGATTGCCGTCGTCGTCATTGTCCGATTGCCAGATGGTTCCAAAGCTGTCGACACACAGCTCCCAGTTGTTCCGGAAATTCCAGCCCAGCGTTTCCACCTTGCTGCCATCCAGTTCGCACCGAAATGCCATGCCTTCCTGATAAGGCTTTCGAGCGGCCCGGATTTCATTGCCAGCCTCGTCAACGACAATTGAACCATCCGGTCGATGCAGCTCCTCACCACTGTTGCCGAAGTTGAAATACAGACGGCCATCCGGTCCGAATGTGAAACTGTGAATCCCGTGATCATGCTGAGTTCCACGAATGCCGGTGAACAGCACTTCGCGTCGGTCGGCCTTCAGGTCCCCATTGTCGTCAAACAGATTGATGACGCTGTCCCCGGCAGACACAATGACTCGATTCCCCAGCACACACACACCATGCGCTGAATCGATGTCACGCCCCTGATAAAACACCGTCTCTTTCTCTGCGATGCCATCACCATTCGTGTCTTCCAGCACCAGAATCCGGTCACCTTCGGGCCGATCGGGATTGCTGCCGTTGGCGAAGCGACGATAGTTCACAACTTCGCACACCCACACACGCCCCAGATGGTCGACATCAATATTTGAGGGACTGAGCAGCATTGGTTCTGCAGCGAAGAGTCGTGTCTCCAGCCCCTCGGCTGTATCCAGACCAGCGACAGCGGCATCGGGTGTTCGTTCGACGGCGGAAGGCGCTGTGGAAATCGGCCCGGGATTGACGGTGTACACCAGGAACTGAACACTGCCAGCCCCATTCTGATCGGTACCACCATTGTCCAGTCCCACACGTGCCGTCAGCTTGTCATATCCTTCCGGCAGCGCAAAGTGAATGACCGAATTCGCGTGTGTTCCAATCCCGAATTCCACGGGCTTGCCATGGATTCGCAACGGGCTGCCGTCCGCATTTTTTCCAATGCCAGGCTTGCCCCATTCCGCCTGCGCCGACTTCCATGGCAGATCCGTCAGCTTTAATGTGCCTTTGGGACCCGTCAACCGCGGTTCGGCCCAGTCCGCCCAGTCACAACCGTATCCGTCTCCGGCGTCCGTCGCGACGAGATACAGGTCCTTCGCACCACGAATGTCCGCTTCCAGTGTGACCGCATGCCCGGGAGTCTGTGTTGTGACAACCGCTGACGATGCAACAGGACGTGGGGGAGCAACAGCAACGGCAGCCGATGCTGCCACAGTCGCGAAGAGCATGCCGGGAATCAGTGCCAGTGAACAATGCCTCACAGGAAACCTCCAGAGCAGTCCTAAAGATTCAGCCTTCTCAACGGACGACCAGCAACGTGGTTCAGTCAGGGGAACCACGCCGCCTGCCAGCGTCAGTTTTCATTCAGCATTTGGATTGTACCAGACCGAAGCGACTTCGCAGCAGGTGACG
>JBDKIW010000165.1:0-17644 GCA_039796955.1 Planctomycetota bacterium
GACACCTAACCACTTCACCACCACCAACAGCATGGCCACCGCGGCCAATACACCTCCCGCAGCCATCCAGTTTCGAAATGCGCGTCGCTCAATTCCGTCCGGGCGGAGCAGGGCAGGTGCCGCCAGAAATCCAGCCAGCGGCAACGCAATCCATGGGAACACAGGAAAGTAACCCGTGACTAGTACGCCCGTCAGCAACTCCGAAAGCGTCTGCTCTGTTTCGAAATAACCCTGAGTCCAGTAGGCGGGATAATCCACCACGCGCTGCATCACCGGACTCAGACACACCGCTAACCCAATCACCACCATGACGACCCCGGCCGGCATCAACCTCGCCACACTCAGCACACACATGGCGATCCCCAGAAACGTCAGCACGTCCCACGTAAACAAATCCTCCGGTAGCCACACCAGTCCGTTAAACAGAAATCCCAGCCCCAGCAGAAACAGGCCCCGTCGAATGGTCTCCCGGGAAATCTGATCGGTCGCTGTCCCGCGCCTTTCACGACTCACCAGCCACAATCGATAACTGACGCCCGTCAGAAAGGTGAATATAGGTGCTCCGAAGCCATCCGGACTCCAGTCCCGGCTGCCCGCCAGATTCTCCAGAAAATGCACGAAGACCATGACAACAATCGCATAGCTTCGCATCAGATCAATAGAACGATATCGCATGTGGTCGCAGTTCCCCCGCTGCCGCCTGATCGACACTGTGAACCGAAATCTCCCTACGCCACTCAGGTACGGTCCACCTGCATCCTCAGCGTCATCTCCCTGACCTCACCTCGTCCCGGCCACACGCCAGGCGGAACTCACGTGGCCGCAGTCGCCGTCACAATGCCCAGCATGTCCACCACAAGCAGGATCGTCTCAAAGGCCAGCAGCACAATGATGATCCACTCCAGCGTGTGACTGCGACGACTACTCACATAGTCGCTCACACGCTGACCACAAAGCTCATAAACCGTTTCAAACACCTCTGTCTGTTCCCGCAGAAACTGCAGTCGGTCTCCCAGCCTTGATTTCTCCCGCAATCGCTCCCCGGCCTGACTGGCCAGCGTCGGCGGATACAGCGCAGGACACTCAATCATCGGAGCCAGTCGGGCCAGCGCCGCCTTCGCACTGATCATCTGCCGAAAACGCTTCTGCAATTGCTCCCGTCGAAGCAGCATGTCTTCCGTCAACTCAAAGGCTGCCGGCGTGTCCTCTTCCAGCTCAATCCAGCGTTCGCCAGTGATCGTCTCCAGCCTGCGCACCTCTGAATCCAGCCAGTAATACTCCAGTGCGGCTCCCGTAACAGCCTGAATTCGCTCCGCTCCGCCCGAAATCGCCAGCCGCGATTCCCCCACACAGATCAGCACGCCCTGCAGCTGTATCAATAGGGGCGTTCCCGCGTCCCCGGAGTCGCCCGCGGCAACCCACATTCGCAGGGCCTCAGTCGTTGGCACACTCGATGAAAAATCCCGAGCTGCTGCGGCATCAGGAAACGTCAGCAACTGCACCGCAACCGCCGATGAACGCGTCCCCCCGGCTCCCGCCGAAGCAGGCTCCTCCGCCTCAAGGCGATAAACTCCCGTCAACCTTCGGAAGCCAACAGTCCCCACGTTCATCGGCTGCCCACCCTCGGGCGCCTCTTTCGACATCACCACCCGACACCGGACCGCACCAGGGAACAACTCACTCAGCGTTTCCGTTTTCACAACCCACCCAATCGTTTTCAGTTTCCCGAATCACACCTCAGGCCGCCAGGACACATCACGACTCCAGTTCCGCCGCAATCCAGCTCGCTACACATTCAGCAGAATCCAGAACGCCGTTCAGCGTCGAATCGAACAGATAATCTCCCACCACAAACAGGCTCGAATGCTCCGTTGGCTCGGGCTGGTGACGCATGTCCAGCCGCGTCGGCTTTTCACCGCCAGGCAATGCACTCACCGCGCCAATCCACCGATGAACCCGAACTTCGAGCAGGTTTTCAGTGGCCTCGTGCGACGTTTCGGGCAGAGTCCCGAGGGCTCGCTCGGTCAACTGCTCGTCCGTCAATGCACTCAGTGCGATCGCCGCTTCACCACCAAACAGCCAACCCAGAATGCCATAACTCGCCTCCGCCTGACGCGATGTCTCATCGTACAGACAACACCCCCCAAACGCGTCCAGCATGCAGTACGATTCACGCAGCCACGACTTCCAGAAAGGCCGGCTGAACAGCATTGTCACTCGCAGATAATGCGCCGGATGGTCGTAGCGTGCCAGATGCCCCCGCATTGCACCCGCCAGTCGCTCCCCGCGAAACTCCAGCTTCGATAAGGGTATGATCGGAAGGCAAAGCACGACATAATCAAAATGATGCTCGGTGATGCCATCCGCCCCTTCCGTTCGCAGCTTCAGAGTCTCTGACTCCTGTGAAACCTTTTCGACCGAAAGCACGTGCAGCCCCGTCCGAACGTCCATCGCTGTCCGCTCCCGCAGTCGCTCCACCAACTGCTCGTTGCCTCCATCAATACTGTATAGCTGCATGTAGGCCGGATGATTCATCAGATAATTCTGCAGACCATAGGACACGCTCGTCTGAGTCCATTCTGTGGCAAGGTCACTGTGAATCAATGTCTCCAGAAAACTCCGCAACTCAGCCTGCTCCAGTTGAGTTGCCTCCGTATCAAATCGACCTTCAACCGCTGATCGCTCCCCCGCAGTCAGTGACGCTTCAGAGTTGTCAGACTCGTAGAATTCACGCGGACTCATCCGCCCCCAGGCCCGCTCATGAAACTCAGTCCACCCCCGCCGTACACGTCCCCCGAACTGCTCCCCAAGATCCTCAAGCGTTGAATACTGCTTTCCCGACAACACAACTGAATTTCCACCCATCGCAACCGTCGATAGCCCCAGCTCCCTGACCATATCCTTCAATGGATCTTCATCCACGGGTGTGTAGTCGTAGAATTCCGCCGCACCCGCTTCGTACATCGCAGGAACACGCGAAAAACGCGGCGTCAGCACCTTGCCGCCCACGCGATCTGACGACTCAAATAACGTCAGCTCCAGTGGTCGATTGGCCAGCTTCCTCAGCAGGTAGGCCGTCATCAGTCCACCCGGGCCACCACCCACAATCGCAATTCGACTGCCCATTCCGCCGCCCGACACTTTCTACATGAAGCTCGCACACAAAAACGCTGCAGCCACAACACATCACGACAGGGTCACCACTGCCAATTCATCACGACGCCAAGTCTATCAAACCAACCTGAAGGCACGATGAAGACCAGTTGCGTTGGCCAGAACCCCCAAAAGCTCCCGCGACCCCGACAGGACTCAACCACCGCTACCACATCCCAAAACAGACCACATGCAGCCTTTTTTTCACAAATGAGCTGAAAATCAGCGGTTTGCCGCGTTATGCTGCCAGTGTTCCACTGAAGCTCGGTTTTTCTCAACGCCCACAGGCTTCGACAACACCACCCGCGTAAACAGTCAACCTCACACTGGGTTTCGCTGGTTTCTCGAAGATGCCCGAGATTGCCGGAATTCAAAGAGTTGTCCCCAATCCTGATCCATCCGCGGATCTCCAACTCAATCAGGCGGCACCTATGCTCTCACCACTTTCAAGGTCACTCGCGATCATCCTGCACCTGCTGCTGGTCACACCCGCTCAGGCGACCATCATCAGCCTGTACAACGGAGCCGGCCTGCCGGCTGATCAACTTTGGCTCAGCTACGCCGATAATTCAGCGGTGTCCGCCGGCGTCGCCTCACAGTCCCCGGTCACCGGGGGCGTTCGACTGCTCACAGACGCCACCGTTAAAGCCGGATACAGCAACTACACTCCGTCCCAGTCTCTGAAGAATTCCGCTTTCCCCGTCCTCAATCGGCACCACGGCTTTGAACTTAACTTTCAGGCGTCACTGTCGGCAGAGAGTCATTCAGGCAACGATCGCGCTGGCTTCAGCGTGACACTATTATCAGATGACCTCTACGGAATCGAACTGGGATTCTGGTCCTCACGCATCTGGGCCCAGTCAGACTCCCCTCTCTTCCAGCAGGCAGAAGCCACAAACCTCTCCACCGCCGCCCCCCACAACTACCGCCTGCTGGTCCTCAACAACTCCTACACACTCTTTCAGTCCGAGACCGCTGTCCTCTCCGGTCAACTCCGTAACTACTCCGCCTTTTCCAGCCCCGTAAACCCATACTCCCTGAGCAACTTTCTGTTTCTCGGTGACAACACGTCCAGCGCCAGTGCCGATCTCCAGCTCGGACCCGTCTCGCTTAAGCCCAGCCTGCTCTCTGTGCCCGAACCAACCCAACCTCTCCTCCTGCTCATCAGCGTCGCCGCCGCTGTCAGCGCGCGACTACGTCACAAGCTCCCCCGCCCATCATTCGACCACTAACCATCCCGAAACCCCAGTTCCCATCACCACCCCACAATGCTGAAGCCCTTTCAGGTCTGCTCCCTCAGCCAGACCCCGAACAACCTCCCCGCGCCTTCCCGGTGAATCACCTGAGCTATCCATCTTTCATCATTCCCCGCGGCAGTTTTTGCCTGACTTCATGTGACCATTGCCTGCCACGTTGCCCGCAGTCCGCCCGACCGCGTCCCGCCACCAGAAGTCGCCTGACAGCAATGTCCAACGCCCACTATCATTCTCACTCGTAATCCCCGACGCGTTCAAAGGACCTCACAACTCGTCGATCTCCATAAGCTGAGTGCAGAGGATTCCTCAGGCATTTGTTTTCACAGGCTGACTATGCAGGAACATCTTCGTCAGGATGTCTTTGACGCATGCAAAACCGTCATCGTCAAAATCGGGACCAATGTCCTGACCACAGACAATGATCGTCTGGACCTCAATCGCATCCAGTGCATCGCCCATCAGATCCATCGGATCCAGGAAACCGGCCGTCGCGTGGTACTCGTTTCCAGCGGAGCCGTCGGTGCCGGTATCGGTATCCTCGGACTCAATCGCCGCCCCGAGTCACTTCCGGAACTCCAGGCCACCGCTGCCATCGGCCAACCCTCGCTGATGAGAACATGGGATGATGCACTGGCTCGCACCGGACACCGCACTGCGCAGCTCCTCCTCACTGGAAATGATTTCCGCAACCGCCAGCGATACCTCAACGTTCGCAACACCCTCAGAACGCTGTTCGACTACAACGTCGTTCCCATCGTCAACGAAAATGACACCGTCAGCATCAAGGAAATTGCCGTTGGCGACAACGACCAACTCGCCTCGATGCTCACCACACTCCTTCCCGACCCACTCCTCGTCATTCTCTCCGGAATCGCCGGGCTGTACGACGGCCCTCCGTCCCGTCCCGAAAGCAAGGTCATCAGTCTGGTCGAAAAACCCGATGACGCTCTGCTGAAACTCGTTGCCAACGAACAAAGCAGTCGCGGACGCGGTGGTATGGGCTCGAAACTTCGCGCTATCCTCGCCGCAACCGGTATGGGTGAAACTGTGATTCTGGCCAGCGGCCGCAGCGATACTGTGCTGGACGACATTCGGACCGGAAAGGCAACAGGAACGCTGTTCATGGCACGCAGCGAATCGGTGCCCGCATGGAAACGCTGGATCGGGTTCGGAGCCCCACCAGCCGGCACACTGATCCTCGATGAAGGCGCCGTAAACGCCGTCTGCCAGGCCGGTCGCTCGCTGCTTGCCGTAGGGGTCAAATCAGTTCTGGGAGATTTCGAACCCGGTGCCCTCGTCGGACTGCATTCCGCCGCGGGAGTCGAAATCGCACGCGGGCTGGCAAATTACTCCGCAGACGAAATCCGCAGAATTCAGGGACGACGCTCGGATCAGATCGCTGCTGCACTCGGTCATGTGCCATTCGGCGAGGTCATCCATAGAGATAACCTGGCTCTCGTGGGACCGTGATTCATCAGTCGACGAACACGGCAGTCAAACACACCCCGCGGCACGGCCGCGGGGCCCGCCCACCACTCAACCTGCACCCGCAGTCCCCGCTCGTCCCGGCATGTCGCCCGCCATCGGAGCCGCTCCGGATTTTCGATGTCGTCGAATCAGGTCGTTGTACGATCGCAAATCCTTGGACCCCGATTGTCGCAGCAGCACCTTACCGTCAGGTGCAATCACCAGATCTGTCGGCAAAACGCTGATGCCAAACCTCTTCATCAGATCCCGCCGCTTATCGGAATCCACTTTGACACCCACAATTCCCTCAGACAAAGATTCCCGTACCTGAGCAGTCCCCAGGACAGATCGCTCCATCTGACGACAGGGTCCGCACCATGTGGCTCCAAAGTGGATCAGCATCGGCAACTGTTCCGCACCGGAACGCTTCTCTGCCGTCTCAAAATCCGACTGCCACCCCGTAACCACTGGCTCCTCAAACGCCCACAGACTGGCCGTTCCCGGAGAATATGGCACCTGAACGCAAAGCATTCCAAACAATGCCCACGCCAAATACAGCCGCTCACGACGCTGTCGGCACTTCAGTCCTCGACTGACAACAAATTCATTTCCAGTCACACAACACTCCCTGCAGAATACAGTCCTTTCCGACGCGGACCGCAGCAGCCATTCCGACCCTCTTCGGTCTGCAACAGACCACATCCATCGGTCCTTCGCTGCCCACAGTCTGCCCCGGGGAGCCCCATTGTGTAACCGACGCCGCCTGACACGTCCACCGCATCCGCGACACCTTCAGCAACATTCCCAATCTACCGGATTCACCCCCAAATGCCCCAAAAGTCGCTGGTATTCCGGCGAAATTCCATTCCTGCCGGGGACATCACGCCTGGGCTCGTTCGTTTCATCGCCCCCGTTGACCGCCACATCGCCCAGGCCCGCCGCAGGGCCTGACGACGCGTCCAACTCGTCCTGTGGGGCCATGCCCGATCCACAGGCCTTTCACTGTACACGCCGCATCGCGCCCTGGCACAATCGCTCGCCCGTCCGGCCACCGGCACACACTCACGACACGCAGCAAAAGCCTCTACGCCACGTCAGCGGACAGATCGCAACACTCTGCGACCGACCATCGAACAGACCACGAACGGGCAGGGCAGGGCAGGGAGCCTAATGAACAGGAGCTTCCGGAACGCCGCTCGACTGCAGCAGTTGCAGCGCGGACTTCACAAGGCCATTGCAGTCCAGACCGAGATCCGCCAGCAATTCCTCACGGTCGCCATGCTCCACAAACACGTCCGGAATTCCCAGAATCCGAAATCGCTCTGTGTTCAGTCCGTGCTTTGCCGCCACTTCAAGAACAGCACTGCCAAAGCCACCCATCAACGCGTTTTCCTCAATCGTCAGCACAATCCCACGCTGGCTCGCCTGAATCACCATCGCCTCATCAACAGGCTTAACAAACCTCGCGTTCACAACCCCGACGTGGAAGCCCAGTTCTGCTAACCGGGCCGAAGCCGTGACCGCCTGGGCGAGCATTGTTCCGCACGCGAGAATGTTGCCATCGTTGCCCCAGAAGAGCACTTCCGCTTTGCCAGTCTCAATCGGTGCCACCACACGGGCGACCGTTTCCACTTTTGTCTTCGGATAGCGAATGGAAACCGGCGAGCTGCTCTGCAGTGCAAAGTCCAGCATCGGGCGGATTTCCTGCTCGTCCGCCGGCGCCGTGACAATCATGTTCGGGAAGATTCGCATGTAGGAATTGTCGAACACTCCATGATGCGTCGGTCCATCGGGCCCGCACAGTCCCGCCCGGTCCATGCAGAACACCACCGGCAGGTTCTGAAGCGCAACCTCCTGAAAGATCTGGTCAAAACTTCGCTGCAGAAAGGTACTGTAAATGTCCACAATCGGCTTCATACCGGATTTCGCCATGCCCCCGGCAAAGGCCACCGCGTGACTCTCACAGATCCCCGTGTCGAAGAACCGTTCCGGAAACTCATCACGAATTCGCTCCAGCTTGTTCCCCGCACACATCGCAGCCGTCAGGACACAAACCTTCGAATCCTCCGCCATGCTCGCATGAATCGCATCACTCATCACTTCCGTGTAAGAGATCTCTGCCGTCTTCTTCACCGGCACAATCTCGTTGTCCGCATCCCTGCGGAATGGTGAAGGCGTATGGAATTTCACCGGGTCCTTGCAGGCCGGCTCAAACCCATGCCCCTTCTCCGTAAAGACATGCAGCAGTACCGGGCCCTTCACGTCACGGATCATTTCCAGATACTGACGCAGACTACGGATATCATGACCATCCACCGGCCCGATGTAACGGAATCCCATCTCTTCGAATAACATGCCCCCATGCAGGAACGATTTCACTGCGTCCTTAAATCCACTCAACATCTTCTCAGTGGATTCTCCAACCAGCGGCACGCGATTCAGCAACCACGAAACATCCCGCTTCAAACCGTTGTAGAACGGGGCCACACGAGCCTTATCGAGATAGCTGGCGAGGCCACCGACTCGCGGACAAATGCCCATCTTGTTGTCGTTCAGAATCACCAGCAGGTCTTTATTCAGTCCCGCGGCGTTGTTCATCGCCTCAAACACAATCCCCGAGGGCAACGCACCGTCGCCAATGACGGCAACCGACTTTCGACCATCCCGGTACAGCAGGTCATCGGCCGCGTTCATCCCCAGCACCGTTGAAACACTGCTGCCGGCATGACCCGTCACAAACAAGTCATATTCACTCTCCACCGGGTTGGGATACCCCATCAACCCGCCGCGCCGACGTATGGTCGAAAACTGCTGAAAACGCCCCGTGACCAGCTTGTGAGGATAAATCTGGTGGCCAGTGTCCCAGATCAGCCGATCCTTCGAAAAGTCAAATGTGAGATGCAGCGCGATGCACAACTCCACCACCCCAAGGTTGCTGGAAAAATGCGCCGCACGATCCGACACAATCGTCAGTAATGCTTCCCGGATTTCCGCAGAAAGCCGATTCAGATCCGCGTCACTCAGTCCTCGCAAGTCTTTCGGGGATCGAATTCCGCTTAGAATCTCAAACGACATCAGTGATCTCTTTCCACAATAAAACCAGCCAGTTCCTCAAGCCAGTGACGCTGTTCACCGAAGCACTTCAGTGCCCCACACGCCTCCCGAACCAGCTCCTTCGCCCTCTCTCGACTCGATTCAAGCCCCAGCAAGGCCGGGTATGTCAGTTTGCCCAGATCCACATCTCGGCCAGGCGTCTTGCCCAGTTTCGCTGCGTCACCCGTGACATCCAGAACATCGTCAGCAATCTGAAACGCCAGCCCGATACAGTGACCGTACCGTACAAGCTCCGCTCGCTGCTCCCAACCTGCACCAGCCGTGACCGCGCCCATCTCCAGAGACGCTGCGATCAACGCTCCTGTTTTCATTCTATGGATGCGATTCAGATCTTCTACGCTGGCGCCAACCTTTCGGCTGGAAACAACACCGGCAATTTCAGAATTTCCCGGTATCGTCTGCCCATTGGCAACACCAGCCATCCGCTCCGGCAATTGCCCACTATCCGCAACCTCCGCAACCCCGCAACCAGTTTTTGCCCCGTTTGCGACGGCACCCGCAGATCCGGACTTGTCAATCGCGGTCCCGGAATTCTGTCCACCCGGTGACAGACCGCCACCACGTTCCGCCTCCAGATCCAGTACCTGACCGCCAACCATCCCCCCGCCGCCTGCCGCCACAGCCAGAATTCGCATCAATTCCGCTCGAATCCCGGCACTCACCTCCGCCTGACTCAGCATCTCAAAAGACAGCGTCAACAGAGCATCACCCGCCAGAATCGCCAATGCCTCACCGTAGACTTTGTGATTCGTCAATCGCCCACGCCGATAGTCGTCGTTGTCCATGGCCGGCAGGTCGTCGTGGATCAATGAGTACGTGTGAACCATCTCGATCGCACACGCCGCCGGTAACGCAGAACCCGGATTCCCGCCACACAACTCATTTGCCAGCAGCACCAGAACCGGTCGCAATCGCTTGCCACCAGCCAGCAAGCTGTACTCCACCGCGGACTGCAGACTGCTCGGCCACGACCGATCAGCCACGCTGCGCGACAACGCGACCTCGATCTGCTCCCGCAGACCCGCAATTCTCAGTTTGTACGCGTCGCTTACCATAGTTCAGCCGGTAATTCCTGTCTCCGTCTCGCCACAGGCGATGCCCCATTCGCTTCGCCGACTTCCGCAGCAAAAAGCCTCATTCCGCCACCGCACTCAACACCACACGAATCCTAGCACTCCCGTATCGGCCCACAATCCAGCCGACAGGTCTTAAGTCCCGATTCAGACAACGATGGCCAATCCTCTCAAACAGCAAGAAAAACACTTTCACCAACTAGAAAAAAGTTTCCAGCTGCCAGATTCGCCGGCTATGGCACACATTCACGTCTCGGTCTCCCCAAACGCGTTGCTACAACCCACAGGCACGTGCCGCTCACAATCGTCCAGAACGCCCCTTTCAGATTACCTGGATCGTGCACCGCCATCAGGGACGCAGTCATCAACGTCGCTACCACGTACAGAAACGCGGCACCCCCTGTCCACACCGAAATCGTCCCGGATTTACTCAGCTTTTGTTCACCATTCACCAGCTGTTCAGGGATAAACAACGTCGAAACCGTCAACGCCGATGACAATGCCAGTACCGCACTCAGATAGTTCAACAACGCCCGAAAATCGGTTGCGTAGACCAGAAACACCGCGATTCCCGTCTGCAACAACACCGTACGACTGGTGGAATGAGGTCCGGAACAAAAGTACGCCGGGAATAAACCGTCATCCGCCATTCGCGAAAAAACACGCGGGCCCGTCATGACCATGCCAGCCACTGACGACAGAGTCCCCAGGGAGACCGCGAGTCGAATTAAGGCTTCGAGAGGTGCTCCACCCAGTCCCGCCGCCGCAATTGCCGCAATATCCCGCTTCTCCCGGATTTGTTCCACCGGGACCGCCGTCAGAAACACTGCGTTCAAAAGCAGATAAACGACAGTCACAAGCAGCGTGCCAATCAGCAGCGACCTCGGTACAACACGTTCCGCGTCGCGAACTTCTGACGCAATATAGATGCCCGCGTTGAAACCAGCAAAACTCAGCGATATCCACATCACCGAACTGGCAAACAGTTGTATCTCTGACCACGCGCCCGTCGCCCGCCCGTCAGCAGCTGGCCCAGCCCAGGACCACGCATGAGTCCCCAGTTTTGATGCCGCAACCAGCAGGAACACCCCCAGCACCGCCAGCTTGGCAATGACGACTGCGTTCTGAACTCCCACAGTCGCTCGTGCCACAAACGCATGTCCCAGACCGAATATCAGAATCACCGCTGCCGCCGCCAGGTGTTCAGGAAGCCAATCCGGCCCCACGGCTTTCACCGCATACGCCTCAAACGTAATCGCCGCCATGGCGATCGCTCCGCTGAAACCAGCCGTCAACGACACCCAGCCCGCCAGAAAACCAAAGTACGGGTGCAACCGGCGGCTCAGATACAGATACTCACCACCCGAAACCGGCAAACGCCGCGACAACTCACCGTACGACACCGCTCCACAGATCGCAATCGCACCACCAGCCAGCCACGCCAGCAGCACTCGCGCTGGTGTCCCGAGTGAGGCAACGGAGTAACCGGATGTCGTAAACACGCCCGACCCGATCATGCTGGCAATCACCACGCACGTCAGTGTGATCAGGCCGAAACGGGGTGCCTGGCTCATAAAATGGCTTCCGGTCCATAAAAAACACCGGCACGGCTTCCGGCGACCAAACCTGACCCGGCCGTTTTTCAGGCCACACATCCCAACTCACAACTCAGCACCAGTACGCCACAAATTTGCCTCTTCAACCACTCTCGCCACCCCCGCGAAACACGCGACGATCACAGAGCCATCCGCGGGCCCCGGTGAGCCTTCTCGGGCTGAATTGGTGATCCGGATGCCATTTTCTGTGCAGGTTACCAGTTTCCTGGAATCCGCACAGGCCGACAGCCTCGACAGAATGCACTTTTTTTTAGGCCGTTCCATAGTCCATTGACATCGGAAATGACTATAAAACCAATCGGTGGCTGCAGGCTTCGCTCTCGGAACAAATCGCCGCAGCCACCGGGAAGTCATGTTCCTCCACTTTCGTTCAAATCACCGGAATCCCATGAGCACTGATACCATTCGTGAACGTAAGGACGCTCTCCGCAAGCAGGCACACGCCAATCGCAACGCTCAGGAAAACAAGGATGACCTCAGTCGCCGGATCGTCGGTGCTTTCATGGCGCTTCCGGAATACGCGCAAGCTTCCACTGTGATGTTCTACATCGATGTCCGCAGTGAAGTGCGAACTCGACACGACCTCGAACTGGCACTCCAGTCCGGGAAAACCATCGTTGTGCCATGGTGCAATGAAGCCGGGGAACTCGAAATGTTTCGCCTGGCCAGCATGGACGAACTTGAACTCGGTATGTACCGCATTCTGGAACCACGCACGGAACTTCGCGCACTCCCCGAAAAACAGGTCCAGGCCGCCGAACTCGACCTCATCATGGTCCCGGGCGTCGGCTTCGACCGCCGAGGAGCTCGGATGGGGCACGGAAAAGGCTATTACGACAAACTCCTGCAACACGCCCGCCCCGACACTCCACTCATCGCTCTCGCTTTCGAATGCCAGCTGTTCGATGAGATCCCCGTAGCAGATCATGATGTCTTTATGGACAAAATCATCACCGAGGACCACGTTTACACCTGCCGTGGACGGGCCTGAAACTTCCACGCTGCCACCAGCGTAAAAGATGGGGCGGCCAGCCGACCACCCCGCGGTTCCTGATCTCCGCTTCAATCGCAATCCAAATTCCGGGATTGCTGTTTCGCCTCTGGACGCAGCAGCAATTCTTTTCCGTTCCTCGCTCTAAACGCCACATTCCCGTTCACGATCAGGTACCCTGCCTGCAACAGGTTGCTCCACCGGAAACTTCATCATGTCCGATCTCGTTGAAGACACATACGCCGAAGCCTTTCGCAGCCTCTACACGGAATTCCTGATCACAGCTCGAGACCGCAAGTGGCTGGATCACGCTATTCACGCGGCAACAGGTCACGGCTCGTCGTCCATCATGTGCGATTGCGAGGCCGGTCTCGATCGCTATGTCGGCCCCGGTGGCGATCCATCCTTCGAAACACCAGATGGTCGCCCCGGAGCGATCTGCCAGTTGCATGTCCCGAGGTTCTGGAAAAATCGGGAAGCCGCCCTCGAAAAAGCACTCCTCGCACGCGTTTGCCAGAATGTACTCACTTGCCCCACAACACGCTGCTTCGCTCCTGGCTCCAGCACCAACTCGTTTCGCCTCGGTCGAAAGCTGGCATGGTTTGGTGATGGCTTCGAACGCCTCGAAGATCGCTTCGGACGTACCATGTGGGTCGTCCCAACCATGGGTGGCGAATTCTGCATCGATCGTCGATTTCCGTGGTTCGATGGCATCATGGGCGGCAATCTCTGGTTCATGGCGACCTCCGAAGACGCATCCATCGAAGCCGCCGAACGCGCCGTGGCGGCCTGTGAAGCTGTGCCCGGCGTGATCACGCCCTTTCCCGGCGGCGTCGCAGCCAGCGGTTCCAAAGCCGGTAGCCGCTACAAATTCCTGTTCGCCAGTACCAATGATCAATTCTGCCCAACACTCACCAATCGCCCGGATTTCAAGTCCCAGCTTCCACCTGATGTAAAGTCTGTGATGGAAATCATCATCAACGGACGTGACCTCGCATCCGTGAGTTCCGCAACACAAGCCTCGATTCAGGCCGCTCTCACCGTGCCCGGGATCGTCCGAATTACCGCCGGTAATTACGGCGGCCGACTGGGAAAGAGCTGGGTCTGGCTTCGCCCGGAAAATCACCCCCAGCCCTGATAACGCTCTGCCAGTTGCCCTTGCGCCCCCCCCAACGCGGCGTTCACAGCCGCAGTGGCACATACCACATGTCCCTCCACTGAACAACATGTCCGTCAGACAGCCTGCGGCCCTCGTTCCCGGCCCGCCCGGTATCCCTCACCACTCCTTTCGCAAGTCCCCGAATTTCACCGAAAAGCTCTCTCATCGCTCGCTGCTCTCCGGAAGTCGCCATGCTCACCACACTTCCCTCCGACTCAATCTTCGCCGCGATGACCCATCACTCCAGTTGCCTCACACTCCCATCCCTGCCGCTGCTGGCGGTCAGTACTCGCAGTGATCTTCTCTGGTCACTCGCCCTGTGCGCGGTCGTCTCCCTCGCCATCGGCCTGCTCACTGGACCGCTCATCATCCGCTGGCTCCGTCGCAATTTTCAGGAACGCATTCACAGCGATTCCACGCAACTCAATACTCTGCATGCCGGAAAATCCGGGACCCCAACCATGGGTGGAATCCTGATTCTTTTCGCCTTCATTTGCGGGCTTCTTGTGATGCCAGGCGGGCCCCTGCCTGCCGCTCCCGGACTGCTCTGCATCGGCACCGCCCTCGCATTCGGTGTACTCGGCGCGATCGATGACCTGATCAAAGCCAGAACTCATAAAAAAGGGCTGACCGTCCACCAGAAACTCTGCAGCCAGATTCTCCTCGCCGGCATCACCAGCGTCGGCATTCACTACGTTCGCACAGTCGCCAATCCCCCCCCGGACCCCTCAACAGATGCGCTCCGCAGCCTGTTGCTGTTCGTCCCCTGGTCCACCATCGTACTCGTGGCAATGTCCAATGCCGTCAACCTTACAGATGGCCTCGACGGACTCGCAGCCGGCTGCCTGACAACGGCCGCCGCGGCGTTGGCATGGATTCTCGCCGGACACACGGAAACTCAGGCGTTGGCAATGCCGGCAGCGGCACTCGCCGGTTCTACACTCAGCTTTCTTGGATTCAATCGCTACCCAGCCCGCGTTTTTATGGGCGACACCGGCGCTTTGGCGTCAGGAGCCCTTCTCGCCACAATCGCCCTCCTGGGAAACCGGGAATTGCTTCTGCCGATCTGCGGCTCCGTTTTCCTCATCGAAACCATCAGCGTCATCGCCCAGGTCGTGTGGTTTCGACGCACAAAAACCCGACTCCTGCTCTGCAGTCCACTCCACAACCACTTTGTGTTTCGTAAGGTGCCGGAACCAACAATCGTCTACTGCTTCTGGGCAGTCTCCTGTATCAGCGCGGTCATCGCCAGCATCTGCTTCGGTTGATGCCGGGGTGGTACTGGCGGACCCGTTGAACACAAAAACGTGGAAAACGCTTGAACAAGTCAACGGCCCGCCAGTCTGACGCAGCACGTCCTATTCCAGCAGTTTTCCAAGCTTGGCAGCCTGCATCGTCGCTTGAATCGCATTGCCTCCATGTCGCGATACAACAGTGGCGATCCGCTCAAACTCTCGCGACACCGCGTCCTCAACCGTCAGACCAAACTGACGCAACGACTCCTTGCCCGTCAAGGTATGCTCCTTACCCGCGGAATCATGCACAACGACCATCGACGTCGCCGCTGTCTGGACGAGGTACTCCGCAACGGTCGGTGTGTCCTTCTTCCACTCGACACGATAAATCTTTGATCCCCTCGCCGCGCGAGGAAATGTGAAAACCCGAGCCATCTGAATACTCCTTTACCACAAACTACCGAAAACCATTCCTGAAGACCGCAGGCAAAATCACTGAACAAGCGGCAGGCAAGATCAAACGAAGACTCCACGAACCTCAGAATGAACCTCAACATGCTGCTCAATCAGAAATAGAGCACCTCAATTTGGACCATTTCCCTGAACTCGCCCAACACACCAGAAACTCCGCGGTCTGCAATTCCATCACCAGGGACTGTGTCGACATCCCGCTGGTTATGAAGCATCGAGTGTATCACGCTGGTATTTTCTCGTCAATTCCCCCATGCAGGATGACAAACCACCCCAACACCACTCCCTACTGCCATTTAATCTGCAACCAGCGCAAGGAAAAACCCTCATGAGGAGTCCCATGAGGGTTGAAAACAGATTTCAGATTCTCAGCAACTCGCTGTCCGGATCAACCCTTCGCAGCAGCAAATCGGCGAGCGACCTCGGCCCAGTTCACCACGTTCCAGAATGCACCGATGTAGTCCGGCCGACGATTCTGGTAATTCAGGTAATAAGCGTGCTCCCAGACGTCCAGCCCCAGAATCGGTGTCCGTCCCTCTGACAACGGTGTGTCCTGATTTGCAGTGCTTTCGACAACCAGAGTCCCGTCCGCACGAACACTCAACCAGGCCCAGCCACTGCCAAACCGAGTCGTCGCAGCCTTGTTGAACTGCTCCTTGAAATGATCAAATGTGCCAAAGGCAGCAGTAATGGCCGCAGCAAGATCCCCAGCCGGTGCACCACCACCAGTCGGCGACAGAATCGTCCAGAACAGCGCATGATTCGCATGCCCACCACCGTTGTTGCGCACAACCGTCCGAATCCCCTCCGGAACGGCGTTCAGATCCTTCACCAGATCCTCAACCGACTTGCCAGCCAACGGAGACCCTTCAAGGGCCGCATTCACGTTGTTGATGTACGCCTGATGATGCTTGGTATGGTGAATTTCCATCGTCCGAGCATCAATGTGCGGCTCAAGAGCGTTGTAGGCATAAGGCAGAGGGGGCAATGTGTAAGGCATCAGTAAACTCCACGCTGAAAACGTCAGATCAAAATCTCACAACAGCACAACGGAGCCCGGACAAACCGCCCCCGGCACTGCACCTGACACATTCTAGGACCCAACCTGCAGACATTCTATGCAGCAACCCGTAATTGCCCTCAAAAACCTCGACTCCACTCATCAGGTGCCATGCACCTTGACAAAGGAAAATCACCCGCTAAGATCTCCTCAACCCTGCTTCGGAGCCCCTGCCATGCCGCGCGTTAACCGTCGAGAAATCCTCGCTGATTCAGAAATTCAAGTGTTTCATGTGGTCAATCGGTGTGTTCGCCGGACAAACCTGTGCGGCCGGGATCCACTGTCGAAAAAGGATTATTCACATCGCAGAGAATGGGTGCGTCAGCGGCTGGAGTTTCTGGCGGGGGTCTTCGCCGTGGAAATTCTCAGCTATGCCGTGATGAGCAATCATCTGCACGTCATCGTGAGAACTCGGCCGGATGTCGCTGTTCCCTGGTCCGATGAAGATGTGGCCAGACGCTGGTGGAACCTGTTTCCAAAGCGAAAAAACAAGAATCAGACTCCAGCGGAACCCAGCGACGAGGACCTGGCAAAAATTACCAGTATTCCGAACGGAGTTCGGGAAAAACGTCGGCGGCTGTCGAATCTGTCATGGTTTATGAAATGCCTTTGCGAACCCATCGCCAAGCGGGCAAATCAGGAAGATGAAGTGCGGGGGCATTTTTGGGAATCCCGCTACAAAGCGCAGCCGTTGCTGGATGAAATGGCCATCGCCGCTTGCATGTCGTATGTCGATCTCAATCCCGTACGGGCCGGCATTGCGGATTCGCCGGAAACCAGCGAGTTTACTAGTGTTCAGGCCAGAATTCGGGATCGCCATGAGGCTCAGGCCTGCCGCACATCTGAGGCTCGATCGGTGAAACTGGAGCACGGCGAAAACGCGGGTTGGCTGGCACCGGTGCAGCTGGAAGCAAAATCGAGCAAGTCCCGGGAAACACAGGGGGCTCGGCGTGCCAGCAACAAGGGCTGTCTGTCGATGTCTCTGGATCAGTACCTGCAATTGCTGGACTGGACTGGTCGTCAGTTACGACGGGACAAGCCGGGTGTGA
>JBDKIW010000166.1:0-10259 GCA_039796955.1 Planctomycetota bacterium
GGGTTCGGAGTCTTGACCGACGACCCTGGCTCTTCCAGCGGGGCTTTCAATGCGATACCCCAGAAAATCAAGACGGCCGTCAAGACGACCATACAGATCAACTCGGTGTACACAAGGTCGGGCCACACAAGCACCTTCTCATTGTCTTCCTGCTCAAACAACGGCCGCCCTTCGTCGATTCGGCGGTCGTTGTCGACTGCTCGGCGGAAATAGATCCAGGTGCAGAACGCCAGGATGAACAGCATCGCCACGATTGGGACGTTGTCCGGCTTTCCCACAATCGCACGAAAGTCGAAGTCTGTCAGGCTCAAGCCCATGAAAATCAACGACACGTTCAACAGGATGAACGAGACCCGCGGTTTCGTCCACCACTCCCGCAGGGCGATCATCGCCCACAGGCCAACGATCGACAGGAAGAAGTAGAGAACCGGATTCGAGAAATACCGGTCGAAAGGCGTCTTGAAGGCTTCCGGCAACGAAATCAGGAAACCCTCTGGCGGGTAGGTGAAGTGGTAGGCAGACACCATCATCAGAACAGATGAATAGACCGCCCAACCGGTGGCTTTTGGCAAGCCGTTCGCGTACTCACCGTCCTCACGATAGCTTCTGATGGTCCAGAAGAAGTTCATCAGGAACAGCAGCAAATAGTACCAGCCAAGACCGATCAAAACGCTGGATGTCAGATCGGGATGAGCATTCAACATGGACAACCACCCGGCTTACAGACTGCGGAGACCACTTAAACCACGCCCGCGACAGCAATACAAACTTACTGTCGCTTACCTACCTGATCCACCACTACAGTGGTTGGCTGATTCCACCGTCCTTGCGGACTCGCCAGAAGTGAATCGCAATCAAGCCACTCACCACAAGCGGAATCGCCACACAGTGAAGAATGTAAAACCGATTCAGCGTCGCCTCACCCACGAATCGCCCTCCAAGTAACAGAAACTTGGCGTCAGACGCGTTGGTGATTAACTCGTAGCCACTGGTGTTGAACACCTGAAAACCCGGACCTTCGACACCAAGGAAAGGTGTCGCCTTGGCCATGTTCGAGCCCACGGTGATGGCCCAGATGGCCAACTGGTCCCACGGAAGCAGATACCCCGTGAACGACAACAACAGAGTCAGCACGAGCAGCAGCACCCCAATCACCCAGTTGAACTCACGCGGCGGCTTGTAGCTGCCCGTCAGAAACACTCGGTACATGTGCAACCACACAGTAATCACCATCGCATGAGCACCCCATCGATGGATCTCACGCATGATGCCGAGCGTCTGCACATCGCGCAGAGCCTGAATGTCATAAAACGCCCATTCCAGCGTCGGCCGATAGTAAAACATCAGCAACACGCCGGTGATCGCTTCCACCAGAAACAGGAAAAAGGTGATCCCACCCATGCACCAGGTGTAGGACAACGCAATTCCCTGCTGTTTGATCGAAACAGGATGCAGGTGCAGAAAGAAGTTGGTGAGCATCACCACAACGCGGTTTCGACGATCCGTGGGAGCCGGATGCCGAAACACACTCTTCCAGATCTGCGAGTTTCGAATGTATTCGCCTACAGACACGTGAAGCCCTCAGTTTGTCCGTTGAACTTTGTTCTCTGCCAGTCGCCAACGCACTGCAACTGACCCACCCAGCGACCAACCTTCAGCCAATACCCACGAAGGACGATGGATTCGTCCACTGCCCGAGTTCCCTCTGGAACTTCACACTCTTGTCCACTTCCAACATTCCATCCTCAGAGAGCCGCAGCCCCACTCGCTCAAGCGGCCGGGGAGCCGGACCTTCGAAGTTGATCCCGGACTTGTAGAAACCTGAACCGTGACATGGACACTTGAACTTCTGCTCACCTTCCAGCCAGTTTGGAGTACAACCAAGGTGGGTGCACACTGTGCTGAGAGCATAAATGGAGCGGACTCCGTCGACTTCCGCGTTCACCACCCAAATATTGAACTGTGCCTGCCATTTCGTGGAAACAGTCCCCGGAGCGTAATCCGTTGGTGGGCCAATCTTGAATTTGGTCGGAGGCTCTACCAGTACGTTCGGCATCATGAACCGAGCCAAGCCCAGAGTGGCAGCACCCAGCGACCCAAAGAAGGATGTCCACGCAATCACCACAGGAGCACAGGCGATCGCCAGCACATCACCGAGCACAGACCGGCGAGGAACCTCTTCGGCCTTCGCCGGAGCCTTGCCCGGGAGCGGCTTTGTCGGCAACACGACTTTAGGGGCAGCAGGAACGCCGGTTTCAGCCGACCTCGCCGCCTTAATCATATCAGCAGGAGACAGCCCCGCGGCACTGACGGCTGGCTTTGCCGCAGCAGGGGCAGACGCAGCGGGCGCAGCAGCCTGAGCCGCAGGAGCAGCACCGGCCTTCGCCCGAATCGCAGCCATTACATCCGCAGGCTTTGCGGGAGCTTCGGCGGCAGGAACAGCAGCCTGCTTCTTCACGGCAGCCAGGATGTCGGCCGTCCCCTTCGGTGCAGCAGGCGCCGCGGCAGCAGCCGGTGCTGCAGCAGACGCCCCAGCTTTTGCCCTTGCGGCCGCCAGGATGTCTGATGTGGATTTAGGGGCCGCGGCTGTTACGGGCGGCTGTGCCGGTGCCGCAGCCTGGGTCGGAGCAGCTGGTGCAGGTGCCGGTTCCGATGAAGCAGTGGCCGGACTTACCGGCGCGGCTCCAGCAGACGCAGCACTTTTTGCCGCTCGGATCTTGGAAAGAATATCGTTCGTAGAGGGCGTAGGATCAGTCATTCAACCCCGCCAAACGTCAAAGAAGGGAAAATTGGAACACGGAAACTGTTCCGGAGTCTTGCACAAACCAGTGCTTGATCGCAATTGAAAGGTGTTTACGATTCGGCCGGCGTTTGATTCTGTCTCTGCTGTTTCGGACTGACAAGCCGGTCAAAACAAGCGCCATTTCTTTTCTCAGAGGCAGGAACCCTAAAACAGGCGTTCCCCGGAGTCGGGAAGCTGAAAATCTTGAAATGTGGCAGATTCGTTCAATTCGTCCGACTTCCAGTGCTTTCTGCCGCCCCCCTGTTCAATCCGCGGTTCCCGAAACACCGTAACCCTGTTTCACTCGCGTATCACTTTCAAAACAACTCGCTTCCCGACTCTGGTTCCACTGAGTGGCAATTGTGTGGTTCAAACTGACAATAAGGGATCGCGCAACCTCAAAACGTTTCAACTCGACGGAGTTTTCACGATGTCGCCAACAGGCGCCTGTGCGTTCATTTGTCCAGTGAAACACGCGGCAAACCCATGCCATAGGGCCGACCGCTCGCTCCTGCCTGAGTGGTTCCTTAACCCGAAACCACGATGACTCGCGGCCGTCCATTTCCGCCAGCAAGTGTGCCCGATAACAAGTTCGCGACTCAGCCGACGTCCGGGGTGCGTCCCCGGAGGATCATTTCGCCACACGTTTCCAGCGGACAGCCCGACGGGGGTACCAGGCCTTCAGGATTCGCCCAGCGCTCGCCACGCATGCGGCAGAAATCGCAGCAAATCAGAGGCAATCATGCCCCGCTCTGTCAGATGTTCCGCCGCAAAATCCCCGGCGAGCCCGTGCGCATGAACGGCAATTGCCGCTGCCTCAAAAGCCGGAATTCCCTGACCGAGAAGCGACACGACCATTCCGGCCAGCACGTCTCCGCTACCCCCGGTGGCCATGCCCGAGTTGCCTGTGGTGTTGCGATAAATTCGCCGCCCATCCGTGACGACGGTCCCTGGTCCTTTCAGAACAACAATCGTCCCTGTCTGTCCCGCGTAATCAATGGCCTGCCGGTCTCGCTCTGCATTCGTGGCGGGAATTGAAGTCCCCGTGAGCCTCGAGAACTCGCCCGGATGCGGCGTGATCACACATGCCGCTCGACGTGGTAACTCCAGCAAACGCCGCTCCGCTGCCACATTCAGCGCATCGGCATCCAGAATCAGTGGGCAAACGGCCGAAGTGAGCAGATCCGCCACAATCCCCCGTGCCCCTTCACCTCGCCCCAGCCCCGGGCCACAACACACAGCATTCATGTTCTGCAGCAAGTCGTCCCGGATCTCGGGCGGAATCCGTTTCAGTTGCTGTTGCTCTTCCGCCAGCCCACGTGTCATCACGCATGGCTCGTAACCAGCGACGAGCGTCTGAATCGAACAAGGCACGGCGGCCGTGACCAGGCCGGACCCGCTACGGAGCGCCGCGACACTGGCCAGACAGACCGCTCCACTCATCCCACCGGATCCGCCCAGCACAAGTACCCGACCAAAAGTGCCCTTGTGGCCATTCCCCGGCCGCTGAGGAATCGTTGGAAGCGAACACGTCTGAACCACCGGAACCTGTGCCATCTGGTTACTCCTGAATGTACAACCCACTTTGTCAGGTCGGCAGAAAAGCCTCGTCCGCACTGTCGGTTGTCTGTCGTTTGCGACGGCTCGACTTCCCTTCCGCAGCCTTCAGGCTTCCGGGAAAATTCTGCGTCGCAACGTTGCGCCTCCCGTCAGATTCACCACTCGCCGAAATCCGCGCTGACGCAGAATTCTCAAGGCCACATGACCGCGCACTCCCACTCCACAACTCACCACCGTCGGCTGATCCGGATCCAGTTCCCCGATCCGATCCCGCAATTCATCAATGGGAATCGCCTTCGCGCCCACACACCCCGGCAACGGTGCACGCGATACCTCCGCTGCGGTTCGCACATCCACAACCTGCCAGCCTGTCAGGTCGGCGTCGGCGTCCAGCATTTCACACAGTTCGTCCAGTTCATTGACCGCTGTAAAAGCCGCCTGATGCACAGGATCTTTGGCGGCTCCGAATGGCGGTGCATAGGCCAGGTCCAGCCCGGCAAGGTCACGAACCGTGGCCCCAAAGGTCATGGCAGTCGCCACGATGTCGATGCGTTTATCCACGCCGTCGGCACCAACGGCCTGGGCTCCCAGCACACGACCTGTGCTCGGACAGTACACCAGTTTCAACGTTAACGGCTGCGCTCCGGGATAGTATCCGGCATGCTGCCCGGCAATCACCGTGACGCTGCGACACGCCAGTCCGGCGCGTTTTGCGGCTTTGACTGTCAGCCCCGTCATCGCAGCCGTCTGCCCGAAGACACGCACAATCGCGGTGCCCATCACAGGAGCCATGCTGGCACTGTGCCCCAGAACGGCATGCTCTCCGGCCAGTCGTCCCGCCCGATTGGCCGGTCCGGCCATCGCAACACGCTGTGATTCACCAGTGGGGCCATACATGTATTCCACAGCGTCACCCGCTGCGTAAATGTCGGGGTCTGAGGTCTGCTGCACGGTATTTGTAACAATTCCACCGGTGCGCCCCAGCAATAAGCCGGCTTCTTCGGCCAGCTTCGTGTTGGGACGCACGCCCATGCCCAGCACAATCAATTGCCCGTCCAGTTTTCGGCCGCTCTCGAGCTCCACGCCGACCGCACGATCATCCTGCGTCAGAATCGACTTCAGACCACTGCCGTAATGCACATCAACTCCGGCTGTCTTCAGTTCCTGCGCAAGCGGCAGAACCATTTCATAGTCCATCGGCGGAAGCACCTGCGTCTGCAGCTCCACCAGCGAAACTCGAAAGCCACGCCGGACCAGCTGCTCCACCATCTCCAGCCCGATGAATCCAGCCCCCACAACCACCGCTCGGCGTTCCGCCGGTCCCTCAGCAGCTACCGCCGCACAAATCCGGTCCATGTCGGCAATATTTCGCAGAGTGAACACACCGGCAGCGGCGACGCCGTCAATCCGCGGCACAATCGGTGAGGCTCCCGGTGAAAGAATCAGCCGGTCCCACGGCAAATCCGCTTCGGTACCGTCCACGTGTGATCGCACTCGCACAGTGCGCGCCACCCGGTCTATTCGGATCGCTTCTGTGCGTTCCCGCACATCCAGGCGAAATCGAGTCCGCAGCAGGTTTGCCGTTGCCACCAGCAGCTTGCCCCGGTCAGCAATCTCTCCGCCAATGTGATACGGCATTCCACAATTCGCAAAGGAGACGTACTCATCCTTCTCCAGCAGCGTGATTTCCGCCTGCTCATCGCAGCGCCGAGCCCGCGTTGCTGCCGAAGCTCCGCCCGCCACGCCACCAATGATCACAATTCGCAATGGTTTCTCAGACATTCCGGTCTTTTCCTGAAAGAAGATGGCGCAAAGCCCTCCGCACCCGTTTCAATTCCCACAGTCTTTCAATCCCTGACATTTCGATTGAAAGCAGTTCCCATGCCGAAACTCAATGCTTCAGAAACCGGGCATACAGGCCAGCATAAATCCCTTCACGCCGCAGCAACTGCAGATGCGTGCCGCTCTCCACAATCTGGCCGTGATCCAGAACCAGCACCTGATCGGCCGTTCGAATCGTGCTCAGGCGATGAGCGACCACGAACGCTGTTCGTCCTGTGAGCAGCACCTCCAGCGCCGTCTGCAGTCTGTGCTCCGTCGCACTGTCAATACTGCTCGTGGCCTCATCCAGCACCAGAATCGCCGGGTCCGCCAGCATTGCCCTCGCAAAACAAATCACCTGGCGCTGGCCCGAACTCAGAGACGCCCCGCCTTCTCCCACCTTCGTTTGCAACCCCTCCGGCAGTCCCAGCAGCAGGTCCTCACAATCCAGCTTTCGCAACACCGATCGAATCTCATCGTCCCCAGCCTCTGGTTTCGCAAAACGAATGTTGTCCGCGACCGTCCCGCTGAACAGAAAATTCTGCTGCTGCACAATTCCCATGCGTCGATGCAGTGAGTGCTCTTCAATCTCACGAATGTCGTGCCCGTCAATCAGTACCCGTCCCGAACTGGCAAGATAAAACTTCGCAACCAGATTGATGATCGATGATTTCCCGCTGCCCGTGTGCCCCACCAGAGCGATCATCTGGCCGGGCTGAGCGACAAACGAAACATTCCGCAACACAGGTTTGTCCGGATCATATCCAAACGTTACCTGCTGAAATTCCACCTGCCCCCGCACACGCTCCAGACGAATCGGGTCCGGGACGTCTTCCCATTCCGGGGGCGTGTCCAGCAACCGATACAGCCGTTCGGCACCGGCCATCGCCGTCATGGCCTGGTTGTACTGATTGCCCAGCACTGAAATCGGGGCGAAAAACAGATTCGCCATGAAAAAGAATCCCACAACGTCCCCGACATCCGTGGAAAAACCGGGGGTCAGCACGCGATACCCCCCGATCAACAGCAGGATCGCCATGAAAATCTGACTGTTCATTTCCAGCAGTGGCAGGAAGGTCCCCTGAATCCTCAACACCCCCGTGTTATAAACCGAATGGTCGGCTGCCAGTCCGGCGAAGATCTCCGAGTTCTCCTTTTGACGCACAAAGGCCTGCGTCACACGAATGCCCACCACCGATTCCACCAGCGTGGCCGTCACTCGACTGAAGGACTCCCGCATGTTTCTCAACGCCAGACTCATTCGCCGATGAAAATGGCGATTGATCCCCCAGATCACCGGTACCAGTCCCAGCACAATCAGAAACAGCGACCAGTCGTACCAGATCATCGCGGCCGCCGCGATTCCCATCTGAATGAATTGCACCAGCGTCACATAAAACACTTCCTGAACACCAATCCGAATATCCTCCATGTCCGACGTCATGCGGCTGATCACTCGACCAATGCGGTTGGTGTGAAACCAGCGCATCGGCATCCGCTGCATGTGCCGAAACAGCCGGGCTCGCAGATCACAGACAACCGCTTCTCCCAATTCCAGAGCAAGCCGCTGTCGATAATGCATCACGACCTGCGTGAAGACCGCCAGCGCCGCAAAACCAAGCGCGCCCTGCAGCACACCCGCGGGATCATGTCGCGCAATCGGTCCACGAATCACGGCCGCCAGCACCCACGTCAACGCCGGCAACTGGACCGCTCGCAGCATCACACAGATCAACAGCCAGAAGCGCCGACTCCGATAGGCTCGCGTGGTCTCAAACAGCCGAGCGATCAGACGAAAATCCAGCGGTCGCTGACGTACGTCGTCCCGCTCAATGTGCCGCGTCAGAGTCCTCTTCAGAATTGCAGCTTCAGACATTCCGCTCCACTCGCTCCTTTAACCGGCCAACCGTCCGCGATTGCCTGACTGAATCCAAATCGTCCGCGTACGGCCCGCCTGCGCTCTCGCCAACATCACCCGAAACCCACAACAGCGGCCACCCGGACCGTTGACCCGCTGCCGCGCTGCATTCACGCCGAACTGTGCGCCAGCTCCTCACGCTCACTCACCAGTACACTCCGTGACAACGGCTCCGGAGGCTGCCCCTGCAGTACAGCCAGCTGTCGGTAATACTCGCAGTCCTCCAGCAACTCTGCGTGAGTCCCCACAGCCGCGACGCCTCCATCCATCAACACCACAATCCGATCCGTCTGACGCAGAGTACTCAGGCGATTCGAAACCACCACTGTGGTTCGCCCACGCATAGCACTCTCCATCGCCAGCCGGATTTCATGCTCTGTTTCCGGATCCACTGCCGAGGTGACATCGTCCAGCAGCAGCACCGACGGTTCCGTAATCAGAGCCCGTGCAAGACAAATTCGTTGCCGCTGGCCGCCCGAAAGATTGCTGCCATGCTCGCCCACCGTCGCGTCATAACCCTCCGGCATTTCGCGAATAAACCCATCCGCTGCCGCAATCTGAGCCGCACGCTCCACCTGCGCCAGAGTCGCCCCCGGGACCCCGAACGCAATGTTCGCAGCCACAGAATTGCTGAACAGAAAACTATCCTGAAAAACAATCCCGGATGCCCGCCGCACGTCGTCCGGATCCAGCGTCCGAATATCCTGACCGTCAAACAGAATCTCGCCGGCATCCACGTCATAAAAACGTTTCAACAGACTCAGCAGGGTACTCTTGCCTGAACCCGTCGGTCCCGTAATTCCCACACACTCTCCCGCCGCAATCGTCAGCGTCACGTCCCGCAGGACCTGCCGCGTTGCCGTATACCCGAAACTCACTCGGTTCAATGTGATCCCCGATCGGACCCCCGAAAAACGAACCGCGTCGGGCAGCTTCACGATTCGCTCAGGCTCATCCAGCACCTCAAACACCCGTTCCGCACTCGCCAGACTGGTCTGAATGCTGTTGACAATATTCGTGATGTGGGCCACCTGAGTCGCAAACTCCTGCAGCAGTCCCGCGAACACAAACATCCCGGCGCCCAGAGACAACTCGCCCCGAATCACCAGTTTGCCCCCATATCCCAGCAGGATCAGCAGATTCATCTGCGTCAACAATCCCATCGCCGGCTGAAAGGCCGACAATCGCCAGAAAATGGATTCCTTCAACCGACGAATGTTCCCGTTCACGATCGCAAACTGACGAGCCTGCTCCTGTTCCCGAGCAAATCCCTTGACGACCTGAATGCCCTGCAGATTCTCAACCAACGTACGAATCAGGACGTCGCCCGATTCACTCGCCTGACGATAGGCCGGCTGCACCACCCGCGAAAACACCACCGCACAACACCACAGCAGCGGGGTTGACGCCAGACAGGCCAGCGTCAATCCGGCATGCACCTGCACCATATAGATCGTGTACACCACCAGCGTCAGACCTGTGGTCACCAATCGGATGATCACTCCGTCCACAAAAGCTCGCACATTATTCGCATCGCCCGCGGCTCGGTTAATAATCGAACTGCTCTCGCCGGCGTCGTAGAATCGAAAACTCAGCGTCTGCAGCTTCTGATACACCTCAGTCCTCAGGCGTATCAGAATCCGCTGCGATAACGCCGCCGAAGTGATCGCCGCCAGATACTTCAGGCCCGCTGACAACAAGGCCGACAGAAACACCCCGGCCGACAAGGCCGCGATCACGGCCACCGGCGACCATCCATTCGGCGGTGCCAGGCCCAGCGGCCACCGTGGGGCCTCAACGCCCTCAGCCACCGCCCACTGCAGGTAATCAATCCCCAGTCCGGTCAGGCCCAGAGTTGCCAGGTTCAGGAAGACCAGCCCGCCCTGCATCAGCACGACAACCGTACACGGCCAACGATACTCCAGTGCCAGCCCCAGCATTCGCCAGAGCAGCGTGATTCGCGACGAACCCGGCCTCCCGCCTTCGTCCGCCACCGCCTGCTTGCCTCGCAACACCGCTCACATCCTTGTCGCGAATCCCTGAGCCCCCGACCCGGCCAGGCCGCTCTGAACGCCCCGGCCGGAAGAGATCTTCATGGACTCTTTCCGCTGCTGTTTTTCTTCTCGCCTCGCAAGCTCACAATCACAAACCGGCCGCCTGTCCATCAGCCCCGGCCTG
>JBDKIW010000167.1:0-12126 GCA_039796955.1 Planctomycetota bacterium
CCAGTACCAAGTACCGGGGCATCGAGTGACAGCGAGTAGGATCGAGTTGTCCCGTAGACGAAGGGTTTTCCATCCAGTGTGGTGCCGACGTTTTCCAGCTCGTTGCTGAGGATTTCGACAACGTACTGACGCCCTTCGACCACGTTCACTGTCAGAACGCTGGTTTGTCCGGCGGCCACGGTGAGAAAATCGGTGTTGCCATCGGCGAAGGTCCGCAACGCGGTTTCTTCGGAGATCGCGTTCGGATTCAGCTCATAGATCATGTACCGCAGATCTGCGCCAAGCAGGTCTGTGACACCCAGGTTGACTGAAAGTTGCCCGGACCCGCCCGCGGTGAACTTATAGTAGTCGCGGTCGCCTTTCAGGTGGATATTCAGATTCTGATTGAGTGCCAGGGCATTCACGGAGTAACCGGCCCCCGAGACGACTCCCAGGTTGGCAGCACCGACAAAGCTGTTGTTGTTTTCCAGGCTGTCAGGAGCCAGCGGATCTTCGCCGGGAAGCACGTTGAAGATATCGCCCCGCTGCAATGAGTACGGCGTGGCGCCGATGAAGCTGGGCGTGTCAACGCCGGTGTCCCACTGGTAGTCCCAGATTCCGTCCAGGGTCACGATGTTGAAGAATGAGCTGAACCCGAGCGTCGGATCGGTCTGTTTGAACCCATTGAAATCAAAGTCAGACTCAAGACGCCACGTCGGTGTTCCCAACCCATCGTAGGACCAGTTGACGATGCGGGTGCCATCGCTGGCGATGGCTGGCCAGAAGGAGGGATCGTCGCCGACGCTGTCGGTAATGAAACCCACTGTTCGTGTGGCATTGCGGCGACGTCCGGAGTCGCCCCAGTGTCCACCCGGGTCAAGCGGATTGTGGCCATGGTCCGGAGGACTCTGAGAAGAGCCGACGTTGCGGGATTTGAATTCGCTTTCGATGTTGTCAAGGAATGAGAAGCCGTTGATCACATCGAGAGAGTTTCCGGTATTCTGGCGGAAGGACAGGTCAAACCTGGACAATGGGTCGCGCTGGCCCTGATCCCAGAGAAAGTCCGGGGTGTCAGCCAGATCGAAGTTGGATCGAGTCTGACGGGGCATGTGTGAAATGAAGTTGTCGAAGTAAACGTCGGCACCGAAGTTACCGTCAAACGCGTTGCTCCAGACTTCCGCGTCGATTCCGGAACGCCCTAACTCGCGACCGGGATTTGCTGCAGTCATTTTTCCAACGGAGTCCGCTGTACCGACTCGGACTACGAGACCGCCGAGTGTACCCTGAATCATGGTGGTAGCCGGACCCCAGTCGAGGTTCGGGACACCGGACGCGTCGTTATTTCCGAATTCAAACCGCGTGGGAACTCGCGACATTGACAGGCGGTTACCATTGGACTGAATCAGGTTGTCCTGAACACGCAATTCAATGTTGGGGTTGGGGATGTTGGAGTCACCAGTGTCGATGAAGACTTCCAGTGGGTCAGCGGAGTTTCGCTGTCGCTGGTTAATCGACGCGGTATTGACGACGTAGATACCCTCGAGGCCGTTGGAGAGGATGTCGTTATTCCGGAGTGTAACGAAGGTGTCCTGCTGCTGGCGGTTGAGGATGTCAACTCCGCGTCCGGCATTGTTGGTGATGCGTGAGTTGCTGACTTCAAGAGCTGAGTTGTAGAACGCAGGCACGTCCTGCCCGCCGCCCGGAAATCGTCCGATCTCAAACGTGTCATCGCCGAGGTATTCCACACCATCGCCCCCGTTTGAGGCGATCAGGGCCTGATTGATGGTCACAAAGATGTCAGAGGCCACTTCGTCCCCGTGCTGGGAGTTGCCACCTTCCTGAGAGACATCGTGTCCGATGTCGACACCGTTGTTTCCGTTGCCGACGAAGAAGGCATAGTTGACCTGCACGTGACGTCGACGTTCATTACCCAGGAAGAACAGATTGTCGAGGTACGGGCTGTTGTGCTGAGTGATTTTCAGACCATCCCGTCCATTCGCCTCAAAGGTATTGGCCTTTGCCGCTGTCCCGTCACCGAAGACTGCGGACAAACCCTGTCCCAGATGCACACCATCTTTTCCGTTGTTGCTGAAGACGGAGTTCATGACGCTGAGGTCGAGGTCCATCCCGCCAACCCGACGCTGGTAGACGTCGGTCTTGTCTTCAATGGAGACGATACGAACGCCGTCTTCACCGTTGCCGCTGAATGATGAATCCACAAAGGAGAATCCGCCAAACGCGGCCCCGTGATTGCGGAACCCGGTCAGGGTGTTGTTGTCCATCG
This sequence comes from Planctomycetota bacterium, assembly GCA_039796955.1. GTDB lineage: Bacteria > Planctomycetota > Planctomycetia > Planctomycetales > Planctomycetaceae > SXXK01. The sequence continues at coordinate 2,264 of JBDKIW010000167.1, forward strand.
CGACGCGTTTGAAGGTGGAGCGAAACTCCAGCGTATCAAAGTAGTTAAAGGCGTCGATGGAGAAGCCGTCACCGATGTTGTCGCTGACAGAGGTATCCACGCTGTTGAAGGTGACATCAATCTGCTGAAACGCGCGAATCCCGACGCCCCCGGCACTGCGCGCTGAATTCGGCACGCCGTCAACCGGATGGAAGCCAGCATTGGCCGGCGTGTGTCCGTTGCGTTTGACGGAGTTGCTGTTGAACTCAATGGCCAGTCGGGCGTCCGCCTGCGCGTCGACTCGCAAACCATACTGACCGTTGTCTTCGATGAAGTTGTCGTTGATCAGGAAGTCCTGGCGGTCCAGCGTCGTGTTCTTCGCAAACAGGTCAAATCCATCGCCAGTGTTGTTGGTGGACTTATTCTTTTCGAAGATCACGGAGTTCAGGCGAGCGTCTTCAGATCGTTCGAAGTGGAACCCGTCGAGGCCGCTGTTCAGGAAGGTGTTGTTGACAATCTCCAGGTCCTGAATGCGTGTGCGTTCCCGCATTGAGAAGAACAGACCGTTACCGGCGCTTCCGAGGTTATCCACGCCGATCACGTTGTTCTTGATGACCGATCGCTGCAGCAGCGCGGCAGCATCCGCCACCAGTCGGCCGTCGTCCAGTCGGATAAAGATGCCGTCACCCGTGTACGGCGTTGCCGCATTGGCATCGTCACGGGTTGAGGTGATCGTGTTGTTCCAGACGTCGAAGGAACCGGTGCCGAAGTCGAGAGCTTCGAGGGCAATCCCGGCACCGCGATTCTGATGCAGTGTGTTACCGCCACCGCTGACATTGCCCAGACTCGGAGACTCGGTCCCGATATGGACACTGAATCCGAGGTCCTGCGACTGAACCACGGCATTCGGATCGGTTGTGGACAGTGGCAGAGCGGTTCCCAGACCAAAGCTGTAGGACTGAAACAGCACGCCCTTGTCATTGTTCAGCGAAATTGTATTGCGGACAATATCCGCACGGACGGTCGATCCGACCTCAGGGGTGGAGTAGATCCCGCTGCCGGTGTTGCCGGTGATGCTGTTCCCCTGAATCCCCTGCAGCACGACATCACCGTTGGGCGCGACTTCGTTCAGACGCACGAAGGACCCGCCGATGGTGAAGTCACCATTTCCCCGAACGCCCTTCAGCAGGAATTCATTCGCTGAGACCACGGTGACGGCGAAGGTCCCGTTGGCAGCGCTGTTACCCTGAACACCGGTGATCCGCACCATGTCGCCGGTCTGCAGACCATGGGCTGCGGACGTGATCCGGATATCGCTGGTGTTGGTGGCTCCGGTAATGGCCTGCGCGGGCGATTCTGCCTGCAGGTCAATCTGGGCGAAGTTTCGGGCGCTGTTCTGGTCCAGGCCGCCATTGCGGAAGTCCGGCACGTACCACGCACCGCCGCCGGCGTACACATAGGTCCGACCAAAGTCAACACCCGTTCCCTGCAGCGAAAATGTATTGTTGGTTAACCGTGTGACAAGGAAGCGGCCGTTGGCGGCGTGATTGATCCCCTGAATGCCTTCCTGAATTCCCTGCAGAATGACTTCGTCGCCGGTCAGCAGTCCGTGGTTGGCTGAGGTAATAATGAACGGTGCACCAATCCGTCCGCCGGTCACCGATTGGACTCGGCCCGAGACAGACGAGCTGGGCAGCAGTGAAATCCCGTTGCCGCCGTTGTTGGCGATGGTGTTGTCGAAAATACCGCCGGTGAAGCGGCTGTCCACCATGCTGACGCGGATCCCGTCGCGTCCTGAGCTGGAGAACTGGTTTCCGCTGACAACGCCGGTCATGTCGCTGTAGCCTTTGGCATTCAGAAACAGACCATAGCCAGGGGCACCTGTCACGACGTTGGTCAGAAAGTTCAGATTGGTGACCGGTGATCCGGTAGCGTTGACGCTGATCCCGTGAGTCACACCGGCCAGGCCGGCGCCTGGCAGAAACTGTGACGCGGAGACCGCAACCGGGTCCCCTGCCATCTGTCCCGCGACGCTCTTGTTTCCGGAGAAGGCAAACTGGACGTCAGCACCGATCAGCTGGTTTCCGAAGATGGAGGCCGGTGTGCCACCAAGCAGGTCGATGTCGAGCACGAACTGCAGCGTTTCGCCAGGATTGAAGTCGGTGAACGTGACAGTCAGCGTCTGATTGTTGTTGCTCAGAACGGCCGTGTTGACTCCGGTCAGTCCGCCTGTGCCAGCCACTGGAGTGAACGGCTTGCCGGTCGTGGGGTCGGGGTCAAACTGCAGTCCCAGATCGCGGAGGTCGAAGACGAAGGTCTGCAGCAGTTCGCCCTTTGTGGCGCGGTTCGTCAACCGGAAGGGCTGAACAAAGGTGTCGCCCTCAGCTCGAAAAAGCACGTCCGCGCCTTCGGCCGATCCGATGGCATTGCCACTGATGGTGAGCCCATCCAGTTTTGTGATGGTGCTGTTGGTAGCATCCAGCGGAGCGGCTGCAATGACGCGCACTGCATCCCGGTCCCGGGTGGTCAGCTGGGAGTTGTTGAGAATTCGGAAACCGTTGGCGGTACTGATGTCCGTGGGAGTGCTCTGCACATCCAGCATCACGCCTTCGAATCCGGCCGGTGCCGCGATGCGGTTTTCGGTGATCAGACCGTTTTTAATGTCCGAGCCGGAGGCGGCTGTGACAAGCACACCGGGCAGCGTGCTGTCTTCGATCGTCAGCGAATTGGTGTCTGTGTTGACGAAGTTCAGGTCAACACCGCGGCCCGTGCCGGTCATCTGCACATCTTCGATGGCCACTGACTGCAGGCCGGTGACATTGGTCAGGTCCAGATTCAGACCGATGGTGTTGTACTGAGCGACAACAACGGATTCGATCGCCAGTCGCTGCAGGCTGATGTTGGACAGGTTGATGGAGATCGCATCGCCCGACGTCGGGGAAATGCTGATGCCCTCAATCACCAGTCCGTCTTTTCCAGCCAGGCTGGCATTGGTGATCGAAAGTCCCCCGGCCGCGTTGGTGTACAGCGACTGGTTGTCCGCGTTGATCACGAGGGAATTGATAAGGACCGGATTGCCGGCAAGCAGCATTCGCTCTTCCAGTTGCTCCATGCGACCGGAGGGTGCAAATCGAGAACGGTTCACTCGACGGCTACCGGCCGTGAAGAGTTGTCGACGAGCAAAGGAGAGCCAGGTGTTCAGAAGCATTTCGAGTTACCTGATTCAGAGAACAATTCGTTGACAGAAGCCGTGAACCGCCAAAACCTGAAAGCAGTCGTCCAACCAACTGCTCTTTTGCTGCTGTCCAGTCAGAAATATGGTCGACCGGCAGATTCTGCGGATTTTCTCCGCAGGCGCACGTGCAGACCACATCACTTCATTCAGTCGGTACAATCCGCAGAACAGGTTGAGGAAAAGCGGGGGGGCATTTGCTGAAACGCGGAAATCCGGAAAGCAGACGAATCAGTTTCCGTTCCCCAACAGTCAGGACCTGCCGATTCACGCCGTTTTCCGGGCCTGTTCAGGGGGCGGTCCGCACTTCAACGATTCGCCGGGAATTCAGCAAGCCCACATGGGGCCAATCCCCGGTGATAAAATGTGGGAAAACAGGGGGCTTCCGGGGTTTTGTGTTGACTTCGCGAGATGGTCCTGAATCGGGTTGGAACCGTTAGAGGCACGAAGAACTTGAGTGCGTGGTGGAGGCCAGGATGGTGAAATGGCGGCGCATGAGGGGCGGTTGGGTTCACACAGAGGACAGGGAGGGCACAAAGTTTTACGGCGAAACGCGGCGACTTCAGCAGGATTGGCGGCAGGAATGGTGGTGAAAGTGCTCTGAGCGTTTTCGTCTGTATCGCCATCCCGGGGCCGGGGGGCGTTTTGAACCGTGGTCGCCCCCCTCCCGCGTTGTTGACGAAACCGCTTCAGGCCTTGATGTCCCAGCCTTTGCGGTATTCTTTGGACAGGTACTGATTGGCGGCGGTGTCGTTGGTGATGCGACCTGTTTCCGGGTCAAATTCGATGGTCCTGCCGGCGCGATAGGCGACATTTCCCAGCAGCACCGTTTCGGTGAACGGCGCGGCGTAAGAGAAGGGGCTGCCGGTGCGACTGCCTGTTCGACAGGCGTCGATCCATTGTCGATGATGCCCCGGTGAATCCGGGAGAAATGGCTGCGGCGGTTTGAAGTCTGCAAACTGCTCTTCGGGCAGCAGTTTTGGAAATCCGTCGTGCGCGATGGCGATGCGGCCTTTGGTGCCGATGAAGAGTGAGCCGTTCATGGGCAGTTCTGCGGCAATGTCCGGCGCGGGTTTGGTTTCTCCTTCGTACCAGATCAGCGTGACAGGGCTCAGGTTTTCGCGCTGGCCGAATTCGAAGCGTGTCTGCATCCACGCCGGTGCACTGTAAGGATTGGGTTCGGGGCCGGTGGAGGTGACTTTCACTTTGCCGCCCAGTTTCAATCCCCAGAAGGCGGGATCCGCCAGGTGAATGGCCATGTCACCCACCGCCCCGCAGCCGAAGTCCCACCAGCCGCGCCATTTGAACGGGACGTAGTCCGGGTGATACGAACGTTCTGCTGCTGGTCCCAGCCAGAGATCCCAGGACAGTGACCCCGGGACGGCAGGCTGGTCCGCAGGACGGCTCATTCCCTGTGGCCACCAGCGTCCGGGACGATCGGTGATCACGTGCACTTCTGTGACATCACCAATGGCGCCGGTCTGCAGCAGTTCCACCAGTCGCAGGTAGCCGGGATGTTCATGATTCTGCGTCCCCATCTGGGTTGCCAGTTTCTTTTCGCTGGTGAGTGCTGCGATCAGGCGTGCTTCTTCCACGGTGTGCGTCAGCGGTTTTTCACAGTACACATGCAGACCGCGTCGCAGAGCGCGTACGGTGGCCGGCGCGTGGTGATGATCCGGAGTGGCGATGACGACCGCGTCCAGGTCCTGTTGTTCCAGCAGTTGCCGGTAATCGGCATATTTTCGGGCACTGGTGTGGCGGCTGGCGGCTGCGTTCAGGCGATCGCTGTCGACGTCACACAGGGCAACGATGTTTTCGGAACTGACCGCGTCCAGGTTTCCTGCTCCACGCCCTCCGACACCAATCACGCCGATGTTCAGTCGCTCATTGGCGCCGAGGATCCGTGCCCCGCGTGTGGTGGGCAGTTGTGTGGCGGCCAGACCAAGTGCGGTGGCCTGCAGAAAGTGACGTCGATTGGTGCGCAGGGTCATGGAAGGTGCCTTTTGAAAGATCACTGGGTGGGAGACAACAGGAACGCGGTGCTGAAGACAGCCGGAGTCGTGTCAGGCCGGCCACCTGCGGTGTCGCGGCGAGTTGCCGAAACGCCCAGAGGCGACGAGGACACCGGACTTCGAATGTCGGAGAGATTATGGGAGTTGTCCGGGGAATTCGCAAACGGGGCGTGGTCGTCTGGGATGGCGAACCGATGGCACGCTGGAAAATCAGGATGGTTTCTGATGGGTTATGGAGAGGTGTTTTTTGCAGAATGAGCGAGGTAAAATCCAGAGCGCATGTTTCGTCGGAGCGAAACGCGACTATTCCAGGGATCAACACGGATTCGCCAACCTTGTGGTCCACTGGTCAGTTCAGCCGGGCGGCGCGGGTTCTGCCGCCGGGGTTGCGTCCGGGGTTGTGGTCGCCTCGGGGACTGGTTTGGCGGGTCGTCGTCGTTTGCGTTCCCCGGGAACGGATTTCCAGCGTCGATGGACCCAGAAGTATTGTTCCGGGGCTTTGCGAATCAGGTCTTCGAGGGCGGTGGTGAACCGCTGAGTCAGCCGCTCGACTCCCTGAGCATCCTGGTAGTTCGCTGGGTCAATGATTTCCTGGGTCGTGAGGCAGAAGCGGACCCAGCGGGCGCCTTTCTGCAGCGATTCGGGCAGGCGCCAGGCTCCGCCAACAATGATCAGCGCATTGTACTGCAGAGCCAGCAGGGCGATGGATTTGAAGGTGGATGCCGGGCGTCCGAAGAAATCCACAAACAGGCCGGTGCGACCTGCATCCTGATCGCACAGCATGGAAACCATGCCGCCGCGGTGCATGATGTCGGAGACGTCGGCGCCAGCTCCGGCCTTGGAAATCAGGGTATGACCGGTGGATTCGCGATAGCGCCGAAACCACTCATGCAGCCACGGATTGTCCAGATCGCGTGCGACAACACCCATGGGAAAGCCAAATTTTCCAAAGGTGTTCACACTGATTTCCCAGTTGCCGAAATGGCCACCCAGGCAGATGACAGGCCGGCCGCAGCAGAGAGCACGAACGCAGGCGTTTCGATTTTCGAAATCGAGGACCTCGGCGCAGGTTTCCAGTTCGAATCGACGCGGCAGCTGCACCATTTCGCAGACCATGCGGAACAGATGCTGCCACATCGCCGTGAAGATTCGCAGGACTTCACTGTCCGGCAGCTGTTCACCAAAGGCAATGCGCAGGTTGTCCCGCGCGATGTCATACCGGCTGACTTTGCGAGGCAGCAGATTGACGATGCCCCAGGCCAGTCCGCGTGAGAGCACGACGGTGGCGAACGTGGGCAGGCACTGGACGACCAGCAGGATCGCCCGGAAGGCTGCGTATTCAGCCAGGTACCGCAGTTGACGACTTCTGGTCATGCGTGTGCCGCAGAAAAGGTGATCGAGAGAAAAGTGAACCGGGAATCAACGTGTGTGTCAGGACTCTGTGGTTTGCGAAGGTTCGCCTGTCATTGGTGAATACCGAGTTCACAGCAGCTCCGATTGAACAGATTCAGGCCGCCCGACGATTCAGGGCCAGACGCTTCCGAATCAGCGACTCCAGCAATTCGCCAACGCCGATGCCCAGGCTGGCCGCCGACATGGGGACGAGGCTGTGCGACGTCATGCCGGGAATGGTGTTGATCTCAAGAATGCAGAAGCTTCCATCCGGTCGCAGACGAACATCTGTGCGGCTGATCGCGGTGACTCCGCAGACGCGACAGGCGCGCTGCACGGTGGTCAGCAGTTCGGCCGGCAGGTCTGTGGGCGCGACCTGATAGCGTGTACTTTCGTCGGCGTACTTGGCGGCGTAGTCATACCACGGTCCTGCGGGCAGAATTTCAACGGCTGGAAACACAGTGTCATCGATGATTGGCACAGTGATTTCGCGACCGGGCACATATTCTTCCAGCAGGCATTCCGTTCCCCACGCCAGAGCCGCCTGAAGAGCCTGCTGCAGTTGTTCCGGATGCCGAACCAGACTGATACCGACGCTGGAACCCTGTTCGGTGGGTTTGACCACGACGGGATAGCCCAGCCGTTCGGCGGCCTGCAGAGCTGTCGTCTGGGGTTGATGCTTTCGCAGTACGCAGCCTGCGGCGACGGGCAAGCCAGCCTGCAGCAGCAGATGTCGGGTGGCCGCTTTGTTGAAGGTCAGTGCTGAGGCGGCCGGGGAGCTGCCGAGCCATGGCAGCCCGGTGGATTCCAGCTGACGTTGAAGCGTGCCATCTTCGCCGCCGGTGCCATGCAGCATGGGAACGATGGCGTCGCCTTGCAACGGGAAATCGGCCAGTGGGCGATCTGCCGGGTCCAGCAGTTCCACGTGATGTCCCAGTGCGGTCAGCGCAGCCGCGACTGTGCGGCCGCTGTCGAGGCTGACCTCGCGTTCCGCAGAGGCACCTCCGGCCAGGACGACGATCTGCAGCGGGCCGTGATCCGGCAGACTGCGCATGGTGACCTCCCTGTCATTCTGCCACCGCGACCCTGTGTCGATCGGTGAAGTGATGTGTCACAATCCGCTGAAAGGCATCGTGCCTGCGGATTGATTGGTTGTCTGAGTCTGAGTCAGGGACTACCAGACACGAATTTCCAGTTCGAGTTCCACGGAATACTTTGCGGCGACCTCGCGGCGGATACGGGCAATCAGGTTTTCCACATCGGCGCTGACCGCTCCTGGTTCAGTCACGATGAAGTTGGCATGTCGGTCACTGACACGGGCCTTACCGGACTGAGCGTTTTTGAGCCCGCATTGTTCGATCAGGGCGCCGGCACTGAGTCCTCGTGGGTTGCGGAAGATACAACCGGCGGATTGATCGGCCAGCGGTTGCGTGGATCGTTTCATGATCCAGTTTTTGCGCATTCTTCGAGTCAGTTCTTCGGAATCATCCTTGTGCAGTTCCAGCGTTGCGGAAAGCAACAGGAGATCCTGAATGCTGCTGCGTCGGTAGGCAAAGGACAGTTCGTCCCCGCGTCGCACGGCAATCACGCCTTCCTGAGTCAGTACGCGGATGGACTGAATCAGCTGACCGATGTCGCCGTTGCGGCCACCACTGTTGCCGACGACAGCTCCGGCGACCGTGCCCGGAATACCGACCAGATGTTCCATGCCACCCAGACCAGCGCGTGTGGCTTCGGTGATGACATGTGACAATAATGCGCCGCCGCCGGCGGTCACGGAGGTATCGCTGATGGTGATTTGCCCGAGGACTGGTTCCACGACGTGAATGACGGCGCCGCGGACACCTTCGTCGCGGACCAGCAGATTGGAACCTGAGCCCAGAATCCGAATGGGCAGTTGCTGAGCCCGACAGACCTGCAGCACCTCAAGAAGTTCTTCCTCGGTGCGCGGGGTCAGCAGATATTCTGCTGGTCCACCTGTGCGCAGCCATGTGAAGGACGCCAGAGGAATTTCACGCTGCAGAATCTCGCTGAAGTCTTCGATGGATTTCGTCATGAATTGTGTTAGTCCTGCCTGCACCCATGGTCAAGAGTATGTCACCCGGTTTCGTGGAATAGTCTAATGTTCCCGGCACCTGGTCAAGATTCTTCACCAGACTTGCGTGTCCGCCTGAAGAGTTTATCTGTTGAATGAGCTGCTGTGACGTTTCCAGGGCCGCGTTGACGCCCTGAGTTTCCCGGACGGCCAGCACCGGCAGCACCAGCACCGTATCTGCCAGGGCGAGTGCCAGTGCAAAGTCGGCGTTCAGGGCCCGGACCCGGCTCAATTGATGTGGTTCGAAGACAACCACCAGGCGACGACCGGGAAAGACGGCGCGTGCTGTGCGGATTGTCGCCCGCACTGCGGTGGGATGATGGGCGTAATCGTCAATCAGTTCCACTCCGCGCCAAAAGCCGCGATGTTCAAAACGCCGCTGCATGCCGGGAAAGGTTGCGAGGTGCTGCTGGCAGAGTTCAGGTGCGATTCCGAGGCTGCGAGCGGCCAGAAAGGCGGCTGCTGCATTCTGGCTGTTGTGCAGGCCGGGAACGCCGAGCCGGATGGAAAATGACAGCCCGTCGGTTCGCTGCAACTGAAAGCGCTGGCCCTGAAAACGACTCGGGTGCGGCTTTGCGAGGGTCTCTCGGCGGCTCGGTTGCAGCCCCGGGAACTGGACATGCTGGGTAATCTGCCAGTCCGCCAGGTGATGGGCGTTCGCGGAATAACTGACGAAGGGCACACCGGAATGGCGTGCGATGGTCAGGGACAGTGGGCAGTCCGCGTTGGTGATGACTGTGCCATCGGCTGCGGTGGTACTGACAAACTGCTGAAACGAGGCCTGCAGTTGTTCGGGCGCGGCAAACCAGTCGAAATGATCGGGTTCCACGTCATTCAGGACGCAGAGTGATGGCGAGAGACTGTGGAAGGCATTCTGGTACTCGCAGCTTTCGATCACAGCGGAATGCCAGGAGGCGGGCGGCGGACTGTCGTCGCTGCAGAGTTCGCCGCCAAGGTAACGGGTTGCCGGATATCCGCATTGCGAGAGGATCCACCAGAGCATTCCGGCCGTCGTGGTTTTTCCATGAGTTCCGGCGACACACAGCTGGCGGGTTTGGGAAAAGAACTGACCGAGGGCCTGTGGCAGCGTCAGGACGGGGACCGCGGGGTTGAGGTGTTGCAGAGCGGGGCAATCAGGACTGACGGCGAGTGA
>JBDKIW010000168.1:0-4577 GCA_039796955.1 Planctomycetota bacterium
CATATCGCCAGTGCGGGATCTCGCGATCCATGTTTCGCCGCGGCACAGGTCGAAACTCCATCCGCACGGTGGTTCGGCTGATCTCCGCCACCTCAAAGTGCTTTTCTGACACGACATCGCCCGCAGCAAGCAATGCTCGCCTGCTGAACCCGGTCAACAGTGCGGCCGTTGTCAGTGCAGCCGTTGAACGCAGAAACCGACGACGATCGTACATCATTTGGATGTCTCCGGGACAGAAGATTTTGAATACAAATGCCCGCGATCTGCAACAGAACACGGCAGCGATCAGAAATCCTCAGGCTGCGAATGCAGACGCCCTCAGACCGGAAAACACTCGCTACCACCCCCCTGACAGACACGCCGTCCTGTACGGATCACAGATCTGTCAGCTTTGCATCTCGGGGAAAACCTCGGCTCAGGCAGAGTAAGCAACATTCCGTTCCATCGCCAGTGCAGCAGAGACCGCAGATAAAAAAACGGCCTGACCGAAGAGACTTCGAACAGGCCGTTGAATCAGACGACGGTGCTGCACTCAGCAACAGTTATCGCAACCGATTGAGTGCTATTCCGCCATAATGATCTGAAATGGCTGAACGCCATCGAGTTCCGGTAACAATCCGCTGAGCACCTCGTCAAGCAATTCCTCCGCACGACTCGCTGTCAGCGAGCTGGTCGCACGACGGACCGCCAGCTTCGTTTGCGGATTTGCGACATACGCAGAATTCGCGCCGGCTCCGCCATTCAGTACCCCGCTCGTTCGAATCGTCTGTGGTCCCGTCAGCACCATGACGTCATTGCCAGCCCCCGTGTCAACGTCCAGCCGCCCTACGTTGAGCTCACGCCCGATAAACCGATCATTGCCGATGCCGGATCGGATGATCAGTGATCCTTGAGTAGTCACGTTCTGCACCACCATCTGCTCTGAATCAGACACCGTGACGTGCCGCTTCGCCCGAACATTGCTCAGCAATAAACCGTCATCACCCAGGCCACCCGTGATGGAAACATCGCGGCCAGCTTCGGCCGTCAGCACTTGGGCCGCGTCATTGCCGGCCCCCATATTCACGACAAAGTCACGCCCTGCACGAATCTGCTGGGACAGTGCCGTCGCTGTGTTATTTGGCAGTGACTTGAAGATGGCTGCCGTCAAACCAGAACTCATGGCCTCGGAGGCGTTGTCAGCGATCTGAAGACGATCGGCCCCCGCAGCGCCTCGAAAGCTGACATCACGACCCGCTGTCAGCTCCGACCCTGCACCCAACAAAATCTGTGCCTGATCGTCCCCATTGCCTGTATCGACAGTCAGATCCTGGCCAATACGCACATCGCCTCCGATCAGCTCGACACGAATCGAGTCGTTGCCAGCTCCGGTTGCAATCGTAACATCCCGGGCAATGCTCACGTCGGAACGAATTACGGCCGCCAACGAATCGTCACCCCGGCCAAGATTCACCGTCAGGCTGCGCACCTTCGCTGGCAATGGCAATTCCAGCGACGAGACAGGCTCCTTCCCGGAACCCAGAAACATTGTGCCGGCCTCGCCACCAGTCACCAGCAGTTTGCCTGCAGTGATCTCTGCGAACACCGTATTCGAATCCGCATCGCCGGTGATCAGAATATCGCCCGCACGATTGACAGACACACGCACCGTTCCGGCAGAAATCAGCGGAGCGGCCGTCGTCTGAATGGTGACTTCCTGCTGCGTTGTCACCACGAATTGTGAATCATCCACGACCTCCGTGGCCGGCGACTCCTTAAGCACGTCTGCAGCCAGCAATCGTCGAGTTTCCAGCGGCTGAACAGATGCAGCACAGCAGACAACGGAGCTGTAACCTGGACTTTTTCTTCGACGGATCATTCACGCGTCTCCCTGCAGAAAACTATTCAGAAGCCGGAATTCATCCATGGACTTATTCGACAGCACTGTCGGACACCACGGAGCTCACCTGGCGGATTTCACGAAGCGGGCCTGCCCGACAGCAGGACGGGCACACGGGCACCCTGCCAATGGACCAGCATACCACTCAAGGTGGGGATTTTCCAGAACAACCCGCCAGCAGAAGCGTAACTCCAGGTGCAATTCCATACTACGCGTCCGCAGACTCCGCTTCCTCAGTCAAATCCGATCCCGACCAATTGAATCCGGCACATACACCGTGTCGAGTCCGAGAGACTCCGGACGACGCTTCACTGTGCTTGTTTCACAGTGTTTCACGGTGCCAGGTGTTTCACAGTGCCACAGGCGTTTCACAGTGCCATGCACCCTGACGGTGAGGGGGCGAGTACCAGGAGGGTGAAACGGCGGCTCACGCGGAGTACCCGATTCAAGGTGCCTGGCACCTGGGTGTGCACCGCTCTCACTGTTGCCATTCTGCAACAACGGGCTGCTCTGTTGCTGTTGAGATCCCTCAAACCCGCACAACCAGACCTTTGTTGCCGACGAGGCCCGATTCTGACACGCGACGACATACTGAATTTGCCAGGAAAACGTGGAATCGGGCGAGACTGAAGAGTATGGTAAACCAGCAGTTCTGGGGGATCGGCGGTTTTTGTGTTGACTGGTGAGACCCTCCGTCGATTTCGCTTTACCTCTGTTCTTTCATTGTTGGTGGTCGTTTCGGACTGCCGCTGGAGGCCGTGATGAACACTTTCCATCTGCTGCAAGTCATCTGCGTCCTGGCGATCACGCTGGTTTCTGCGATCATCGACGTTCGTCAGCGGCGGATTCCCAATCTGTTGACGGCTCCGTTTCTGCTGGCCGGAATTCTGTTTCATCTCACCGCCAGTGGCAGGTTTGGTTACGGACCACTCGTTGATGGCGTACTGGGAATGCTCGTGGCGACTCTGATCCTTGGTTGTATGTGGGTCGCCGGTGGGACAGGAGCGGGCGACGTGAAACTGATGATGGGCCTTGGCATGTGGGTCGGGCTGCAGACTGTGCTTTATGTCATGCTGGGCAGCCTGGTGACGTCATTGTGCCTGTTGCTGGCGGTGATTGGTCTGCGAAAAATCGGGATCAACACGGGAATTGAACTGTCTCCCACAGGTCCGTCTGCGCAGCCTGCGGGCACATCAGAGAAGAAAGTCGCTGGTAAGCGCGGAATTCCGTACGCACTTGGCGTTTGCCTCGCCACATGGCTGCTGATTGGTGGCCAGCTGGTTCTGCGTCTGAATCAGGCACCTCCGGCGCCGGCAGCATCTTCCCCGGCTGTCCCGGAAGCCACCACGGCGGCCGCCAGCCTGCCTGCGTCAGCCCGGTAGTTCGGCAGCGTGTCACAGGCTTCCTGTTTCGGGAAGCAGGCCCTTCAGTTCAAATGCGGGCCTCCGCGGCTGTGCTGCAGGCGGCAATTGCGTTGTGATTCAGGCTCACGGGTACCCGAATTCTGACGTTCCCTGTGTCGCGGGGTCGTCCGGAACCTGGAACAGCAGGTGAGTTGGCATTGACCAACCGCGTGGATTTCAGCAAACTCCGCCGGTCTCAATCTCATCGGCTGCATTTTGCCGAAATCTCTCGCCTTCTCTCACTTGTCCGACGGCTCTGGCACCTCGCTCGCGGGGGACCTGTCGCTGCGGCTCGCATGTGCCCTCATGACTTCAGTACAGAAACCTGATCGGCTCGAACTGGCTCGCCTTGAAAAACTGGAGAAAATCCAGGCTCTTGGTCACGATCCGTGGGGGCAGCGTTTCGACAATCACAGTGCGATCGCGGACGTTCGTGCGCGATGTCCGGAACAGTCCGGCACGGATGGAGAGACGGTCCGTATCGCCGGGCGAATTATGGGCCGCCGCAAAGCCGGTAAGCTCAGATTCATCGATCTGCAGGACCAGTCCGGCACCATTCAGCTGCTGTGCTCTCGCGGTGACATGACAGAACCGGAATGGGAACTGGTGAGTGCCCTCGATGACGGGGACCTGATCGGCATTGATGGTCCTCTGCGGCGGACGAACACCGGTGAAGTGTCGGTTTTTGTGCGGCAACTGACCATTCTGTGCAAGTCGCTCGCTCAGCCACCGGAGAAGTTTCACGGGCTGAAGGATGAAGAAATCCTGGTTCGCCAGAGATACCTCGATTTGATCTACACCGAGGGCGTGCTGGCCAGAATGCTCAAGCGTTCAGCGATTATTGATTCCGTCCGGCAGACCCTGCGTGCGCATCGCTTTCACGAAGTTGAAACCCCCGTACTGCACTCGGTCGCCGGTGGTGCCGCGGCGCGTCCGTTTATCACCCACCACAACGCGCTCGATATGGAGCTTTATCTTCGGATTGCTCTTGAGCTGCACCTGAAGCGTCTGCTGGTGGGTGGAATTGAACGCGTGTATGAAATCGGCCGGGTCTTCAGGAACGAGGGTGTGGATGCCACACACAATCCTGAATTCACAATGATTGAGATCTATCAGGCTTACGGTGACTATCGCTCCATGATGGACTTGACGGAGCAGATTGTTGTCAACGCCTGCCTTGCCATCAGTGGCAGCGCACAGATTCCATGGGGAACAGAAGGTGATGTCATCGACTTCACTGCGCCATGGCCACGGCGTAAGTACGCAGATCTGTTTCTGGAACATGCCGGGTGTGA
>JBDKIW010000169.1:0-4952 GCA_039796955.1 Planctomycetota bacterium
ACCGCGACACGCGCGACGCGGACACCTGTCGATCGAGCCCTCCACAGCCAGGGGCAAAAAGCCGGCATCCGGTCCCGCATGCCCTTGCTCCTCGTTCCTCACTCCCTCGTTCCTCACTCCCTTGTTCCTTGTTCCTTGTCCCTTGTTCCTTGTCCCCCCCCCCGCAGCGGACGGATTTTCAAGGCATGGCTCACATCGATGCTGCGGGAAGGCTGGCGGCTGACTGAGATTGCAGCGGACCGGCAGCGTGGGTCCCATTTGGGCCACCAGCGATCGTACTGACTGTCGCTGTGCGAGACGGCGTTCGTCGACCGTCGCTCTGCGAAGAGTTGAGGTTCCTTTCGCGGAGCGAAAGGCGACAATCAGAGTGCCCTGGGGCCAGTGCCGAAGCTCGAACTGAAGCTCGAACCCGGGCTGGCGACTGGAACTGGGGTGAGCGGGGGGCAGCAGTTGCATGCGGGTCAGGCAGGCGGTCAGCAGGTGGATCGACTGAGTCGCCCAGTGGCGGGTGGCGGGGGTCAGGCGGTGCAGGATTTCCACGTTGCGGCCGCTGGCGTCGGGGATGGTGAGCAGCAAGGCCGTCGTACGCTCGGGCCACGCTTCTGATCGTGGCTGAGTCAGCGGTGAAATTGTTGCCAGCAGCTGCTGTATCGTGGGCTCCAGCAGGTCCAGTCGCGGACGTGCCGGTCGGCCGGGAAGAGTCCTTTGCCCCGCACCGGCAAATCAACCCCGCCCACCGACACCCGCCCACCGACACCCGACACCGACACCCGACACCGACACCCGACACCGACACCGACACCGACACCGACACCGACACCGACACCGACACCGACACCGACACCGACACCGACAACTGACAACTGACAACTGACAACTGACAACTGACAACTGACAACTGATCCCCCCCGGCCAACCACGCAACCTCGCGGGGTTGGCTGGATGCCGCGGGACGGTGTAATTCAATTTGATTTGAGCGGGCACAAACTGTAAAATCCGGTCCATGAGCACAGTACTCGACGATGTTGAGGCCTTTCGAAAGTTCGTCCTGGAGCATTCCCGGATTGAAGAGGCTGGTATTGCCATCGAAGACCTTTTCCAGCGATGGCAGGCGTCTCGCCTGTCGGAAACTGAACTGCAACAAAGTCTTGAATCACTCAATCGAGGACTCGCAGACGTCGCAGCCGGTCGACTCATTGACGCACAGGACGCAATACAGCAGACGCGCAATCGAATGCCGAAAAAGCCATGAGTTTTCGCGTTCGATTTACGGCCGAAGCGGTCCGAAACCAGAACGACTGCGTTGACTGGATCATGCAAAGATCCGTGTCTGGCGCCCATGCATGGCTTGATGCGCCGTCTCACACCATTCAGCGACTCGCCGCCAGCCCCTTTTCTTTTCCGAAAGCTCCAGAAGATGGGTTCTGCATTCATGAACTGCGGAACGCATTCTTTGGCACACGTCGTGGTCGAACATTCCGCGCTGTTTTTTACGTGGATCAGGACACCGTGATTGTCACTCACCTCCGTGCACCGGACCAAAATCTGCTGTCCAGCCAGGACTTCCCAGAGGGTGACTTGCTCTAATTTCGGGAACACCACATTTCAAATCTCCTCTCTGACAGTCTACGGAGACGGCAAGAGGATCGACGTCGGAGTTGATGTCATACAAACGCCGCTTTTTGACTCCGTGGCTCCCTGAGTAAAAACCATTCGCAGTTGGAAAGCCGTACACCCAAATTCCTGATAGCCCACGAATCGCAGGGCTGCTCCCTGATCCAGTTGAGGGGCTCCGTCGCAGCTGTTTCGCCGGGTGGTTCCGGATGGCGATGAGCTGCGGGTAAGGTTCGGTGGTGGGCTGGCACGCGGCAGGGGCCTCGGAAAGATGCTCAGTGGGCGGCTGGGTTTGCGGCTCAGCGGGAGCTTCGCCCTCCCAGGGGTGGAAACATTGGAAATTCCGGTTTGCGGCGCAGGACACTGACGACTCAGGCAGGTCTCATCGCCATTCGCACCGCTGGCTGCAGGCTGGATTCGGTGCAACATGGGGCTCATTTCCGTTGCCATTTATGTTGGCCCGCGCACAGTCGTCCGAACAAACTCTGTCCTGTAGAATGCGGACGGTCTGCAATTTTCTGACCTCCCTGTGGCTGCAGTGTATCGGGTTTGAGCATCGGGAGATGCGTAATGTCGCTGCGATTTGAGTGGGACACCGCAAAGGCAACAGCGAACAGTCGGAAACACGGGGTAGGTTTTGATGCGGCAAGTACTGTCTTTTCTGATCCATTAGCGGTGATCTTCGACGATGACCGGCATACTCAGGAAGAGCATCGCGAAATCATGATTGGACATTCAATCAAGGATCGCTTGTTGGTGGTGGCATTTACCGAACGCCGTGCCACACTGGTTCGAATCATCAGTGCTCGAAAAGCAACAAAAAGAGAGCGAGCGGAATATGAAGAGGGTACGGACAGGTAAACCGACAACAGTACCTCCGGATGAACTTCAGCAGGAGTACCAGTTCGACTACTTGAGGGGCAAACCGAATCGTTTTGCATCCGTCGCGTCCGAAGCGCCGGTTGTGGTGACATTGGATGCCGATGTTTCCTGCGTGTTTACGACGCCGGAAGCCGTGAACAGAGCCCTGAGAGCGCTGATTGAGGTCGTGCCCGCACCCGCAGAGGTCTACAGGAAAACACGAAAGTCTGCAGGCCGACGGTCTGAATGACCTCAAATCAGGTTTCCCTGGCCCCACCCGAATGGAATCATTGGTGTTCGGGGAAGCGTCGCACGGACATCGGGCTGTCTCCGCGGCAGACTCAGGCAAGTAGCGCCCGGTGAAGAACTCATTATTGCTGCTGCCTGTGAGCCTGCCTCGCGCACTCGAGGTTTGCCGTCTTCCTCACCATCACTCAGACCCATTCCATCGTCTGCTGATCGCTCAGGCTCAGGCCGAAGAGCTGACGGTCAGTGGAGTTGGCAAAGGTGCAGCGGCTGGCGGGCGTTCTGCAACACAAAGTGCTGGCGGGGCCACAACGCTGGTTGATTGCTGCCGCGGAAAGGCGCGGGCAGGGGATCAACTGGTCGACGATTGTGCTCCTTGTGCTCTCTACTCCACCACACTTTTCGAGCGCCCGCTTTTCCTGGGGAAGTCCAAACCACCTTTTCCCGGCGTCGCTGGCTCGCTGCTCGCGAAACCACAGGAGCGCGGAGTCGGTGTCGGACTCTGCCCTGTCCGTAAACAGGACTTTATAGCGCATCGTCGCCGCCGGTAATACCGTACTTTTTGGCCAGTGCCTGCAGAGCTTTGCGTGCTGGCTTGACCCGTCCTGCGGCAGAGTCAGCAAGCCCTTCACAGATCGCCTCGACTGTCTCGGCAAGATCGGCCTTTGCAGCCCGCTCCAGCAACCGCTGATACGCCACCGCATCCTGAACGACCACCTCAGCGCGACCATTCACAGTCAGCACCAGCGGAGTGCCCGTTTGGTGCAACTGCTGCAGGTAGTCGGCCGTGTTGCGTTTGAAGTTGGTGAGTGATTCAATTCCGTTCTCGAGATCCAGCATCAGAACACCTCTTTCGCTTCGCATCTTACGTTTTTGAATGCTACGAACCAGGGGGCCCGGCAGCAAGTTCTGAAAAGATGCGGTCGTCTTTGATTCGGCCAATTCAAATCCTTTGTGCTGAGACCGCGGCAGCCACCACCCCGCCACCGGTTCCACGCGAGACGGAGGTTGTGCTCAGCAGTTTGCTTCCCAGCAGAGCCTGCCTCCGCTTCTCCGAGCACCAGACAGAATGCCACAAAGGCGAGGGCTTAGCAAATTTTCGTGACGGGGGACGTGAATGGTTGTTTCTTTGAAATCCGTGCATTTGAGAGCTTTCCCGTTGACATGCACTCCGACTGGCGATTTTTCCTCAGATCTGACTCCTTTGCAGTTCACTTTCGTGTAAAATTGCATTATCGGGCATCATCACCACGAAAAGAGCTTTGTGCTCGGGATTGAATCGTGTCATTGTGAAAGGTTGCCGTTGCAGGACAAGGAGCAAACAATGTCGATATCCATCACACTCGACGAAGCTCAGGAAAAGCTGAAAGAACTTGTTCATCAGCTGGAACCGGGTGATGAAATCATCATTACAGAGAACCAGCACACCGTTGCAAAACTGACTTCAGAGCCAGCAAAACCGCGTCTTCCACGCAAAGCCGGGAACTGCATCGGGATGATCGAAATCATCTCGGATGACGATGAGCACCTGGCCGACTTTAAGGAGTACATGTGATGCGAATCCTGCTGGATTCCCACACGTTCCTCTGGTTCGTCTTGCGAAAGCCGCAGCTAAGTCGCTCAGCGGACGCGCTGATCTCTGATCCATCGAATATCGTACTGGTCAGCCCTGCAACCTTTTGGGAAATCGCGATCAAGGTTGGCAAAAACAAACTTGACCTGACATCATCCTATGACGATTTCATGCGGCAGGGGATTGAAGGCAACGACTTTACGATTCTGCCCATCGACCCGAAGCACACGTCACTGCTGACGACGATGATACAGCACCATAACGACCCGTTTGACAGGATGATCATCGCACAGGCGATGGCCGAGCAGGTTCCGGTCGTCGGTGTTGATTCTGCATTTGATGCCTACGGCGTAACCCGGCTTTGGTGAGCTACCACAGGTGAATTTCGGCAAATCCACACCCGGCAGGAACGCGTCCGATGCTTGTCCTCAGCCGGAAAAAGAGCCGGCTGACATTTCGACGGAGCGAAACGCGACGATCTGCGGGCTTAACACCGTTTCGCCATCCCAACTTCGCCTCGTGGATCCCCGCTGTCGGAAATGTCCAGGTGGTCAGCTAATCCCATGGCGCACAAAAAAGCCGCAGAGGTTCGACATGAACCCCTGCGGCCCTTGAACGTCCCCGGCGGGATTCGAACCTGCGACCTTCGGTTTAGGAA
>JBDKIW010000170.1:0-21824 GCA_039796955.1 Planctomycetota bacterium
CTGTTCACCGAGCACGAGCACAAGCACTGACCAGTAGCCATTCTGCTTCTGTGCAGTATTCTTCTGGTGAAGTTCTCTCCCCCGACCGCCATCCCTCGCGGTTCGGGGGAGCGCAGGGCTGAATGTTTTTCCAGATCTCAGCCAAAACAGCGGTTGAAACTCGGGAAATTGCCGTTGCTGGCGACTGTTGAGACTGAGAATTCCCCGGCATCAGTAAGTTTCTGTTGTCCCGCCACGCCTTCCGGGTACGATGCTTCTCAGTGGCGGTACGGTCAGCATGGTGCTTCGCAGCAGTGCATCTGGTGATTCCGGTTGGAAGACATTTTCGCGTTCACCCGGGTCAGGCCAGTACTTTTTGCTGCTGTTTACTGCACCGTAGGGTTTGTCCGCCGCCCCGCTCCGAATCTTCTGGTCTCTGTCAGGATCGGGAAGGTGCGGCGCATCTGCTGAAAATGCGACAACGACTTTGCCTGCTCTGAACACCTGCCAGAACTTCCTGCCTGTTTTTGTTGTGGAAATGAAGTCATCATGAACTCACAGTTCAGGCGTACCCTGCGTTCCCTGACTGCCTGCATCTGGCCGCTGTGGATCATTGCCTCGGCGTTGCTGTTGTTGACGCAGGACGGCACCGCGGATGATGCATTTGAAACGTCCATTCGCCCGTTGCTGCTGGACCGTTGTGTAGAGTGTCATGGACCGACGAAGCAGGAGAATGGAATTCGGCTGGATCGTCGTCAGGATGTGCTGCAGGGGAAAGCCGGTGATCGGGCCTTGATTGTGCCAGGGGCCCCTGCTGACAGTCGACTGTGGCAGGTGCTGCAGCATTCGGCGGATGACATTGCGATGCCATCCTCGGGCAAACTGGACGACCTGCAACTGACGGCGGTGAAAAACTGGATTGAGGCCGGGGCTCCGTGGCCTGAGACCTCGAGTCTGGAAGCCGAGGCCCGACGTCGTGCTGAAAAGTGGCGCGAGCACTGGGCTTTCCAGCCGGTTCAGACGGTGGACCTGTCCGCCTGTCCGGAAGGACGACACCCCATCGACTTTCTGATTGATCGTCAACTGGCAGAACAGGGACTGCAGCGATCACCAACTGCACCTGCAGCGGTGCTGGTGCGTCGACTGTCGTTTGCACTGCTTGGTTTGCCGCCGGAAAGTCGCGACCTGCAGGAAGCGCAGGCGGCATTCGACCGGGGCGAGTTTCCGCAATGGTATACGGCCCTGGTGGATCGGTGGCTGGGCTCACCACATTTCGGGGAACGTTGGGGACGCTACTGGCTGGACGTCTCCCGTTATGCGGACACCAAGGGTTACGTGTTCAACGAGAATCGAGAGTACCCGGATGCGTGGAAGTACCGCGAGTGGGTGATTCGCGCATTGAATGCCGACATGCCGTGGGACGAGTTTCTTAAACGGCAGCTGAGTGCGGATCGCATGCCGGGGTCTGATGATCCCGGACAACTGGCCGCCATGGGATTTCTGACTCTGGGCCGTCGGTTTCTGAACAACCCGCATGACATTATTGACGACCGGATTGACGTGGTGACGCGTGGCATGCTGGGCCTGACAGTCGCCTGTGCACGCTGCCATGACCACAAATTCGACCCGATCCCTACAGCCGACTACTACTCGATGTACGGCATTTTCGCGTCCTCGGACGAACCAAAGAACGAACCCTCGACACTGCGTCTGGTGGACAAGCCGCAACCGGAAGAGCCGGTCATTTTTCGCCGCGGAAATCCGGGCAACCGGGGAGATCCTGTTCCCCGACGTTTTCTGACAGCGATTTCCGCATCTGACGCTGCCAACTTCAGCAATGGCAGCGGGCGTCTGGAACTGGCAAACTCAATCGCCAGCCGGGACAACCCGCTGACTGGTCGAGTGGCGGTCAATCGGGTCTGGATGCATCTGTTCGGTCGGGGCTTTGTCGAGACACCCAGTGACTTTGGCGTGCGGACAGAACAGCCTTCGCACCTCGAACTGCTGGACTGGCTCACGAAGGATTTCCAGGACCATGGCTGGTCGCTGAAGCACCTGATCCGACAAATCGTATTGTCGGAAACATGGCGGCAAAGTTCTGACCACCGAGACGACCTGCTGGAACGAGATCCGGAGAATCGACTATTCGCTCGAATGAATCGCATGCGTCTGGACTTCGAATCACAGCGGGACGCCGTCTTGTGCGCGGCCGGTCAGCTGGACCGGACGGTAGGAGGCCCTTCTGCGGATCTGGCGGCGGATGCTAACGTACGGCGGCGGGCTGTTTATGCCAGGATTGATCGCCAGAATGTGCCTGGCTTGTTTCGCACGTTTGATATGGCCAGTCCCGATACGCACACACCGCGACGTTTTCAGACGACCATTCCGCAACAGGCTCTGTTTTACCTGAACAATGCCTTTCTGATGAATCGTGCCTCTGAGGTGGCTGCTCTGACTCACACCGCGGATGCCGACCAGCAGCCGGCTGATCGGATCCGGCAGATGTTCCGAATCGTGCTGCAGCGTGAACCCGGAGAAGAGGAGTTACGGGCTGCCGAGAGCTACGTCAGCGACATTCAGCAGTTACAGACAACAGCCCCGGGGGGCTGGAGCTACGGATATGGTCGCCTTGATGACGGGGCTACGACGGTCACCGACTTTCGCACGTTGACGGTGGTTAAAGAAGGTCGGATTCAGGGGGGCGAGATGCTTCCGGATGCTGCGTTGGGCTGGGTCTTTCTCAACCGCACGGGCGGGCATGCCGGCAACGATCTTCATCAGTGTGCCATTCGTCGCTGGACAGCTGATGCCGCATGCCGCGTGTTGCTGCACGGCGTGGTGACTCATGAAACTGACCAGGGCGACGGCGTTCGGATGCGTGTGCTGGCCCCTCGAGGTCAGCAGGTGGCCGACGTCGTAGCTGCAAATTCAACTCAGACGTTTGCCGGAGCCGGCATTGAACTGGCCGCCGGCGACACGCTGGATTTTGTGGTGGACTGTCGCAGCGGTTCGGCGCATGACAGCTTTAAGTCGAAGGTCGTGATCACCCAGTCCGGACCAGGCAATGCAGTCCGTGTCTGGAACTCGGACCAGGACTTTCGGGAGCAGGTGGAAGGGCGTCAGGATGCCTGGAGCCAACTGGCGCAAGCGCTGTTGATGACAAACGAATTTGCCTTTGTCGACTAACGGGTGGAAAGTACTGTCATGACAACATCCATGAAAATCCCCTTTCTGCAGACCGATGGCGCCCCTGTGGCTGTCGGACGACGCGGCATGCTGTCTCGATGCGGAATGGGAATCGGGGGCGTGGCGCTGGCCGATCTGCTGCAGAATCAGCAACTTGGCGCGGTGGAGCGAGAACCGCTGAACCCCATGCAGGGCAAACCTTCACAGTTTCCATCCCGAGTGAAACATGTGATTCATCTGTTTGCGAACGGAGGCCCGTCGCATGTGGACACATTTGACTACAAGCCCGAGCTGCAGCGACGCGGCGGTGAAATGCTGTCCTCCGGCAATCTGGCCACCGAGCGACAGACGGGAGCACTCTACCCGTCTCCATTTCGATTTCGCCGCTATGGTCAGAGTGGGATTGAGATCAGCGAACTATTCGAGAACACCGCGAAGCACGCGGATGACCTGTGCGTCATCCGGTCGATGCATGCCAACGTCCCGAATCACGAACCATCCCTGCTGCTGATGAACTGCGGTGAAGCACGACTTGTTCGCCCCAGCATGGGCTCATGGCTCACGTGGGGGCTGGGCACAGAGAATCAGAACCTGCCAGCTTTCGTCGCGATGTGTCCGGGGGGCTACCCGATTCAGGAATCGCAGAACTGGCAGAGCGGATTTCTGCCGGGAGTGTTTCAGGGCACCTATGTCGATACCCGTCACACTGAGTTGGAAAAACTGATTGAGAATGTCCGGAATGATCGCATTGCGCCGGCAGAGCAGGCGAAACAGCTGGGGTTGCTGCGATTACTGAACCGCAAGCACCTGGAACAGCGTCCGGGCGACGCGCAGCTTGAAGCACGGATTCAGTCGTGGGAACTGGCCTTCCGCATGCAGACAGAAGCAGCCGACGCGTTTGACGTCAACCGCGAACCAAAACACATCCGCGAAATGTACGGCGACGGTGTTCAGGCCCGGCAGATACTGATTGCCCGACGGCTGGTGGAACGCGGAGTCCGGTTTGTGCAGGTGTGGCATGGAGAAGGTCAGCCATGGGACAATCACGACGACATCGAAGTCAACCACCGTCGGCTTGCCAAACAGTGCGACCAGGCCATCGGGGCACTCCTGACGGACTTGAAACAGCGCGGATTGCTGGAAGAAACGCTTGTGATCTGGGGTGGTGAATTTGGCCGAACGCCAGTCGTGGAACTGCCGACCAAGGGAGCCAATGCCGGTAAGATCAACGGCCGCGACCACAATCACTGGGGCTTCACAATGTGGATGGCCGGTGGCGGTGTTCGTGGCGGTTACGTGCATGGGGCCACCGATGAATTCGGGTTCAAGGCCGTCGAGAACACGGTGCACGTGCATGATCTGCATGCCACGATTCTGAAGCTGATTGGCTTTGACCACGAGAAGTTTACGTACCGATACGCCGGGCGCGATTTCCGCCTGACAGATGTTCACGGTCGCGTAGTGGAAGAGCTGATTGCCTGAACGCCATCAGCTGTACATCAGGCTCTCCCACCGCCGGCAACCCGTTTGTGGAACAGCGAGCGACAGCAGCGTCTGGCAAGAGTGACGTCATGGATGACCGATTGCGGTCGACCACTGCCAACCCCTGGCATGAGGAAAGCACGATGCGTCGTAGCCTCATGCGGACCGGGCTCATCAGAGATACGGTTGCCTTTTGGGCGAGCGTTGCGGTCGGCCAGATCAATCAGCCCCGTCCATGGCACGATCGAGAAACGGGGAGACCAGCGCTGCCAGAGGATCGAGGTCGATCAGGAATGAGTCGTGCCCGAAGGGGCAGCGGAGCTCAAGAAACGACACGTGGCGTTTCACCTGCAGTAACGCGGACACCAGTTCACGGCTCTGACTGGTCGGAAATAGCCAGTCCGTATCGTACGACGCCACAAAGAAGCGGCAACGGGATTTGTCAAGCGCCTCTGCCAGTGACCCGGATCCCTCAGCCAGATTGAAGTAATCCATCATGCGAGTCAGATACAGGTAGCTGTTGGCATCAAAACGCTGGACAAAGCGTTTGCCCTGGTAGTGCAGATAGCTCTCGATCTGAAATTCCGTCTCCTTCTGCATGCTGAATGCGTATTCTTCACTGTCCTGCAGACGTCGCCCGAACTTCAGCTCAATCGAGTTTTCCGACAGATAGGTGATGTGCGCGACCATGCGTGCCAGGGCCAGGCCATAACGCGGCCCGTCGCTGTCGTAGTACTCTCCATTGGAAAACCCCGGGTCTGCGTAGATCGCTCTGCGCCCCACGGCATTGAAGGCAATTCCCTGGGCGGAAAGCTGAGTTGCTGACGCCAGCACCACCGCCGCCCGCACCTGCTCAGGAAAACGCACCGCCCACTCCAGCACCTGCATACCGCCCAGCGAGCCCCCCACAACGGCCAGCAGCTGTCGAATGCCCAGACTGCGCACCAGTTCGGCATGCACCGTGACAATGTCGCGGATTGTGAGGAACGGAAAGTCCAGACAAAACCGCTTTCCGGTAGCTGGATTGATTGATCCTGGTCCCGTCGTTCCCTGACAGCCCCCCAGCACATTCGCGCAAATCACGAAGTACTTGCTGGTATCCAGTCCCTTGCCCGGGCCGATGAAACCATCCCACCATCCCGGCTTTCGATCTTCCGGGGAATGCCAGCCAGCCGCGTGTGCGTCACCAGTCAACGCATGACACACAAAAATGGCGTTACTGCTGTCCGAATTCAGCTGACCATAGGTTTCGTAGGCGACGGTAATCGGCCCCAACTGCGAACCGCAGGCAAACTGCAGTAATCGAGGCGGCTGAAACAGTTGCGTGTACTGAGTCTTTACAAGGCCTACGGAGTTGCTGTCGGACCAATGTGCAGAGTTGTCTTCTGAGGTCATGCCGAATTCCAGCGCAGAGCAGAATCAAAATCACGGCGCTTACCCGTATCCGGTGACTGGCCTGCTGTTGTTCCTTACAGCAGGTGACCGGACAGGTTGGTTCGAAGCCATCCACGGCAGGGCCGCGTCAAGCAGCCAGACGTTCACGGGGAACGCGGGCACGCGTGCGCAAAACATACGAGTTCAGCCGGTCAAACACCAGGCCACGAGCAGACTGCCGCGAATTTTTGGAGGTTTGACAATTTCTCATCGTGAGCGGCAGAACCGTCGTGCATGACTGGGCAAAGATAGTCCGTCGAACCGCGAATACCACCAACTCCACTCTCAAGGTCCGTGAAAAGTACACTATGGTCGACCGGAATCGAGTATTGACAGCCCTCGGCAAGACACAGGCAACGTGCCCCTGCATCAAACAAGCTCGCTCGCGGCCGTGATCCTGAGAAAGAACGGCAAAGATTTACGGCATATCCCGTTTGGAGTCTCCAGCGGATACGTCTTGCCAACAGGAAAGCCAGGCGGACGTCCTCTCAGAATGGAACTGGCCCGGGATACTGAATCGACACTTGCGACTGCCCCAGGCATTTCGAGCGAATCACCGGGCCAGGGACAACAACGACCCATTTCGCGAGGCACGACGGTGCAAAATTCTGGAAACCACAGCAGAAGTTAACTATCTGTACGCAATGGCGGCGAACACTGCCAGAGTGTTACTGCCCGGGGCAGGGAATTGCGGAACCCAATCGAATCACGCCACATTCGGCCACACTTCCGCCTGGACGGCCCGCCACTTCGCTCACTTCACTGTTATCATCTGCGACAAGTTCGCCATCTGTAAAAATGAGCAGATTACGGAGTTTTAGAGGCAACCAAACGTATCAGCATTTGAACATCGGGGAAAGAAAGCCGCAAAAACTGCCGATAATCCCTCCATCCACGATGGGGTTTTCCCGCCAGCAGGTTTACTTTTCAAAAATGGTACAGAACATGCATACCGGGCCGGGTGGGTTTTTCCAGCAGTGAGTCATCGTCGCTCAAACGCCATTTTGGCGCGGATTCACTGGTATTGTCCTGCAACACCTCGCGCAAATTTACACAGACCAGAAGTCGATCGAATTCGAAAGTTGAAGTTGAAAATCGGGTTAATCCCCTGAATGATGAGCAAAGAGGTGGCGGAATAAACGGTGCATTTGGCCTGAGATTCGCAAAATTCCCTTCCTGTCAACCGGCTTCGTTGGGTCGTCACGGCGTTTGTGGTAAACTTCCGATGACGTCACTACCGCTCTTCTCAATGTTTCCGCCACGACCATTTCAAAAAACACTTCAGGACAAAAGCGAATTACCGGGTCTTTTTTTTTCCTGATCTGTTGTGAACGAACTGCAGTTGTTGACGTAATTTGTCGCGTTGAATGAACACCTGGCGATACACATGAGTCCAATGCTTTTGACATTTCTGGTGGCAGCGTTTAGTGCCAGCTGCCTTGCGCCAGTCATTGGGTGGATCTGCACTCGTCTGAACATTGTTGATCGTCCCGACGGTAACCGAAAGCTGCATTCGAAAGTGGTTCCCCTGACCGGGGGACCGACGCTGTTCCTGACGATTCTGATTGCGATCGCAGCGGCATTGTGGTTCGACGCGGATGTCCTGAAGCAATCTCGCGGTGACTTTCGCTTTCTGATCTTCCTGACATTTTCCGCAGCCGTGCTCGTTGTTGTGGGCTTGCTGGATGACCGGTTTGGATTGCGAGGCCGGCAGAAGCTGTTTGGCCAGATGATCGCCGCCTTCATCATGCTGCCATCCGGAATCGTGATTGAGCAGGTTGAATTGTTCGGAATTCCCCTCGAATTCGGCGTGTTTTCCAGCCTGGTGACGCTGTTCTGGATTCTGGGTGCCATCAATGCACTGAACCTGATTGACGGGGTTGATGGACTTGCCTCCACCACCGGAATCGTACTCAGCCTCTCAGTCGCTGCCGTAACACTGATCATGCAGGGACGCCCGGACGGCCTGCTCATCTCGCTCGCATTGGCGGGTGGTCTACTCGGCTTTTTGATCTACAACTTTCCTCCGGCGAAAATGTTCCTTGGTGACTCCGGCAGTATGCTCATCGGGCTCGTTCTCGGTTGCGTCGCCCTGAAGTGTTCCGTCAAGCAGTACGCGGCTGTCGCCCTCATCATGCCGACGGCGATCTGGGCAATTCCAATTTTCGATGTGGCGATGGCCATTGTCCGACGCCGCCTGACCGGTCGCAGCATCTACGCCACCGATCGTGGACACCTGCACCATTGCCTCGCACGCAAGGGACACACCGGAGCACGTTTGCTGGTTGTTGTGGCAACCCTGTGCGCCATCACTGGCGCTGGTGCAATCGCCAGTGCGTTATTTCAGAATGAATGGCTGGCCCTGATCGCGGTCGTGACGGCTCTGTCACTGCTCATTCTCTCCCGCTCGTTCGGGCATGCTGAAATGACGCTGCTCGGAAATCGATGCCGACGGATCGTCGCCACTATCTTTCGCCCTCGAGAAGGACGTCCCGTTCATCACGAACAAGTCCGACTGCAGGGGCATCATGAATGGACACACCTCTGGGAAATGCTGACGACCATCGCCCAGCAGCGTCATTTGGCCAACGTCGAACTGATGGTCAATATGCCCAGTGTTGGCGAAGCATATCACGCTTCATGGCGTGCCCACTCCAGGGGCGAAGCACATGAAATCTGGCGCATCGAAATGCCGCTGATCGTCGATTCCACTCGTGTAGGGCACATCAAACTGGCAGGTATTGCGGCGGGCGAGTTCTCCGAATGGTTTACGATGCTTGGAAAAAGCCTCCAGCCGTTCGAAAACGATCTGGGACTATTCGTTCAGCAAATCCGCCGCAAATCCCCCTCCACGACCGCCAGTCCGGTACTCGTACAACCCATGGTCTCCGAGCAACTTGTGACTTGATGTTGTGCGTTCCAGCGCCGCATTCTGATTGACTCTGCAGCCCCTCAGAGCCTTCGATGGATCCCGCCTTTCCAACAGATCCACTCAACCGCAACAGGGCAGACCTACCCATCGCCCCCGACTGCAAGCCTGCAGTCCGCGAAGGCTCGTCATTCTTCCTGAATTGGTGCCTTGCACATTACGTCCTTCACAACTGCTGTCGCTCAGCCTGAAAAAGCGGCGGACCGTCAAAATCCCACGGAAGCTGCATCCAGCCGCACTCATCCCATACTAAAAAGCCATAAACGGCGAAAAGTGGGAATCTCGTGGGCAACCCGCACGCCCGTACACCGTTCTTCAGAACGTGTAGACTCGACCTGGCTGTATGACTTCCACATTCGGTCGCTGCAAACGCTTTAACTCCTCCACGATCTCCTCATGAAACGCCGGCTTCAGGTGATAAGCAATCACTGGCACTGACCGGCGTAACTTTGAGATTTCACCGGCAAAGGTCGTCACCGACAGGTGTCCTGATGCTGTCGCCAGTGGCTCATGACGCTGTGGAAAACTACATTCCAGAAACACCGCTTTCAGGGACTCACAGGCATTTATTCGTTCCCAGATTGCGTCGCAGGGGCCAGTGTCCGTCAGAAAGGCAACCGAGCTGGTCGAATCTTCGACCAGAAAGCCCAGCACAGGAACGACATGCGACAGCGGCCACGGGGTCACCCGTAATTCGTTTGCCTGGACGGTTTCGAAGGGAGACAGTTGCTGTAAACGCAGAAAGGCCGGCCCTTGCTCGGACAGCCGCACAAAATCCGGCCACAGTCGATCATTGAAAAGGTCACACTGCAGAGATTTCAATGTGTCTGAACAGGCAAGTATCGTTGGACACTCCAGACCTGTTCCATAGACGTTGTCCAGAAAGGCGGGCAGGGCAGCAACGTGATCCATATGGCTGTGTGAAAGAAACACGCGACATACCTGCCGTTGACGACTGATTGGCCAGAGAAAGCCAAGGGTCCCCGCATCAATGGCCGTGTGTTCGTTCAGCAGGATCGTCATTCCAAACGAAGGTGTGCTGGACATCCCGGCTGTCGGATCAATTAACTCCACCTTCATGCCACAGGATCCTGCTCGATTTTTCCAATACCTGCTGCCCAGGAGACCACCGGGATTCATCGGCTCTTCGAGAGCTCACGTCCATCGATTTCCGCACCCATAGCCGTACTGACGATTGAACTCCACCGATTTGTACCGCCACACCTCACTGCTCCGGCTGCTTCTCAGTCTCGCAGCGTATGCCCCGTCAATTTCAGAAACAGACGCTCAAGACTGGGTTCGTGCGTCCGAATGGAACGCACAGGCACCTGATGCTCAGCAAGCAGATTCAGTAACCGCGTTACTTCTCGACTCATCGCCGATTCTGAAAACGACTCCGTGCTGCTCAGACGCAGCACCATTTCATCCCCGATACGTTCCAGCAAAGCCGCCGGCCCCGGATCAATCGCCTCGGGAATGCTGACGCCGCCAAGCCGGAATTCCACTTCCAGCGGAATCTGGGTCAATAGCACGGGTATCTGATCACAGGCCAGCAGACGCCCATGATCCACGATCGCTACTCGGGAACAGATCGTGTGTACCTCTTCCATGTAGTGACTGGCATAGATGATCGCAGTACCGGTAGCCTGGAGTTGTCGAATGCAGTCAATCAAATGAGCTCGACTTTGTGGATCAACGCCTACTGTAGGTTCGTCAAGAATCAGCAGCACGGGCCGATGCAGAACCGACGCGGCAAAGTTGAGCCTTCGTTTCATGCCACCGGAGAATGTCCCCGCCAGATCATCCGCTCGGCCCAGCAAACCCACCTGATCGAGCGTTTCGTCGACACGAGTTCGCAGATCCGCCTCCTCCAGATGATACAGGCGACCGAAAAACCTCAGGTTTTCACGCGCAGTCAGATCCGGATAGATGGCCAGATCCTGCGGAACAACACCCATCCGCTCCCGACTCTGCGGCCGACGACGATCGAGCCGAACGCCATCCAGCAGGACATCCCCGGCATCAGGCTGCAGCAATCCGCAGATCATCATCATCGTCGTGGATTTTCCGGCCCCGTTGGGCCCCAGTAATCCAAACGCCTCTCCGTGGCCCACCTGAAAGCTGAGATCGCTGACAGCTTTCAATGCACCGAACGACTTGCTCAGCCCATTGACTTCAAGGAGAACACTCATCGGCAATACATCCCTCCGGCCACTCTGGCTCCCTCGGGATCTCCCCGACGGTCAACTTTGCATCAAGCTCTGTCTCGCGGCCACTCAGACTGCAACAGGCACCACCACAAACATGGCCCTCAAAAAATGCCTGCTGAATACCAGCCAGCATCGGTCAGGTACATCAGCAGGCACAGGACTTTCGTTCAGGTTGTCCGTGATTTCCCGGAGGGACATCCCGGATTATTCCGAAGCCCCCGTTGCCGGAGCTTTGCGGGATTCCAGTACTTTGCCGATGAAGTCCTTCAGCCCCGGCCCGCGCAAAGCCCGGGAATCAGCGAGGATTTCGCCCGTATCGCCATCGACCAGCAGCACAAACGGAATTCCGCTGACATCATGCATCATGCCAATGGACGTGTTCCAGCCTTTGCCCTCATAAATCTGGTTCCACGTGATCATCTCGGCTTCCATGAAGGACTTCACCTTCTCCTCCATGTTTTCCTGATCAAAGCTCACTCCAAGGATGTCAAAGCCCTGGTCATGCCACGCCGCGTAGGCCTCTTTCATGTGGGGCAACTCCGCAATGCACGGACCGCACCATGTGGCCCAGAAATCAAGCATGACAATTCGACCACGATACGACGCCGGGAATTCCACGGCATCACCCTGCATCGTGGTCGCCTTGAATGTCAAAGCCTGTCGTCCAACGGAAAGATCAGGTGGCAGTGGCAATTGCTCTAATGTCTCTGCACTTTTTTCCAGCACCAGACGACCGTCGACAACGCGGAATACGTAAGTTGTCCCCGTGAAGTTAAACGGCTTACCAGCCTGAGCCATTTCAAACCGACTGCTGGTACGTTTGTTACCATCACGATCGACAGGCAGTCCCACGCCATCGGCAACAGCACCGGATACAAAGGTTGTGAACTCTGTCCCGTCGAGTTGGAATGCGTACTCAGAGCCAAAATCTGTGTAGAACATCAGCGTTTCGGCCAGTGCCGCGCGCCGTGGATCTTTGGGATCAAAACGATAAAGTCCAAGTGCTCCCGTGCGTTCCGGACTCAGCTGAACCGTGGCCTTGCCACTGTACATTTTCAATCCGTCACGCTCCGCCGATTTCCACTCGGTGGCTGGATCATTCGTCACATCGCCATCCCCGTTGGTGTCAATCCACAGTCGTCCCTCTTCACCCTCCGGCTCATCCAGAACGAACGCCCATTTGCTATCACCGATTGTGATGTAGCCATACTTCGCAGCCTTCAGCCCCTCTGGAGCTTTGCTGATAATCTCAGCCTTCTGATCCATTGGAGCTCGCGCGGGTCGATACCCGCCGACACGAGCCGTTACGCCCTCGCTCAAAAACTTCTCCGTGACTTCTTCAGCCTGCGTTACCCCCCCGAGCATGGGAAGGGTCACCAGCAGTTTCAGGGCGCAAGCACGTAGATCAATCAACCAATCCATGAATTTCTCCCGAGTCTCTGCAATTCCCGACGTCGCACACGCAGATCACCAATCTGACAACTCTGATCAACAGGTGATCGGTTCAGAAAGACACCATGACTGCCGGATTATTCCCGAATTCCCCAGTCGTCACAAGCCTGTCTGCACGCCTCTCGCCCACGACGCATCCCTCAATTCACTCGCACATTCCCACAACGGAACGCATCAGGATGTCACCCCTCAACACTGAGATTCCACAGTACAGACCGCGTTTCGGGAATCAGCCACAGAAACAACGTCTCGTCAGTCCAGCACCTTTTCCAGTGGTGGTCGCTCGGCTGTGGTCCTCACTCTCCATTCAAGCCATACGTCATCCTGATTCCATGAAGAGATCACGAACGGTTGCCGTCGCAATGTCCTCCAGAACCACAAAGCCAGCACACCAGGGATGATGGATTTCGACAACAGCCTGTGCTTCGGTTTCTTAACGATTTATCAAATCGTCTCACGCAGCACTGAAACAGTCTGATCGGTACCAGCGCCACAGGCAGAGCGTAAACGTTCACACTTCACGCATTTCTCTGGTGCAGAAGCAGTTGCCTGATCGTCTCAGCAGGGCTTTCCCTCCCCGATCGCCGTATGGCGCAGTTTCTGCATTGCGACTCCTCGCACGCACATGCGTCCTGAGCGCTGACGGTGTCGACAAGCCAGAGCAGTCCGCGAAGCTCCAGCGACACCGCTTTTGACAGGCCGCACTGCCAAAGCAGTTTTCCCCACGGCCCCCTGATCAGCATCAGGATCGGAATTCAAAAAATGGAGTTCTTCCGAAATTTGACTGCAAGGCTCTATCGGTCCGACCGTCGACGGTTCCAACCCCGAACGAGCCAGAGCGCCGCGGAATGCCTCGAGCACCGCTTGTTGCTCACTCCGGTGCAGTTAACAGATCGCGAACAACTCCTGCTGGAACTGATCAATCGTGCACGGGCCAATCCCGAGGCAGAGGCTTCCCGGCTCGGTATCAGCCTGAATGAAGGATTGCAGCCCGGAACAATTACCTCTGTGCCCAAACAACCTCTGGTCCCCCATCAGACCCTCGTGGATGTCGCTCGAGCCCATTCCCAGGACATGCTGGATCGGGATTATTTCGACCACAAGACTCTTGGCACCACGAAACTGGCGCAGGACCGCGCAGCAGCAGCCGGCTACTCCGGAGCCATCGGTGAAAACATCTGCTGGGGCGGTCACACACGCGGCATCGACGAAGATCAGCATGTTTATGATCGACATGACGTGCTCTTTATCAGCCCTGGCCATCGCCGAAATATGCTCAATGCAGCCTACGAGGAAGTTGGCGTCGGCGTGCGGTATGGACAGTTTGTCAGCAACGGCACCGCCTTCAACGCTTCGATGGTCACCGAGGATTTCTCCATCAGGAATCTCAACCCTTTCATTACGGGCCTTGTGTATGCTGACTTTCAGGACAACGATTTCTATGACATCGGAGAATCGATTCGCGCAGGCACAGTGACCGCGGTCAATCCTCTCACTGGCGTCGTTGCGGAAACTGAAATCGGTATCTCCGGATGCTATTCACTCATGGTCACTCCGGGAAAATGGCTCGTCTCGGCTGAGTACATCTTTGAAGGGCAGACGTTTCGGGCATCACGCATGGTGACCGTGGCCCAGTTGAATGTGAAAACAGACTTCGAACGCTTCACCGACTCAGAGTTGTCCATCACTGTCTCAGCAACAAACACAGCTCTCAGTGAACTCGTGGGTGCCACAACGTCGATCGTCACGGTGTCCCGGACAGAGCCGGATCCATTTCCACTGACGTTCTCAATCGCCTCATCCGACCCCGCCGAACTCGAGGTTCCCGCGGAGATCACAATTCCTTCCGGTCAGACCACTCAAAGCTTCACGGTCCGAACCCTTCCGGACAACGTGGTTGACCCCGGCAGACAATCGTCCGTCATTGTCACAGCAAAAAACTTTACCCCCGCATCAGTGCAGTTCACGGTCAACGATCGCACGACCCCTCTACTGCCTCAGGGAATTCAGATCGTTCGCACGACAAGGCCCAACCTCACATGGACCGCTGTGTCTAATGCTCGTGAATATGAAGTCTGGATTGATAACGCGACCACCCGTGAATCCAGAGTCGTGTATGCAGAACGTATTCAGTCCAACTCATGGACGCTCGATCGTGACCTTGGTATTGGTAACTACAATGTCTGGGTTCGCGCTGTGACTGACTCCGGAGTGCGTGGGAACTGGAGCCCAACGGGAGTCTGGCAGACCAGACCCACAGTGGCTATCAGTAATACCGGCAGCATTCAGAAGTCGTCGTCAGCCACACTCGAATGGCCCGCAGTCCCCGGAGCAGTTTCCTACGACGTCTGGGTTGACCATCTGACCTCCCGAAAAAGCCAGTACTTCCGCAACACAACTGCTACGGGGACGTCACTTGTCATTCCAGATGTAGCCGTAGGCAGAATCGCCGTCTGGCTGCGTGCCAGAAACTCACGCGGAGAGTTGACGCCCTGGGGAAATCAGGGAATCATCAACGTGTCGCACGCCGTACAGGGCCTGTCCGTGGCTGCAGCAGACTTCCAGACCTCCCCCGAACTGCGTTGGAACGCTCAGCAGGGAGTCGTCGCCTATGAGGTCTGGATCGATAACAAGCTCACTGGTCAGAAAGCGTGGTTTCGCAATATCAATGTCAAAGGCACATCAATCTCACTGACCGTCCCCGAAGACGGCTCATTTCGCGCATGGGTCCGCGGAAAAGATGCCGCCGGTGCCTGGCACCAATGGAGCACTGCTCTCGATTTCGAAGTCCGTCGCCCACCCGTCCTGCTGCAACCTGCCAGCGTCATCTCCACGGCATGGCCCACGTATCAGTGGAGCCGGGTAGCGGGCGCCGTGGCTTACGATTTCCTGCTGCAGGATTCCGATGGCCAGACACTTGTCGTCAGTAAAGGGATGACAACAACCGCACTGGCATCAAAGGACAATCTGCGGGGTGGCCAGTATCGTGTTTGGCTGACGGCCATCGATGCACAGGGTGTGACCTTGTCCAGCGCGGCAATGACATTTCGTGTGAGTCACGTATCGCCCATAGACGAACTCTCACTTGAACAACTGAATTCAGGACTTCTGGCCGATTCTTCGCCACTGCAAACGACGCGGAAGAGAATTCGCCCCCCAGCCCCGCCCGAGGTCCGTCATATTGACGCTCCCACCGGTGAAATGGCGCCGATGCTTTCCGTCAATGATCACGCTGCCGAATTCGGCGTCGTCCCTTCGTTGCCGCACATGGCGGAACGGTACGGTGTACAGGCTGACCAGACGCCGGAGACCGGATTGCTGGACATGATTTTCGCAGATACGCAGTGGAGCTGACGTCTCCGTGGCCACACGGTCTCACCTGCCCACTTCGATGGCTCGCCAGTCACGATCTTTTACGACAAAGAAATACTGGTACCGTTCGGAGTCCACTCCGTCAGAAATGTCTCTCCCTCCGCAGCGCGGACGGCACGAATCCAGAGTCGGTAGCTGCCCGCCGGTAATGTTGCCGGCAACAGCAGACTGGTACCCTGTACCGCCGTATTGCGGTAAATCTGGCTCTGCGGGGCCTGATCACCACTCACCAGATTCATCCAGACATCGTAGTGGGTCGCGTCCGAAATCGCCCCCCAGAACAGCGTCCGGTGTCCCACCAGCGTCCCCTGCACCGTTCCAGTGAACCCAATCGTCAGCGGCGTATCGTCTGCGCGAGACCATGGCAGCAGTATCCCATCTGCCGTCTGACCGCGCAGAGAAACCCTGTATGACCCGTTCGCCAGGGCGACAGGCAATGTAAAGCTGGTGCCACTGATCCCCGTCTTACGGAATACCTCGACACCATCCGACCGACCAATCCACAACTCATAACTCACACCCGCAAAGGGTGCCGTCCATGTGATCATCGGCGTCCGGTCAAAAGGCGACGTGGCCACCACAGGCTGAACAGTTGGCGGCAGCACCGTGAAGCTGGCGGAGACACTCCAGATCCCATGGCCTGGCCCGACTCCCTGCGAACGAATCCACGCCTGGTACCGACCATAGGGCAGGGGACTTGTCGGCGCGAATCCTGTGCTGTTTCCCGCCAGCCCGGTCTCATGTATCACTCGCACAGGGCCCCCAACTCGATTGACCCACAATTCCATACTGACCGCGCCCTGCACACGCGGCCAGCGAAAGCTGCCCAACGCGTCCGCGGTCGGAATTGTACCAGAAGGAGCAAGCAGCTTTGGCACTGTTCCAACGCTGATCACTTCCGACTGCGACCACAGCGATGGCACAAGATCCTTCGAGCGCACCCAGATCCGGTAGATCCCTTCCGGAAATGTGGTACTGAATGAGTTGGTGGCAAGACTTGATCTGCGAATGTACTGGCTGACTCCTCGCGTCTCATCATTT
Source organism: Planctomycetota bacterium (assembly GCA_039796955.1). Lineage (GTDB taxonomy): Bacteria > Planctomycetota > Planctomycetia > Planctomycetales > Planctomycetaceae > SXXK01. The sequence goes on from JBDKIW010000170.1 coordinate 17,086, forward strand.
ACCCACAGATCATAACCCAGCGGCCCGGCCACAGACGGCCATGTGATCGTTGTGACCGCCCCCGAAAAACTCACTGCAATTTCGGAATAGCGCAGATCAAAGGCAACCGTCGCCGCGTTGATCGGAGCAGTCACCGTCATCGGGGAAACTCGAACCGACAATCGCCCCGAAGCCGGGATCTTTCCAGCCGGAAAGTAAAGCGACGCTTCCTGTAATGTGCTGCTTACCGCGTTCCAGCGAAACGTCGTTGTCTGCAGCACCAGTCCACTGGCCGAATCCAGAAACTCTGCCCGATACAGCCACGCACTTCCGGGTGACCGACGCAGACGGACCTGCTGTGTAAACGCAGTCGATCCCGAGAATTGAAGGTTGTAAGAATTCAGAAACCCGGTAAAGCTGAAATCCGCAGCCTCGCTGAACTGCCCCGAAGCCATGACTGCCTGGATTCGCACCGAATACGTCCGATCCTGGTCCCACGGAATGTCCAGCGTCGTCGCCGTCCCGGCCGACGACAATTCACCATTGATCCGATACGCGACAGCGCCAGGAACCGGCTTCCATGTCAGACGAAACACGTCCTTCCCACTTGCCCGAATCGTTCCCAACGCCCCCGGACGATCCCCCTCTGGCACAGGCCCAGGCAGGGCATCGGGTAATTGAGGCAGGACCTGCCAGAGCTTTTGGCCAGCAACGAACCAAACGCTCCCCAGCATCGCAGTCAGCTGCCCGGGGTTCCCATCGATGGACGCGGAATATCCGCCCACCAGCCGACCGGAAACCAGATGTTCCGCGATTTCAAACACCCCGCTCCCGGGTACCAGCGAATACATGCGGCCACCAGCGGCGATCAGGGAACGCTGCCCGATGGGTTTGGCAGCAGGAGTCGTCATGGGAATCTGCGTCAATGTCACGCCGTCGGTTTGCCATAAACCCCAGTCAATTCGCGCGTCGGCAAAAAACACCAGTCGCTCGGTCGTATTCTGCGAATACACGCCGGTAAAGAACCCAATCGCGCTCTGCGCCGCACCATTGCGGTTCATTGGTGCCTGGAACAGCCGGATCGACGACACCGGAACAGTGCCAGCGTCCGTCCCATCGGACTTCCAGAGATCGCCACTGAACTGCCCCCCGACGTACTCCACCCGGCGGAAAAATGTGATGTCCCCAACCTCCAGAAATCCATCGACGAGATACTCCGAACCCGCCACAGGTACGAACTGATGAATCCGCAATGGCGCAGCAGTGGCCGTGGACATCGCCAGCAACTCTACACCTGACGCCCGCGTCTCCCGCTTCAGAATCAGTCGGGTATCAGTCACCGCAACAGCACTCGTTCCTGAATCTGTCGGCAGAGATGACCATCGGTAATCACCGCTGGTCACGAGAATCGTCCCGCCCGTCGTCCCATCCGTTCTGTAGATTGTCTCCGCGTCAGTGCCTCCGGCGGTGAAAAACAACTGCCCGTCGAAGACCCGCATCTGCCGCGGACTACTACCCACAGGTCCCGGTATCACATCGACAGCAAGCTGTGTGCCGGCAATCGTTCCATCGGAACTCCACAATTCTCTGCCCACGCCAGTGTCACTTGCCCCAAAATAGACACGTCCGTTGTATGTCACAAATTCAAAGGCGACACGAGCATCAGCAGCAGATTGCTCCAGCAGAAGGACTGCCCCTTTCCCATCCGTCTTCCAGAGCCCATGCCTGGGGGTGCTACCCGTAACCCATGCGTTGAAATAAAGCTTTCCGTCCAGCAACGCATAGTTTTCGAAGGATGAATTTGTCCACCCATCCGGCGTGAGTCGCCCAGGAATCGTGGCGAAGACCTGAGTCCCACCAGTCATGCCGTCTGTGGTATACAAGTCTGTGTAGCCGAATCGCTCCACGGCCAGCAACTGCCGTCCATCTACCGCGGGAAGTATCATGACCGGGCCCTCAAACGCCAGTTGTGAAACCACGGCAGTCAGCAGGGCACGAGCTTCCAGAAACTGAATCCGGCAAACATCCCGAACCTGCAAATCGACTCCTCGGTGCAATCGCCGACGATCTCGCAGTCGAGTTCCGAAGATCGAAAACATACCTCGTGCCCCCGCTTGTTTCCCCCGCCAATGCGGCCCGAAGTTACTCCAGGTTGAGCTGAACGGCCGCATTGTGCCGCCACGGAAAAAGTACGCTCCGGCACTGGTGAAGTCTCAGGCCTCGGACTACCCGACGTCACGATTGGTCTGAGTGACGTCGACAGACACCTGTACGGCCAAAAAAATTTCACCGGATTCATGCACCTCGGGAGTCGCACCAGGCAGCCACTGCGCGTTGCCCCAGAGGACTCGCGTAGTCGGGATTCTGCAGGTTCTGACACTTCATGCAATCCCACAAGCTCAGTTCTGCCAAAGTGTCACAATCGTCCGCGATTGTGATTGCATTAGCTCTTCTCTCGCCCGGTGCACACGTGTCAGAAGTGTACGTAAAACAGGCTTGAACATGCATCAGCAGTTCATAAGCCACGGGTTATGTCGCATTCGCTCCCAATACGTGCGTTAAGTTACCTGCAACGGCGTCCCGATTTTTTACCACCACCACACGACAGATGGCAGTAATCCGCGGAGCAGATCATGCAGCCATTTCCCTACCAGTATCAAAACTCGCGGCATGAGTGATCGCAGGACACATCGCCAGGATTCGCCGGGACCAGTGGCAGCCAAATCTCCTGATCCTGCAGAGCTGAGTTCGACTCGGCGGTTTGCGACACTTGGCTGACCGCTATCAGAATTTCCTGCACCAGCATCGGACTGTTCCCGCTCAGACACATCGCCCATCTATCCACAAGTGCTCCACACCGAAGGCCTTGCAGCATCGCAGCGTTTGGGAGGTTCTGTGGCAGGATTTCTATGGATTCCGTTCTCAGCGATTTCAACTCATACTCTGAGAACTATCGCCGCCCCCCTGCTTTCAGGCCACCAGAGCCAGCCGTGCGTCCCGGGAGGATTCGCCCCAGCACCCAGACCATGCACATGATGACTCCGCCCGTGACTGTCATCACCAGCAAGGCTGCCGTTCCCCTCAACTACCGCACAGAACCGGGCTTATCGACGTCCAGCATTCCCACCGGTCTGACGCCACGGCCTTTTCGAGATCCGTCCCCCAACTCTTCACGAGCCACCTCCGCCAATTCTCGCAGCCGCATCACAACCTCCGGGTGCTGTGCTGACACGTCATGCTGCTCCCCTGGATCCTTAGCAAGGTCAAACAGGGATTCTCCGATTTCCAGATTCACATACGCTGTCGGCCGACCATCGACGCCCCCTGGCTTGCCATTCAGTGTCCGATACTTGTGCGGAAAATGCAGTTTCCACGAACCACTGCGGACGGCCTGCAATTCCCCTCCCCAGTAAAAATACAGTGCCTCGTGCGGCGAATGCCCTGGTGCGTCTTCCAGCATCAACGCGCGGATGCTGCGGCCATCAATCGGATGCGACGGCAACGTCCCGCCGATCAATTCGGCAATCGTGGGTAACAGATCGATCGTCATACAGGGCTGCTGACAGACACTCTCGGCTGGTATCACCGTCGGCCATTCCATCAGACAGGGAACACGACATCCCCCGTCAAACATCGTCCCCTTTCCCTCCCGCAATGGACCTGCCGATCCCGCATGATTGCCATAACTAAGCCACGGACCGTTGTCCGACGTAAAGATCAGCAGCGTGTTCTCGTCCAGCTTCAGTCGCCGCAGCGTCTGACGAATCTGACCTACGGACCAGTCAATCTCCATCATCACGTCGGCAAAGACCCCTTTGCCACTGCGCCCGGCAAAGTCCGGACTGGTAAATAAGGGCACATGCACCATCGTGTGCGGCAGGTACAGGAAAAACGGACGATTCTGATGACGCTCAATGAAGGACACCGCTTTTTCGGTGTAACGTCGGGTCAGCGTTTGCTGATCCTCCCCAGTCACCTCGTCATCAATCACACGGTCGTTCTCTATCAGCGGCAATTGCGGCCAGTTCTTCAACCGTTCCTGCATAGGAAGATGCAGCACCTCAGGATGGTACGGCCACATGTCGTTGCTGTAAGGCAACCCGAAATACTCATCAAAACCCTGCTGCCGAGGCAGGAACGGAGCTTCATGCCCCAAATGCCACTTACCGAAACAGGCTGTCGCATAGCCCCGATCCCGACACACCTCGGCAATCGTCCGCTCGTCCGGATTCAGCCCCGTCCGAGATTTCGGCCCCAGCGCCCCCTGAATCCCGATGCGCACGTTGTAACACCCGGTCATCAAACTGGCTCGCGACGCCGAACAAACAGCCTGTGACACGTAAAAATCCGTAAATCGCCGCCCCTGCTGCGCCATGGCGTTCAGGTTCGGAGTCAAACTGGCATCACCACCGAACGGACCCAGGTCCGCATAACCCAGATCATCCATGAAGATCAATACGATATTTGGCGGTGCACCGGCCCCGGAGGTGTCCGCTGCACTCGCATCCTGACACCATGCAGTCCTGCAGACACAGCACAATCCCAGCATCAGCACGCCGGAAAACTTCATCACGTACCCCATGGTCGCCCCCGAATCCAACGGCCGCAACATCCATCCATGCCAGATCACACGCCAGCCAGCGGCCATTAATCTCACCGCCTGACATGCCGGAAACAAATCTCGACTATCACAAAATTCTGCAGGTTTCGCGATCGTCATCAAGCGCCTGACCTTAAAATGGACACATTTAGGAGTTTTC
>JBDKIW010000171.1:0-18441 GCA_039796955.1 Planctomycetota bacterium
CGATTCCCGCGATCGTGGGACTACTACTGCCGATCGCGATGGAGTTGCGATTTGCTCCGGGACCGCAGGAGCTGGAAGCGGCGACTCGCAGCCGGCTATCCTCCGCGTGGGCTCAGTCTGAACTCGAACGAGCAGAATTTCTGACGAGGAAACTTGCATCTTTGGTGCCTGATGATGCCGGGGTGCAGATGAATCGCGTGCAGGTGCTGGATCGGATGGGGCGAACTGCGGAAGCTGAGCAGTTGGCGGCGGAGCTGGGCAATCGGTTTGAGTACGTCCCGGCAATTGAGTGGTTGAGTGAAAAACAGTTTGCTGCGATTGTGCGTAACCCTGTCAGGGACGAGGCGGCGGATAAGACGCTGGAATTCAGTCTGGCGTGGATCCTGCAGCGTCAGCCGGAGAACGGGCTGGCTTTGTTTCGCTTTGCAACGTTTCACATGCTGCGTGAGCAGTGGCTGGACGCCCAGACGCAGTTGCGATTGCTGACAGGCCGCGTTGGTGGGGCACCTGCCGAAGCCTGGTATTCGCTGGCGGTCGTGGAAAAGGAGTTAGGGAATACGGCGGAAGCCCGGACCGCGGCTGAAACGGCAGTGACCGTGATGCGCCAGCGAAATGCCTCGCAGGAATTTTCCTCAGAGCGCCTGGTGCAGGTGATTCGGGCGCTGGTATTGGCTCAGAAAGAGTCAGACGCGGTGCGGCAGATCAATGAAGTGGCGACCAAGTACCCTGAGTTAGTGGAATCCCTGCGGCCGTTGCTGGTGGAAGTTTATGTGGCGCACAGCAGTCGCCTGCGGTTGCTGTCGGCCAGGTCTTCCGAGGATCTGGCGATCGCCATCGACTGCATTGCTAAGGCCATGGAGATTTCCCCGGAAAGCACGGAAGTGACCGACGAATTGGTAGCTCTGGCCGGAATGCGGGACGTGACTGACGCGTTGCTGGATCAGCAGTTGCAGACGGCCTTAAATGCAGGTGTGTCTCCGGGGTTGATCCACTTTATTCTGGGGACGCGTGCGATGTCAGCGACTCCTCCGAACATCGAGTCCGCCATGCAGCATTTCGCCCTCACGGCGACTCACAGTCCCGGAATGCCGGGACTCTTGAACAATCTTGCGGACGCGATCTGCGAGCAGCCGGATGGAAACCTCGAGCAGGCTCTTGCGATGGTCAATCAGGCGATTGCGTTTCTGCCGGATCAGCCACGAGTGTTTGACACGCGGGGGAAGATTTATCTGCGTCAGAGGGAATGGTTGAAGGCCGTGGCGGACTTTGAGAAAGCTCTGGCTGACGAAGATTTGAGAATTGTAGCTCATGAACGTCTGGCGGAAGCCTACTCGGGACTGGGGAATGCGTCGCAGGCTGCGTTTCATCGTGGAATGGCGAAAGTCCTGAGGGAGCAGGAGAAGCCGGATGCCGCGTCTGGCGCGGTTCCCACACCACCTCCGGGCGAATAGTCGCGGTTTGGGCAAGTGTTTTGGCCAAGTAGGCGCGGGTTGTGCGGGGCGAAGTCCGCGGATTGCCTGGTGGAAACGTGGGAAAGTGCTGGGGCGACCGGTACAGATGGTCGGCGGGTGGGGTGTCCCTCGCAGCCAATTCCGCTGCGGCGATGTGTCTTGCGAGGAAAAGTGAGAGTCGTCAGGCCCCACGGGCATGGGGGGGCTTACCGCCGGAAGGAAAAAATTGTCCATTTTCTTCGGAAAATCCCTCCCTTGTGGCTCGCTTTTTACCTCGAAACATCTCAATCTGGGTGGTTTAGAGTGACCGGAATCATCCCGCGAGGTAGTTTACTCATGCGGGATGTTGCGGAATTAGAGGTTGAATTGGCGTTTCGATTTGTGTGAAAAGTCTGCGTAAGCCGTCTGTGGGTTGGTTTGGGGCATGCAGGTTTTCGCCTTTGGCGTTTACGGTGTAAGCAGTCGCCTTGTGCGTTTCTTTTTGTTTGAAGGAGAAATCTATGGTATCCATGTTTAGAGCAGCCGTGGTGGCTTGTGCAGTGGCAATCGCTGCAACAGGTTCTGCCAGCGCCGCACAGTTGTTCGTCACGGGTAAAGTGACGGGGCCAGCGCCCGACGTCGGCAAGACGTTTTCGTTGCTTGCCAACTACACCCCAAGTGCAGGGATCTCCGCCGTTTTGAACTCGGCGACCCTGATCGTCGGTAACCAGACCTGGTCGACCCTTTTGGGTGGTACCAGTCCTGCGATTACTATCGCAACGACGAAGAATGCGTTCACGATTGCTGGTCAGTTCACCGGTTCTTCGCCCGGCAACGTTGGCGATATCTTCACAAGCCTGTCGCTGAACATCACGGCAGCCACACCAGTGGCCGCTCGTGAAGCGACCGAGGCTAACATCGACGCACTGTTCGCCGGTCGTACATCCGGTCTCGGAACCTTGACGTTGGTTTCTGGTGGCAGCAGTCCATTCGGTGGCCCGATTCTGAACCTCGAAGCCAATCTGCCACCGGCAGTACCAGAACCAGGCTCACTGCTGGTCCTGGGCGGTTTGGGTTTGTTCGTCGGCCGTCGGATGCTGGCTCGCCGTCAGAACAAGGCCGCTGCTGTCTGATTTGACAGTAGTGTCCTGGTGAACGATTTAGTCGTTGAATGGTGGCGGCAAGGGTCAATTTGCCGCCACCGTAATTCCCGTCAGGATGGGTGGGAACATTCCCTGGAAATTGTTTTCGGATTGTGCTGTTCGGCAGAAATTTCGGTGCTGTGTCCGGGCCCGGTAACACCCAATCAGCCGTTCAGGTTCTCTCCGGAAAATCGATCAGGATTCCGTTGAATAGCAGTCGCATGAAGTGGCTTGCTGGAATGCACCGTTCTCAGGTCTGATGCTGACGGCATCAGAGAGACCTGTGGATGGTGAAAAGTTTTGTATGATCCTGATCTCTCGTTTGCGGGGCGACTGCTTTTCCCTACAAACGATCAACTCGTTGATCAGACCGAAGGATTACGTCCTTCGGTTTTTTTTTGCGCGGTGCCCGGTGAGCAGGCTGGGCGTGAATTGCCGCTGTGGCGATTGGTGTACTCGGCCCTAACTCGGAAAAGTTCGTTAGTCTGAGAAAACCTGAACTGCTGAGCCTTTGTTGATTTTTGCCGACATTTTCCCCGGATTCCGGGGGAATTCCCAACTCGGAACTGAGGAGTCAGGCTTGAATCGGGCGCGAGTCCGCGTCAGACTGCGACTTCCGTCAAGGCGACACGTACTTTGCGAAGTGGACTTGTGCTTCAGACTTGCCCCCCGTTTTTTTTGATGCGGTGGGAGTTTCTTTGGGCACTTTGTACCACGGGTGCAGGTTCCGATATTGGTGATTGGAGTGCAAGTCGCGCGGGGGGCATTTGCTGCGGGCCAGGCGAGTTTCGGGACGTGGCCGTTGTGTGACGTTTTGTACGGACCGAGGGCCAGTGGCGGGCCAGATTTTCCTGATAATTGTTTACTTCCGGATGTCCAAATTTCCTCAGAGAATCCCACCTTATGAGACGTCTGTTTATTTCTGTAGTGATTGCGGCCTTGTCTGCCAAAGTGAACTTTCCTGTAACGGCGGAGGAGATCGTCCGCTGGGAATTTCAGGAGTCTGGGGGGGCATGGACAGCGAGTGGTGACGCGGAATTGGCAGTGGCTGATGGCCATCTGAAACTGCGGTCGAAGGGAAATGATCCATGGATTTCTGCGCCGGTGGCGGGGCGAGCTGGACACCATCGACTGACGATTTCGGCAAAGTTCAAGGGAACTGCGGATGTGCAGGTGTTCTGGACAACAGAAGCGTCTCCGGGAACATCGGAAGAGAAGTCTGTGAAGACGGAGCTGCGTGGATCAGAGAAGGAGTTTCGAGCGGCGAGATTGTGGTTCAGCACGGATTCTCCGGTGACGTCACTGCGGATTGACCCGATGAGTCGGGGCGGTGTGATGGAGATTGAGAGCATCGTCCTGACGGATGACGCACCTCCGCAGCCCGAGGCGACGCCGGTTGGTGACTTGAAGATCGCGTCCGGATTTGAGGCCGAGCTGCTGTATTCTGTGCCGGGCGATACCATGGGGTCATGGGTCTGCATGACCACAGATCCGAAGGGGCGCTTGATTGTTTCTGACCAGTACGGCAAGTTGTATCGAGTCACTCCGCCCGCGAAGGGGAGTGCGGACGCGATTCGGATAGAGCCGATCAATGTCGATGTCGGGATGGCGCAGGGGTTGTTGTGTGCGTTTGACAGTCTTTACGTGATGACGAACAGTGGAGATGCGCCACGTGTGGGACTTCATCGGGTGCGTGACACGGATGGCGACGACCAGTATGACAGCAGTGAGCACCTGCGGACTCTGAAAGGCGGAAATGAGCACGGTCCGCACGCGATTATCCTGTCGAAGGATGGCAAGTCATTGATTGTGGCGTGTGGCAACCACACGGCGCCGACGGAGTTTTCTTCATCGCGTGTCCCGAAGATCTGGGACGAGGATCAGTTGTTGCCGCGGATGTGGGACGCTGGTGGGCATGCCGTTGGCGTCATGGCACCTGGTGGGTGGATCGCGAAAGTCACTCCGGACGGTCAGGACTGGGAGTTGCTGGGGATGGGGTTCCGGAACGAGTATGACATCGCGTTGAATCCAGAAGGCGAGTTGTTCACGTACGATGCGGACATGGAGTGGGACGTTGGATCGCCATGGTATCGTCCGACTCGTGTCAATCACGTCACGAGTGGATCTGAGTTTGGCTGGCGTTCGGGGACTGGCAAGTGGCCGGAGTATTATCCGGACAGTCTGGGATCCGTGGTGGACATCGGACCGGGCTCACCGACGGGGATCACGTTTGGCACAGGTGCTGCATTTCCGTCGAAATATCAGCAGTCGCTGTTCATTTCTGACTGGAGTTATGGGGTGATTTACGCGGTGCATATGACACCATCGGGAGCGAGTTATACGGGTGAGGCGGAGCGATTTGTTTCTGCAGCTCCGCTGCCGGTCACGGACGTGATCATCAACCCGGTGGATCAGGCGATGTACTTCACGATTGGCGGTCGTAAGACGCAGTCGGGGCTGTATCGAGTGACGTATACGGGCAAGGAATCGACAGCGGCGGTGACGGAAGCCACGGAAGCTGGGGCAGCAGATCGAGCGGTTCGTCATCGACTGGAAGCGCTGCATCGCGAGGACAGCACCGCTGTGGAACAGGCGTGGCCATACCTGGGACACGCCGACCGAACCATTCGTTTTGCGGCTCGGACGGCCATTGAGCATCAGCCAGCTGCGGGTTGGGCGGAGCGGGCGTTGCGGGAGAATTCTTCAGCGGATGCGAAGATTACGGCATTGCTGGCATTAGCGCGGTGCGGGGACAAGTCTCTGCAGGTGCCGTTGCTGGAGTCGCTGAGTCAGCTTGATTCCGGCGCATTGAGTGAGCGTCAGTCCTTGGACGCTCTGCGTGTTCTGGGGTTGTGTTTTATCCGCATGGGGCAGCCCACGGACGAGATTGCGTCGCAGGTTGCTGCGGCGTTGAGTCCGATGTATCCGTCGCGCAGTGTGCGGTTGAATCGAGAGTTGTGTCGTCTGCTGGTCTATCTGAATGATTCAGAAGTGGCTGCAAAGACGCTGGCTTTGCAGGCGAAAGCGCCAAGCCAGGAGGAGCAGATTCACTATGCATACTGCCTGCGGGCGTTGAAGAAGAACTGGACACTGGATCTGCGGAAGCAGTATTTTCAATGGTTTGTCAACGCGACGACCCTTCGTGGTGGAAATTCCTTTTCGGGATTCCTGAAGAACATTCGTCAGGAGGCGATTGACGGATTGACCGAAGAGGAGAAGGTGGCGTTGAAGGGCGTGCTGGAGGCTCAGCCAACGGGCGGTCAGCCGCTGGTGGACGCGGCGGCGCGTCCATTGGTTCAGGAGTGGACGGTCAATGACTTTCTCGCGGATGTTGAGGGGGGATTGACAGGACGAAATTTTGAAAACGGTCAGAAGATGTTTCAGGTGACGGCCTGCTACAAGTGCCATCGATTTGCGGGCGATGGAGGGATTGTTGGTCCGGAGCTAACTGCTGTCTCCCGGCGTTACAACGCTCGAACGCTGCTGGAGTCGATCATAGAGCCGAGCAAGGTGATCTCGGACCAGTACGAGGCCTCGGTCTTTCTCCTGGACAGTGGTCGCAGTGTTGCCGGGCGAGTGGTCAACCTGAACAACGACCGTATCATGGTGAGTGAAAACATGCTGGAGCCCGGGAATCTGACGACGATTCCTCGGGATGAAATCGAGGAGACTCTGGTTTCCAAAGTGTCCATGATGCCGGCTGGTCTGATCAACACGCTGACTCGCGATGAGGTACTGGACCTTGTTGCCTATCTGCAGTCTGGCGGCGATCCAGACGCGCCAGTTTTTGGCAAGCCACAGAAATCAGCTGCGGCGGTTCAACCTTCGGAGAAGAAGATGAAAACGGAACTTACGAGCACCGGGCACACAGTGGACTCGCTGGACATAGTCAGGCGAGCGATTGACGGGAACACCGCGGTGTTGCTGGATGTGCGTGAGCAGGAAGAGTGGAATGAGGGGCACCTGGCTCAGGCGCGTCTGGTACCGCTGAGCAGCCTGAAGAACGGTTCGCTGGAATCGGTACTGGCGGCACTACCGCGTGACAAGCCGGTTTACCTGCATTGTCGCTCGGGGCGCCGGGTTCTGGCCTGTGCAGAGTTGTTGCAGGGCAAGGGACTGGACATTCGGCCGTTGAAGGATGGCTACGACGGATTGGTCTCGGCTGGTTTTAAGAAGGCTGACTGAGCAGGTTTTGATCTCAGGTGGCCGACGGCCTGTCGACAGCTGACCGGTTAAGGTATCGTGTTCCCTTCCTGACCGAATGGTGAGGAAGGGAATTTTTTGCACTCAGCTGGACCGGGTGGCGACGTGTGTGTGGCGGGCAAGGTTTGGTTCGACCATTTCGGCCATGTTGCTGGAATTTAGTTGGCCTCCGAGGAAGCGGTTGATTCGTTCTGCTGTCAGGGTTCGGTTCGTCAGGCAGTCGCGGTACTGGACATAGAGTACCGGAATGCCGCGAATGGCCAGCAGTCTCTGAACCTGGGACAGTTGTGTTCGGAAGAGATCGGCAAGTTGTGATTCGTTGAATTCCTGCGGGGACTGGCCGCGGCGTTGCAGCATCGCCACCTGCGATTTCAGGACTTCATGGACATCGCGGAGCATAAAGATCACTCCATAATGCAGGTCATTGCGTGAGGGCAGGTGTCTGAGCAGTTGTGCGACGACTTTTACTGCATGTCCGCGCGCATCCGGAATCCATGAGGAATCACGAAACAGGCTGGTTGCTCGTTGATCTTCGAAATACCCGCGTTGATTATCGACGTCGGCAGGGCGGTGATTGTCCATAACAGCTGGCAGGCCACCGGCGGTCAGCATCTGCATCATCATGGACGTTCCGGACCGGGGTAGTCCGGAGACGACCACGATCGTTTCCGTGAGGGGCCGCTGGATTTGCGATGGTGCGAACGGGTCCTGTTCTGCGATGGGGCGTCCGGCATTCAGTGCAAATCGTCGGGTGGGCCTGACTTCCTCCTGGTGGAGGTCTCCGGCCCGGATTTTCATTGAGCGATTTCGAGCCTGTTCGGCGCGACGGCGGTAGTCTTCGGCCTTAACAGGGTCATTCAGGCGACGTTCTGTAATCTGGGCGAGTCGATTGAGAGCGGGAATGTGATCCGGATTGAACAGCAGGCACATGCGAAAAGCTTCAGCGGCCTTGAGTGGTTTGCGATTGCGCTGCAGGCAGACACCGAGCAGAAAGTGTGCGTCTGGCGAGGTGAACTGCAGTTCGACGGCATCGAGTGAGAAGAAGAGGGCGCGGTTGTTGTCCTGGGTGGCCAGTGCAGAACGGGTGAGTCCGAGCAGGGCCTGCACATTTTCGGAGTCTTTCCGGAGGACCTGTTCGAAGCAAATCGCGGCATCAGCCCATTCTTTGCGCTGCAGTTGGATTTCTCCGCGTTTGAGCAGTAGGAAATTCTCACCTGGGGCCATTTGCAGGGCCTGATCGATATGTGTGAGTGCCTCCTGAAACTGGTGTTCGGCCTGCAGTTGTCCCGCCAGTAGAAACTCAATCGCTGCCGGATTAAAGCGTGCGAGTGACTGCAGTCTCAACATCACTGGGTCTGGTGTGGTAACGTCTCCCTGCTGACGGACTTCCCGTTCGGACTCAAACTGTTTCAGTTGAGCGCGAGCTTTTTGCGCGGTGAGTTCGCGGTCCTGAATGACTTTTCGAAACAGAGCGCCAGCTTGAGAAGTTCGTCCGAGGCTTTGCAGGGTCTGGGCGAGAACGAGTGAAAAGCGAAATTCTTCCGGGCTCTGTGCGGAAAGTTTTTCCAGCAGGGGCAGGGCATGGAGGTATCGACCGCCGTCGAGATACGCGCGTGCGAGGTTGTAGTCCATTTCGCGGATTGTGTCACGGAGGGTTTCCTCGTCCCGTCCGGAGGGTTTTTCGAGATATCCGAGGGCGACAAGACGCGCCACCGCATGTGCGGAGACCGCAGGGTCAGCGGCGTCCTGCGGATCCAGAGAGCCATCATCGCCGGCGGTTTGGTCCCAGGACGGAATGAAGCGAATGTCGTCGGGATGCTTCAATCCGTTAACGAGTGGTGTCCCATCCATGTCCTCACCGATTGGAAGTCCGAACAGGTGCAGGATTGTAGGGGTGATATCCAGCACGGAGGCGCCGTGGAGTCGTTCTCCCCTGCGGACCCCGGGACCGTGCATAACCAGGATTCCCTGCTGTCGGTGCTGCGCTGTCGGCCCAGCTGGTTCGAGAGGAATCAGGCTGTGGCGCATGGCGTCATGCTGGAAGCCGTGATCTGAGACGAGCAGGATGGTGGTGTCGTCTCCGGCAAGATGCATCAGAAAGCCCAGCATCATGTCATGGAATCGATAAGCAGCCTCCATCACACCGGAATACAGTTGGAAGTCGTGGTCACTGACAAGATCCATCTTCGGTGGATGAAAGTTCATAAATGCATGGCCGAAGTGATCGATGGCGTCGAAGTAGACGGCGGTGAAGTCCCAGGTCTGCAGCTGCATGAGGGCAGTGACGATGGCCTGGACACTGGCGGCTTCCGCGATGGTTTTCAGCAAATGTTCCGGTCGAGGATCTCTACGGACATCAATCGTCCGAATCTCGGGGACAAACAGAGTGACCACGTCTTCCGTGAGTTCGGTCGGGTGAATCCTGAGAGCGGCGAGCTTTTCCGCGAGATGGGGTGGATGCACGGAACCTGGCACGACTGGCCATTCCTGGTCCAGTGGACGGACTGCCTGCGCGAAGTGATTGGAGACCATGACGCCCTGAATCGGCTCAGCGGGAAAGCTGGGCCACCAGCCGACCACGTTGGATTGGCGATCATTCAGGTTCAGGATGTTCCAGATGGCACGAGTGGTGCGTGAGAGGGATGAGACGGGGCGAATGCTTCCCGGGCGATGCGGGTCGGGCTCGGTGAATCCCAGGACACCGTGTTTGTAGGGACGCTTGCCGGTGGCAATGGACGTCCAGAGCATTGGAGAAATCGGAGGATGCAGAGTTGTGAGATTGCCGCGGACGCCTCCGTCAATCAGGCGTTGGAGATTGGGCATTTTGCCCTGCTGCAGCAGAGGATCGATCAGCTTCCAGTCGGCTGCATCCCAGCCGATCAAAAGCACCTTGTTTGTTGGTGCGGGGGCCATTGGTGGAATCCCAGAGGGGCCGTGGGGATATAGAGTACCGCGCAGCGAAGGAGGCGGATGCGGCGACGCACATCTGGGCGCATGGCCGTGGCGAGAACGCGGTCCGGCAGCAAACGTTGGCGGCTGGCCGGACCGGGGCGTTCCTGATTAATCTGTCAGCCCTCGGATCCAGCGGGGTCTGCTTCAGTGGCGACGTCGGTGCGTCGGCGGCGCAGGCGATAGCACGTGAGTCCGCCGGCTCCCATTGCCAGCAGAGCGAGTGAAGAGGGCTCAGGCACCGCGGCTGGGCGACCGGCTCCCGGGGCGATGCCACCGACGTCATAGGCCCAGTCATACACATGGTAGCTGGTGTAATCGGCGGCAATCGGCCCGATGCTTAACCAGCCGTAGTATGTGGTTGGGGTGCCATTCAGCGGTTGAGTGAAGCGAAATCCGACGTAACCGGGTGCGGAATCTGAAAATTCACCTGCCGACACGCCAGTGGCGGTGCTGTTGACCATAAACAGCAATCCCATGGGGGCCTCAAACCCAAAATCACCACTTCCGATCGAGTTGTTGGTGGGAAAGTTTTTCAGTCCGTAGGCCGGATCACCAACGCTGTTGGATCCGATGAACGTGCCGGTGGCGGCCAGTTTGGTCGTGCCGCTGGAGGCTGTGGAAATGCAGGCGGAATAGGGCTGATTATTCGCGCTGGAGAAGGCCAGCAGAAAGCTGAACACCCCAGCATCGCCGAGAGTTGCATTCAGTGGAAACTCTTTGACGACATCCTGATCGATGACACCATAAACAACTTCGGCGTCGGCAGTGCCGTTACCGAGTAGCCACGCTCCGCAGGCACTGAGATAAGCTGTGATTCGCGAATCGATCGCCGTCTTAAAAGCTGTTCGAACAGACTTCATGAAATCAGACTCCGGAAAACAATTCACGCTGGAGATCGGGGACGCGCACGTCGAGTGCTGTCGACAAACCCACCATTGTGAACCAAGGCACGGTTGAAAAATCACGAGAGGAAAATGAGTTTGTCGCGCAACGGACTGGTTTTTCCGATGGCGACGATCACCCGTTGAGCCGTACCGGGATGCAGTTATGGGCGGTTGTCCGACCTGACCTGAGTCATCCCTGTGCCACCTCATCCTGCGGGCGGCTTTCACTGAGTAACGGCTGTAGTTCGCTCTGCTGGTGAGCGAAGCGAACTGCTGGCAGCCCCTGAGAATTGCATGCGACTCAACATGGGCTGCCGGAGGGCAACGTAGGTTCCAGATTGTGCGTGTGCAAATTTTGTCCAGCATCAAAATGGGGGTTTTCCCGGTCTTCCGGAGGTTCTGGGGATCCTGCGCGAAGGTCAGATTTGTTGCGATGTGTCATTGAACGATGATGAAGATCATCATTCAGGTGCGGACCACGTTGCCAAAGCACCTCAACCACGGTCAGGATCAGCCGCTGTCCCGAGAAAATGTCTCATTAGGGCCACACGTGTCGTTGCCGTTATGCAACAGCGTTCGTGTGACACAAATTGCCGGCCATCGCGAAAGCTGACTGGTGTCCCGCAGTTGGAAGTCGGAAGCGACCTGGTGGAAGACGGGAAAATCCTGAGCGTTTTTTGTTGACTTCTCCCGGCCGTGGTCTTTTCGACTACAGCCGTTAACAACAGCGACCTTCTTGCAGCCGGGCAAACCCGCCACGCCTCGCAGGATTAACTCTGGTTTGCCGTCGCCGTCCGGAGATGGCAGGGGGCGGTCCATCGTCAAACGAGATGTCCACAGCAACCCATTTATGCTGGCCTGCTGAGGCGATTCAGCTGGCGGGGCATGAATTGAGTTGTCAGACGGGGTTCGGGCGGACATCTGAAAACAAACAGTCCGGGACAGCGAGTCTGAAGTCGAAATGCCAAACGGTGCGAAGAATCGGTGAAAATTCGTTGCACGTAGTGATCCACTCAATGCAGACGTGGAAGACCGGGCACCACGCCCCGCGTTTTCTGCCGGATTCGAGTCAGGGTGGGCGAGAGTTATGCCTTCTGTGACGACTGCAACTCTTGTCGGAGGACTGCCTTTCGCACCAGTCCACGCACCTGTGACATACAACGGAATTCTACTGAATTGCTGTGCTGGCGACGTCGATCCACAGTGGCGAAGGAGGGTTTTTATGCTGGTACTATCAAGGCAGAGTGACGAGACGATCATCATCGGCGATAATATTCGGGTGACAATCGTTGAGGTACGTGGTGATAAGGTTCGGATTGGCATCGATGCACCGCGGGATGTGACGGTTCATCGCCAGGAGATCTACGACGCGATTCGCCGAGATTCCCAGGACGGCGTGAAAGTCGTTTGAGTGGGGATCGGGCAATTCAGCGCGAATGGCCTTCGACAGACCCGTCTGTCAGAGGCCATTCGCGTTTTTATGCGCTGAGCGGATGTGGGGCTGGGGCTGTTGTGAACTTCGAAGGGAGGCGTCCTTGTCTGACTGAAGGTTGAATATCCGGCGGCGACGAGCGGCGGTGAGACATAGTGCTGGAGTTGTGTTGTGTCGCTGGTACACTTTGGGCTTGCTGCGTCGCCGACAATTCTCTTTTCCGGGCTGTGCCATGAGATTCTGCAAGACTGCTTCTGAAGGTTTTCCGCTGGTTTGCAGGGATTTCGGTGCGGAATGGCGGAGAGGCTTTCGGCGATTGGTTCAATCCGCGATTTGCTGTGGATTTCGGTTGTGTTTGGCGTCAGTCGCGATCTGTTTTCCTGCAGGTTTTGAGGCGAGCGGGGCAGATCCGGTTGTCAGCACGATCGTTGGTGATGGGACGTCGCTGCCGTTGCAGATGGAAGGCCCTGCGACAGGTGTTGCCTGTGCGCAGCCGTTTGGGCTGACGATCGGTCCGGACGGGGCGCTCTACGTTTGTGAAGTGGGTACGCATGTCATTCGCCGAGTGGACTTAACGACAGGTCAGTCGCGGGTTGTGGCTGGAACCGGAGTGGCCGGTTACTCCGGCGATGGTGGAATGGCAACGTCTGCGCTGCTGAACGAGCCTTACGAAATTCGTTTCGATAGCCAGGGAAATCTGCTGTTTGTGGAAATGCAGAATCATGTGGTTCGACGAGTGGAGTCTGGCACTGGCGTGATTTCGACGGTTGCTGGATGTGGTGAGCCGGGATTTTCGGGGGATGGTGGTCCGGCGGTTAGCGCGCGTCTTCGTCAACCGCATTCGATTGTCCTGGATGCTGAGGGGCGACTTTACATTTGCGATATCGGCAATCATCGCATTCGCAGGGTGGACCTGAAATCGGGACTGATTGAAACATTTGCCGGCACCGGGGAGAAGCTGGCAACTCCTGATGGTGCCTCATTGAAGGGAACACCGTTGAACGGTCCGCGAGCGATGGATTTTGATGGTCAGCATGCTCTGTATCTTGCGCTTCGTGAGGGGAATGCGTTGTTTCGTGTGGATCTGCGAACTCTGACCCTGCAGCACCTCGCGGGGACGGGAAAGAATGGTTACTCCGGAGACGGGGGACCTGCGCGAAATGCCTTACTATCCGGGCCAAAAGGAGTCACTGTCAGCAGTACTGGTGATGTGTACTTTGCAGATACAGAAAGTCACACGGTTCGGGTTTATCGAGCTTCGGACAGAACCGTGCAGACTGTGATCGGCGACGGCGTACGTGGGAACGGTCCTGATGGCCCGGCGGCGTCCTGTCGACTGGATCGTCCGCATGGGGTGTATCTGGATGCTTCGGGCCGCCTGTTTGTCGGCGACAGTAATAATCACCGTGTGCGAGTCCTGCAGACAGCTGCTAAGCCGGCCCCATGAGATGTCTGAGATTACCGGGGCTCTTTGATTTGGCTGGTGCAGCGATGACTTACGGGGAAACAGGAATCACCGGGTGTCGATTTTTCGCTGAACGCAGCAAAATCCCGTGCTGCTGGCCCCAGGGGCAATCTGTTATGTGTGGCGACAGTCAGTAAACCGGTCACTGATGATCAAATGGAGATCCCGGTAAAAGCTGCGACTTCTTCGGCATCCTTTGGGGCGTGAATGGTGCCTTGCACCGATGACGCATGCATGGATTTAGCGCGTTGGATTCTGCCTGAGCGAAACCGGGAGGTGGCTGAATTGCGTGGGGGCGTCGGGGCAGGGCGGCGTCAATCGCGGCGGTCGTGTTGTCAGTTCGTCGGAAACACCCAGTCGCAGACGGGAGGTCTCTGGTTGTGCTTTGTCCGTGGCGCCGTCATGTGGTGGACGTGTGCCGTTGTCTACCGCCAGTTGAAAGCCGAGGAATGGGAAGGGGGCATTGCTGTCCATCTGCATGAACGCACCGTCGTAGCGGCAGCCGGCGAGAGCAGTGGACAGCAGGATGAGTAGGGCTTGTGGTCGCCGCATGCAGCATGATTCCTCTGACGACGGTACTGAGTACCGGGAACCGTGGTTGGCGTGGGCGGATTTTCAGCCACGGCCGTTGGCCCCCTGTGTCGACAGCTTATGACCAGACGCAGAATCTGCAAAGGCTGGTTTGCGCGGAGATTGGCAGGATTGGGAGGAGATGCGTGGATTGGAGATTTGCTGCCGCAATGGGACGCGTGTTGTTCGGCGGTTTCTGCGTGTCTGTGCGGCGGGGTGCCCCGAGTGGTCTCTGAAAACGTCCGGGACGGACGCACAAGGACCCGTCGTGGGTGATCGTGTGGGGATACTTTTTTGTGGTTGAGAGTTACGTTGGGCGGTTGCGTTCGCCAGGATGCTTCCTCAGAATAGGTCATCCTCAGAGACATTTTTCAGTGCCGCTGTCACAGCGCTCCCGTATTCTGAGGCGGCCAACCCATGGGGCAGGCAGGGCCTTTCTGGCTAAACCGAATCTCCCTGACACTTGACGGGCCGTCGACTGACCTTGCCACTCTTCCCGCCGCACCCGAAGCCTACTTTTTTCGGACAGGATCCTTATGGACGTGTCGCTGATGATTTCGAGATCGGGACTTCTTCGGCTGCTGTGTTTGGGGGGCTTTTTGTGCGTGCCCTGCGGGCTGAATGCCCAGGAAGTTCGGGAACTGCGCGGGCACAATGGCGCTGTGATGATGGCCGTGTTCGCTCGGGATACGGAACGTGTTGTGACGGCGAGTACTGATTTGCAGGCGATGTTGTGGGACGTCGGGACGGGAACGCCGCTGCAGATATTCGGGCAGCACACGGGCCCGGTGTACACACTGGCGGTCAGCGGTGATGGCCGAAGTTTGGTGACAGGCAGTCAGGACAACACTGTTCGTATCTGGGACTTGCCGCTGCGTCTGCCACTGCGTCGATTGCAGGAGGCTGGACCGAGTCTGGAGGACTTGTCGTTATCTGCGGACGGGATGTCTGTTGTCGGAGCAGGTTCTGACGGTATGGTGCGGTTGCTGCCATTCGGTGGGGCGGTTGGCAGTGCAGCCGTCTCCAGGCCTGCGCATGCGGTGAAGGCGACGGCAACCGCCGTCCGAGCTGACGGGGCAATGTTTGCCACGGCTGATGTCGGCGGCAGAATCCTGTTGTGGACGCCGGACATTGAGACCCCGGTGGGGCGGCTGATGGGTCACGGGGGGACTGTCTCGCGGTTGATTTTTCCTGCGGGAAATCAGCAGCTGATGTCAGTCGGTGATGACGGGTTGGTGCGATTCTGGCAATTGCCGGTGGTGCCGGAGCGGACACTATGGACCGCCACATCGGCAGTCAGGTTTCTGGAAGTGCTGCCGGGGCAGAATACGGCGATGGTGATTACTGTCGGGCAACCGGTCCGGGTACTGAACCTGCAGAGTGGTGATGTGCTGGCAGAGTTAACGTCGGCAGGTGCCGACATTCTGCGTGTTGCGTCCAGCGGTGCGGCGTGGTCTGCGATGGCTGCCGAGAATGGCGAAGTTCGGATTGTGAACAGGGCGGATGGGGCGATTCTCGGTCGGTTTGGGGGGCACACGGGGCCAGTGTCGGATTTGCTGGTGGCTGCCGACAACCAGCGGCTGGTGACGGCCGATTCCGAGGGTCATGTGAGAATTTGGCGAGTGCCGATGCCGTATCGCCCGTTGCAGGGACATGCGGCGGCGATTCGGGGGATAGTGGCGTCACCGGGCGGGCAATGGACGCTCACATATTCGGATGACAGGACTCTGCGTGTCTGGAATTCTGCGACAGGCGCGGCGCAGTCTTTTTCAGGCCATGAGCAGGTGGTGACCAGTGCGTCGATTCGAGGTGACGAGTTGCAGGTGGCTTCGGGGGATGCACAGGGCGATGTGTGTGTCTGGAATCCGCTGACAGCAGCATTGGAGGGCCGGGTACGCGCGCATGCGACTGCGATACGGGCTCTGGTCTATTCGCCGGATGGGACCAGCCTCGTGACAGCGGATGCAGAAGGACTGTTGCGGGGCTGGAAACTTCCGCTGCCTGCGGCGGCAGCGGGAACGGGAACTGAGCCACCGCAACCGCTTTGGGAGCTACGTCTTCCGGACAACGAGATACCGTCTCAACTGGAGGGCGGGGCAGCTGAGTTTGGGCTGCTGGTGGTACCTCAGTCGGGGACTCGACTTCTGCGGATCCAGTGGGATGGAAGGCTTGCGAATCTCATCGACTCTCCTGGCGGAGCGATCCGTACCGTGGATGTTGCAAACTCTGGAAATGTTTTTGCGGCGACCACGGAAACGGGCGTGATTCATCGATGGACAATGGATCTGAAGCTGCAGGGGTCAATGCCGGCACATCCGGGATTGGTTTCAGCGCGTTGGGATCGCACAGGGATCTGGCTGGCAGTCTGTGATCAGCAGCCTCGCATTCGCATTCTGCACGCTGAGACGGGCCGGGTCGCCGAGGACATCCTTTTGAATGTGGTTCCGCTTCAGGCTGACTGGACCACTGCTGAGCAGGGCACGCTGGCAGCATTCAGTGGTGGGCCTGACGCGTTGCTGGTTCAGAGGAATCTACTGCAGATGCTGCCGCCATTGCCGCAGGGTTCCATTCGTCTGTCGTTGCTGGCGGATCAGCAATCCGTACTGGCGGGAGCGAGTGACGGGCAGATTTATCAGTGGAAACCGGGTGCAGCCAGCGTGGAGCAGGCATGGACTGTCAGTGCGGCCGTGCAGGCTTTGAGTGTGTCTGGCAACGGACAGGTGCTCGGTGCTGCAGGTGACGATGGCATCCTGCATTTTCGGAAGGCTGATGGGACGGCAATGAGTGTGACAGCGGCAGCATTCCGTGCACGCAGTCTGAGTTTGAGCACTGACGGGACGAGGGCTGCGACCGCTGGTGTTGACGGAGTGACGCGACTCTGGGACACGGCAACTGGCCAGCTGCTGCAGTCTTTCGAACAGCACGAGGTCGGAACTGCGGTTCACTCCGTTCGGTTCCTGTCTGACAACACGTCACTGGTCAGTGTGGGCGAGGATCAGACGGTGCGGTTGATGTCTGCGTCGCTGTCGCGTGTGATGCCGCTGGCAGAAGGGCCGGTCCAGGATGTGGTGGCGGTTTCGGGCGGGACATCACTGCTTTTTGCACGGAACGACGGGACTGTGAGCCTGTCGGCTGTCGCACCGGGAAGTGCAGCACGTGCGTGTCTGACGGAATCGCAGAAGATCACTGCTGTGGCAGCTCGGCCCGATGGTCAGCGCCTGGCGGGAGGCAGTGAATCGGGACAGGTTCTGATCTGGAATGCGAATGCGATCGATCGGATTCTGCAGACACTCCAGGTGGAGGGCAAGGTGAGTGCATTGCAGTGGAGCAGCGATAATTCGCGACTGGCAATCGCGACAACATCGCAGGCGATCTGGGTTTATGGGGCGTCGCTGCCCGGAGTTCAGCCGCCTCTGGAACTTGTCCTGTGGCAGAAACTGCAATGCGATGCCCCTGTGCGTTGTCTCCAGTTTTCGGCGGATGGGCGACGTCTGCTGACAGCCCTCGAGGATGGTCGGCTGGAAGAGTGGGTGTGTACGGCGCCTGGATCGCGGCGGCAGTACCAGCACGGTGGCCCGGTCTATGGTGTGGCAGTCACCCGGGATGGATCCGTGACGGTGTCAGCCAGTGCGGATCAGTCCGTGCGTGTCTGGGACAATCTGACCGGGCAGCAGAAGTTCCAGTTGACGGGGCATCGGGGGCCTGTGCATGCCGTCGATCTCAGTCCAGACGAGACATTTGCTGTGTCGTCAGGCTCGGACGGAACGCTGCGACTGTGGGACATTGTGGGTGGCCGGCAGTTGAAGCAGTTGATTGCCTTTGATCAGACGATGTATGCGGTGGCGGTGCATCCAGCCGGCACGCGGGTTGCGGCGGCGGGAGCGGACCGTCGGGTGCATGTTCTTGAGCTTCCATCGGGGGCGGAGTTACAGACTCTGACCGGCCACAGCGACTACATTCATTCTGTGACATGGAGTCCTGATGGGAAGCGGTTGCTGAGCTATGGGTATGCCGGTCAGATGAAGGTCTGGGATGGGGAAAGTGGCCAGCTGATTCAGGAACAGAAAGTCGGGCAGATCGGGAATTCAGCCCGCTACTCGCCGGATGGGCGGTCGATTGTGGTCGGAAACGGTGATGGTACAGCGTCGGTGATTCCTGCGTTATGAAGCAGATTGCTGCGGTTGAGAGTTTTCGCGGGTTACCCGTGTCTGTTGACCGTTTCGAATCGCACAGGTCGTTGTCGGTTGCGTGTCACTGAAGTCGATTACAACTGGCCGCGTCAGTCCCGGCGCGTGAGGATCCCGGGGAGCTGGACTCAGGAACGTTCCGCTTTGTTCGCTTGCCATTGTTCCATAGTGCAGAC
>JBDKIW010000172.1:0-4280 GCA_039796955.1 Planctomycetota bacterium
GGGACAGGCACCGAGCCCACTCCCCGATCGATCGGCTGTCTTTCTGACTTGTGGGCTCGGAGCCAGTCCCATTTTTTCTGGGTGCTGGACATTCTAACGCGCCAACCTGAAGGCCACATGAAGGGCAGAAAAATTCTGCGGGCGAATCAGGAGGGATTGGAAAAGTCGCCCGGATTCAGCGCCGGTCGCACAAAACCCCAGGTCGCCGCCAGCGCGTCGGCGGCTTCTTCCACATCCAGAATCTCGCCCCAGGGACCATTTCGCAGAAAGGCATGGGCGAATTCATGGGCAATGACCCAGTACGCAAACTGCTCATGGCAATGATTCAGCCGCGGACGCAGGACAACGCAGCGGCTGCCTTCGCCAGGCGGGCCGGGCGTCGGCATCCAGAGCGTCCAGCCCTCCCCGGGCCGGTAATTGTCAATAGCCACCTGAAATCGAACATCATCAAGAAAGTCCTGCAGCACGTCCCCCGGGAGATGGCCGAGAACATGGAGGGTCCGCGCATGAAGTACGGGGAATGGTTCAAGTTCCCTGGTAAGGTGTTGGATATTCATACGTGCGATGCCTGCACCCGTTTATCTGCTGATACTGTCACAGCATTTTCAGGTGGTATGGCGACATCCCTGTCACTGTCCCACCTGCGGCAGATGTTTCTGCTGCCTTCCTCAACCGCTCTGAACGGAGGCTTAGTCGGCCAGCCTCGATGTGACACCTTTCAGGAACTCATCAAGGCCCGCGGACTGTACCTGTTTTTCGGACGTGAAGCGGATTCTGACACAGGCCGCACCACGCGCGACGGAAATCTCCCGGGATTCACCCAGTTCCGCAATCGCACCCACGGTTACTTCTCCGGGACGTGTGTACACACAGAGGTCCACGCCATCGCTGCGTTTCGTGTGCAGTTCGGCCAGCAGGCGATCGTCCGACTCCCGAGTCCAGTTGATCTTGCTCTTGATCTGGTAATCCGTTTGATAACCCTGAAAGGCCTGTTCTACTTTGGGAAGCAGACTTTCGATCAGTCCGAATTCCCAGGGAATCCGACCATTGCCCGGCAATCCGCGACGAAGCAGATGCCACTTGCGATCCAGTTTTTTCCAGGGCATCAGGTCTTCGGGATTGGCCGATTCGGCCTGACTGAGGGTCAGGTACGAGTTGAGGGCGGCTTTCAGGAAGCTGCGAAATGCGGGTGTCGCGACTTCCTCACGATTCCAGATGCGAATGGTCACTTCCTGCCACGCTGTCTTGAGGTTGCGGGCTTTCACGCGGGGCTCGCGTCCGTAAACCGGGATCTCCTTCATTTCGTCCAGTGGTCGCAGCCCGAGCTGCGCATCCAGGCCTTCTGTGGTGAAGGTGTCCTTCTTCACGCGGAAACACAGTGTGAGCAACCATTCGGTCGCCGTGCGGGCATGCAGGAACCAACCGAGGCCTCTGGTCGCCTTGACTTCGACCGTCGAGCGGTCATTCCAGTTCACAGGTGCGATGTCCTTCGATTCGCTGAGCTGCTCAAGGACCGCCGCCAGCGCGGCACCTTCCCAGCGACAGGGCTGGCCGTTGTGAGCCAGCCGATCTTCGAGGTGCCATTTTCGGCCGTTGGATTCCCATGGTAATTTCGCCGACTTACCAATCTGTTCGACCGTGACGTCGCCTTCTCGCTTCTGTGCCAGTTCATGAGGACTGAACGCGCGGATTTCTCCCACACTTGATTCCCGCAGAACGTCGGCCAGCAATTCTCCCGTCCAGGACCGCAGTGGTGCGGACTGACTGGATTCGCGGTTACTGCGTCCCTTCGGCTCAGCTTTTGCTTTCACGGTTTCATCGCCGGTCGTGTGAGCACGTGCGGCCCAGGCAACGACATCTTCCGGTGTTCCTTCGACGACGATCTGCCCGCCGCCAGCCCCGGCTTCCGGCCCGAGATCAATGATCCAGTCCGCCGTTTTGATGACGTCCAGATTGTGCTCGATCACAACGACCGAGTTCCCCTGTTCGACGAGGCTGTTCAGGACGCTGAGCAGTTTGAGAATGTCGTCGAAGTGCAGGCCGGTTGTGGGTTCGTCCAGCAGGTACAGCGTGCGACCGTGATTGGGGCGGCACAATTCTGCGGCCAGTTTGATGCGCTGAGCTTCACCACCGCTGAGTGTGGGGGCAGACTGCCCCAGTGTCAGGTAACCCAGTCCAATCGCATCCAGAGTCGCCAACGGAGTGCGGATTTTCGGCAGGCTGGAAAACAGTTCCAGGGCTTTGGTGATGGACATCTCGAGGACGTCCGCAATGCTGCAGTCATTGAATTTGACGGTCAGTGTCTCGGCATTGAAGCGTCGCCCTCGGCACGTGGGGCACTCAACCCAGACGTCGGGAAGAAAATGCATCTCGATTTTCTTCTGCCCCATGCCTTCGCAGTCTTCACAACGCCCACCAGCGCGGTTGAAGCTGAAACGCCCCGGACGATAACCGCGCACTTTGGCTTCCGGCATCCGACAGAACAATTCCCGAATCTCGTCAAAGACTCCCACATAGGTTGCGGGGTTGGAGGCCGGCGTTGTTCCGATCGGATTCTGATCAACGATGATGATCTTGCTCAGATGCTGTACCCCATGCAGTTCCCGGAAGACTCCCGGAGCTTCTGTGGTCAGGTTCAGGCGACGCGCGACCGCCGGGGCCAGCGTGTTCATCATCAGGCTACTTTTTCCGGAACCGCTGACACCGGTAATGCATGTCAGGGTACGCAGCGGAATGCGCAGGTCCACATTCCTAAGATTGTGCTGGGCTGCTCCCAGCAGTTCCAGCAGCTCGGCCGGTCGACTGGACTCGGCAGTGGTGACTGCTGCGTCGGGTGTGGCGGCGACCGTTTTTGCAGCGGCACGACGCCCACGTCCCGGTTTCGCAGGTGTGGTTGAGGTCGACGGACTGGGGGCTGGAGCGCCCACGGCCGTTCGCAGGATGCAGCGTTCCAGTTCCGGAGTGGTTCCCCAGTTCACCCGTCGCTGCGCAGGAATCGGAATGGCGCGTGTCCCGCTGAGATAAGCACCGGTCAGTGACTGAGCAGAATGTTTGACTTCTTCGGGGGTTCCCTGAGCGACAATGGTTCCACCCAGACGACCGGCCCCTGGTCCGAAGTCGTACAGTCGATCGGCAGCATCCAGCACCTCCCGATCGTGCTCGACCAGCAACACCGTGTTGCCCAGATCACGGAGTCGTTTGAGTGCTGCGATCAGACGCCCGTTGTCGCGCGGATGCAGGCCGATTGTGGGTTCGTCCAGCACGTACAGAACACCAGTCAGCGATCGACCGGCCTGTCCCGCAAGGCGGATGCGCTGGGATTCTCCGCCGGACAGCGTCGGCATCGGGCGATCCAGTGTCAGGTAGTCCAGTCCGACGTCAACGAGAAAGGTCAGCCGATGTGTGGCTTCATGCAACAGGTCACCAGCAATCTTCTTTTCGGCTCGATTTGGCTTCAGACCCTGCAGAAACTGCAACGCGCCGGACAGGGGCATACGGCACAATTGCGGCAGAGTCACCTGTCGCAGACGCACTGCTGCGGCTTCACTGCCAAGACGCGTACCGCTGCAGATCGAACAGTCGCGTTCCCCGGCCATGGACAGCAGCGAATGACGATGCTCAAAGGAAAGGCGTGAGGCATTTTCGATGGCCGGATACAGGCCGCGATACTGAAATCGGAACGGAGCGGTTTCTGCCGACTGCCCGGGAAGCCGACTGGCCTGCTGACGGTCTCGGGAAATCTCCACCCAGCGCGTATCGTCTCCGTAAAGTACCAGTCGCTGCTGCTGAGGCGTCAACAGATACCACGGCTGGTCCAGTGGCAGCTCGAAGGTTTCCGCCAGCGCTTCCAGCAGCATTCGAAACGGCGGGTTTGTCGCTGGATCCGGCCACGCCCCGATCGCGCCTTCCAGCAGGGAGCGTTCCGGACTGGTGACCAGCAGTGCCTGATTGGCTCCGAATTCCTTCCCCAACCCTTCGCAGCCCGGGCACCAGCCAAGGGGGCTGTTGAAGGAAAACTTCTGCGGGGCCTGGATTTCGAACGATCGCTGGCAGGACCCGCAGGACAGGTGCAGACTGAATCGCTGCACTTTCCATTGTGATTCCTCCCGAGCGTTGTCGGCGAGGGCCGTTTGGAGGACGCCCTTGCCGAAGTCCAGCGCGGATTCCACCGAGTCCGCCAGACGTGTGCGCTGTCGGGGATCCACACTGATACGGTCGATGACCACAGCCACGTCGTGGCGTCGCCGATGGTCCATCTCCGGGATCTCATCCAGCCCGCG
>JBDKIW010000173.1:0-3869 GCA_039796955.1 Planctomycetota bacterium
CGACCGGAATCGAACTTGTCGTGGCGGACCAAAGCGTCCGAGTGGGCTCCGCGGAACTCAGGGCCGGCCAGCCAATCACGATCACCGAATCGACTGAAATCAGCATCGGCGATGGCACGCGCCTATTGATTCGGCCGGGTGGTGGAACGGGAGTTGCCGCTGCGGAGACTGCATTTCGGGATGCTGAGCGGGATCTGAGAAATCAGCTGGTCTCCCTGGGTGTGCAGACGCTTGCTGACGCCGAAACGTACTTTAATCAACAGCTGATCCTGATCGGGCAACGGAAAGACCTTCAGAAGGAACTGAGCCTGTTAAACGCTGACACACTTTCAGAACGAGTACTTCAATTGCAGTCGGACCTACAACGCCTGACTGCTGATATCGATCGTCGGAAAGCTTTGTTGAACCTCGACATCCATCTACCGCAGACAGTTGGCGAAATTGCCGAATTCAGGACAAAATTCCAGCAGGAACGAGAGCAGGCGAAAATCAATGTTCAAAGCCTGAAGCGACAACGAGAACTCGCCGCAGCAGCTCGGGAAAATGCTGGTAAGAATCGCAATGAATTTGGCAGCAACTTGAAGGAACTCGAAGGCAATCAAAGGTCAGCGGAGGGAAAACTACTGGGATTGATTCAGCTTGCCGGTGATGGCGACTCACGCATCGCAGAAACTGAAAAACTGAAGCAATCAGAAGCAGACGTTCTCGAGAAGCTCGCCACACTGGAACGCGACCTGGAGACGCTGGAACCATACCAGCTGGAGCAGAAAAAAGAACGTTTCGGGAGGTCGCTGGAAACTTCACAAAAAGCGGACCGAGAGGCCGGAGAAGTCCGCGCTGCGGCAAGGGCACATCTACAGAATCAGGGAGTTTTCGATCCGCAGGAACAACTGGCTACGGCCAGGGCACGCCTTGCTGAGTCGACGGAACGCTGTCAAAACGAAGAGCGACAGGCCTGGGCCAGTCTGCTGCTTGCCGATCTGTTTCAGGCAGAACAGAAAAAGCATTCTGCCAGCATGACTCAACCCCTGGTGACAAAGATCGCCGACTATGTCCGGCCGATCTTTGGCCGGGCGATCGATGTTCAGCTGAGTAACGACGCACCGGCATTCTCCGGATTGGCTCTGAATCGTCGCGACAATCAGCAGGGAATCATCGAATTCGACAAATTGAGCGCAGGAGCGCGAGAACAGCTGGCCGCTGCCGTGCGGCTGGCGATTGCCGAACTCCTGGCAGAAGGCTCCGATGGTTGTCTTCCGATTGTGTTCGATGATGCGTTTGCATATTCCGATCCAGATCGCGTCGAATCACTGCAGGCCATGCTGGATCTGGCAGCCAGTCGTGGATTGCAGATCATCGTCCTGACATGCAGTCCACGGGATTACTTCCGTCTCGGGGCCACAGAAGTCACGCTGACGGCGCGGTCGACATCCTCCGCCGCAGCCCCTGAGAGCACTCAGCACAGGCCAGCGGCCGTGGTCTCCGGAGTGTCTGAGCCCAACCGGTAAGGACAGTCTCGCGGTCAGTGGACAGCGAAAAGTCTGACAGACGCGAACATCGTCTGCCGCAAACACCGTCGGCTTCCCCTGATCGGGTCCGAACGATTCCTGTGATGTCCCGACCAGAACCGCAGCTTCCGGTCGAAGTCACTTCACAGCCGGACGAAACCGTGGTACCCGCTTTTTCACAAGCAACCAGACAGCAGTCAAATGTCCCCACAAGTGACGGCAATCCTGCTCGCCTGCTGGCCGCGCTGAAAGCCCTTGGGGGAACAGCAGCCAAAAGTGCTCTGCGTAACGAACTTGGCATGTCCCTGGACGAGTTTGTCGCCCTGCTGCAGGAGTTATCGAGCGCGGGGCTTGTCAGAGAAGACCGCACCAGGGTCAAGGTCTCACTGGTGAATCTGTCAGACGAAGACTAGTTTCGGAGGGGCGCCGGCTGGGATGGCGAAACGGTGTTGAGCCCGCAGAGAGTCGCGTTTCGCTCCGTCGAAACGTGCGTCCAGCGTTCTTCAGCATACCGGAGAGCAGAGTGTGTCAGACCTCCGCGACGTCTATGTCTGTTGATGTTCAATTCAAAGTTGTCTGCTCGGTGGACTAACACCGGACCGCTCGCCATTTTGAAAGACGCCTCGCTGCCATCGAGCAAAAAACGACCTGATCTCCCATGTGAACACCGTTTCGCCAGCTAAGGGCGTGGCTCCTGCCAGGTCACATCCCAGGTGCGCGGCTCGCGCGGAACTTCGCCAGCCCGAACAAACAAGGGCAATCGGTGCGGATTTTGCCATCAGCCAGGCTGTTGCGTGGACTTTGCGGGAGTGTTGCAAAAAAGCAGCGCGCAAACAAAGGGCGATGGCTGAGATTTCGGCCATCGCCCTGAGGTTGCGCTGTGATCAGAGTCTGTCAGGCCGCTGGCATCGGCCTGCGACGATTGATCCAGCGGCGTCCGACACACATCGCCAACAGTGCGGACAAAGCCGCAACGCTGCCAGGTTCCGGGACAGAGGAAGCCGCATTGACGGTGATCAATCCACCGGAAAGATCAGAAGTCACCATCGCTATTCGTCCGAGGGTATTGCCGTTGAAATCATATTCGCTGCTGCCGATCGTCAACTGATACGTCCCTGAAGCCCCGGCCAGTGAAGAAAGATCGAGGGTGGTCCAGAGTCTGGTTCCATTCTGAGGGCTGTTGGTGCCATCAAGAGTCTCGTCATTGTAGTTGTAGGTATCATTCACCCAGGTGGTCTGGTAGACGGTCGCCGGGTTGGATACCGGGGCGTTGGCCACATCGTTGTAGTAATCCTCCTGAAAACTATTGCCAGCAAACACATAGTTGCTGTCACTGAAGGGCGGCAGTGCGGGGCCGGTGAAGGAGAGACCACCGGCTGCCCCGGTGACGGGTGTCAGGATGAATTCGGTTTGCAGGTAGTTGATACCGACGAGGTCTGGTGTTTCCCAGTAGATATTGATCTGTCCGCTGCCGCCGGCAGAAATGATCAGGTCGTCAGCCTGCAACAGTGTGATGGGATTGGCCAGCGCCTGCGTGCAGCAGGCGGAGGACAACAGGAGTGCGATCATGGTTCTCAGTACAGACATCAGGAGCTCCTGAAATATTGGTATGCTGAAATTCGTTGGATGAGTTCGTTTAAGGACAGGTTCGTAACAATCGTTGCCAGGACGTCAGGTGCCCTGATCAGTCAGCCAGCCAGAGTCCGTTTCGCAGTCGGCGATTGAGCGTGCGTCGGACATACAGCACGTCGGCGGACGTGACAAATCCGTCCCCGTTGGCGTCCGCCTCGGCCGAATAGGCAGAGCGGGCACCTGTGGTGGCGATTGCCAGGTCCGTGCTGTTGACTTCGCGGTCACCGTTCAGGTCACCGAACATGCGGAAGAATGCAAACTCGGCTTCTTTCAGACCATCGTTGTCAAGGTCCACAGCCAGTTTGTAGTAACCATCAGCAAGGCTGGTGTTGCGAGCATTGCCAATCCCGACGGTACCGAAGTCGAGTGCGATACGCCCTCCGACAGTCGTCACGAATCCCGACAGCGACACCGCCGTGGAACCATTGCCATCGAGGTCAGAGCGTGTGAGCGACATTCGTGTTCCGCTGCTGACGATGGCAGCCGCCGTGACGGCATTCGCCAGAGTTAAGTCGACGTACCGAATGTAGGAACGCTGTGACAGGCCTTTCGAAACGTCGAACGAGACAATTCCGGTTGTCACGGTGATCGTCAGATTCTGGAGAGTGCCACTGCCGATTCCATTGGAAGCGAGGATGGTGACGTTGTAATTCTGGCTGGAACCACCGGCGGTCCCTGCGGACGGTGTTCCGGACAGCAGCCCTGTGGCAGGATCCAGTGTCAGACCAG
>JBDKIW010000174.1:0-6683 GCA_039796955.1 Planctomycetota bacterium
CCTGAGGCCTTACCGACGGACTTTGAGATTCGTCAGGCGCTGGACCGTCAGGTGGTACCGGACAACCTTGAGAAAGCCGGAGCGACGGAGGGGGCGGAGCAGCGGTTTCAGTATTTTCTGGCGCTGTTGCTGCCACTGGACCGGGTGATCCAGGATCGAGTGGCTCATCCGGAAGGGGACGTTCTGTATCATAGTCTGCAGGTCTTTGAGTTAGCCTGTGAGCGTTGTCCATGGGATGAGGACCTGCTGCTGGCGGCGTTGTTGCATGATGTGGGCAAGGGGATTGATCCACGGGACCATGTAGCGGCCGGATTGGCGAGGTTGCGTGGGCATGTCTCGGACCGGGTCTTGTGGCTGATTGAGAATCATGGACTTGCGCAGCGTGTGCTGGACGGCACGTCTGGCGCCAGGGCTCGTCGGCGGCTCACAAATGCGGACGACGGGGAAGCTTTGGACATCCTTGCCAGTTGTGATCGTGAGGGTCGACTACCTGGGCGGCGGGTGCGAACTCCGGAAGCGGCGTTGCAGTATCTTCGTGATCTGGAAGCAGAAAACGATCCCGAGGCGGCGTCCGGGGGGGATTGAGCGACTGTGTCGTGACTGAATTACTCTGCGACATCTGAAGGGCACGAACCGGAACCATGAGTGACTGCCGGCATGCTGCATGTTTTGGGGCGTGGGGCGGGCTTTGGTGGCGTCTCGAAATCCCCGGCGGTTTCAGCCTTCCTCAGGAATGCTGAGTATTGGCGCACTTCTTGCATATTTCGAACACGAGCACTGCAGGCTGAGGGCAGATTCTGGTCGGATTGGCTGGGATTCTGAATTCGCTCGGTTAGAATTGTGGCAATCCACGATTGGCTGCGTATTTTTAGTGCAGATAAAGACTGTTTTTTGGGCGTTTTAAGAGTGTCAATGATGAACAAGGCTGACAGCGAGACGACTCTGATTAACGGCCTGATTGGCAGCAGTGCACCGATGCTGGACGTGTATCGGATGACTCGCAAGGTGGCCCCGACGACGGCGACGGTGTTGTTGACGGGAGAGACGGGGACGGGGAAGGAATTGATTGCGCGGGCTTTGCATGAATTGAGTCCGCGTGCGACGGGTCCGTTTATTCGGGTGAATTGCGGGGCATTGTCAGAAAGCTTGCTGGAGAGCGAGTTGTTTGGGCATGCGAAGGGGGCCTTCACAAGTGCGATCGAGAATCGCACGGGTAGATTTGAAGCCGCGCACGGTGGGACGATTTTTCTGGACGAGATCAACAGTGTCAGTTATCAGCTGCAGGTGAAGTTGCTGCGTGTGCTGCAGGAGCATGAGTTCGAGCGTGTTGGTGATACGCGAACGATTCGGGTGGACGTCCGGGTGATTGCGGCGACCAACGTGGACCTGCAGGATCAGATCACGGCAGGGCGATTTCGAGAAGACTTGTTTTACCGTCTGAACGTGATTCCGATTTATCTGCCGGCATTGCGTGAGCGAGGTGACGACATTACCGCGCTGGTGAACTTTTTCGTCTGGCGTTATGCACAGGCGAATCGGATACCGGCAGGAAAAGTGCATCCGGAGGCACTGCGATTTCTGTTGCAGTACGACTGGCCGGGAAATGTTCGCGAGCTGCAGAATTACGTTGAGCGGGCCCTGGTGTTGTCATCGAATGGCGAAATCACGGCGGACCTGTTGCCGCCGCATGTGCGAGGTCTGGCGCCGATGCGAATTGGCCGTCGGTCCTCGGATGACCTTGGATCGATCTGCACAGAGCTGGTCAGTCGCCGGCTTTCGGAGATCAGTGAAGACAGTGTGGACGCCTACGCGCACGTCATCAATTTCGTCGAAAAGGAATTGATTCTGCAGGTTCTGCGTCAGAGTCAGGGCGTGCAGACTCGCACAGCCACGCGACTGGGGATCAATCGCAACACGCTGCACAAGAAGATCGAAGATCACAATCTTGGTTCTGAAGCGCGATGACGGTTGAGATACGGCGTTGCTGAGTGTTGTCGGGGATCGGTACCGACAAGGGGGCGACAGCAGGTCTGTTGTCCGATGATGTCTGCAACCTGCCCGCTGGCTGGCTGGCTCGCTGGAGGCCTTCCATGACGGGACCAGCACCCTTCTGATCGGCGGCTGCGATCATGAGGCGACTCGGAATTCGTTAAGTTCCGTGATGTTGAAACGTGTTTGCTGTCACGTGCAGTGGCCGACCAGGATTCCGACTGATGCGGAGGTTGGCGAACACCCCGCCCTATCGCGTTTTGGTGCGTTTTGGCGATAAATCAGGCCGGTCATGAATGATGATTTGACGGCCGGCAGTGAGATGCATTGTGGCTCTGGTTTGCCTGAAATCTGCAAAAGCGGCAATTCGTCTGCCGAACTCCGCTGCGACTCGCCGTTTCAAATTCCGTGTGGCCGGGTAAACTGCAGAAGTCCGGACCAGATTCCCGGGGCAGTCGGAGTTGTCTGTGAGAGACTCACGGAGGGCTCTGTTTGCGCCGTATGGCATTCTGAGACGGGAACAGTAGCCTGTTTTTCAGCGGGTGCTGTCTGAGTACCTCGGCCCGTTCAGTGCGAAAGAGCGGGGAGGGGCCTATGGGAATTCGCAGCGAAATGCAGATCCGACCAAAGAACTCCGGCAACCCGGCTGGAGCGATGAAGGCCTTCGTCATGAATTCTGAGCCATGGAATGTGGACAGTCAGCTGCGTCAGCTGCAGGAGCTTCAGGCGGGCACACGGGCGGCGCAGCAGCGGGCGGCGGTGATTGAGCACCAGTTGCGGGAGCTGGATGATCGTGAGGAAGAATTCCGGCTGCAGCTGCAGGAAATGAGTTCGCGTCAGTTGCAGGTGCAGGAGGATACGATTCGTTCGGAGACCGAGTCACGTCGCCGGGATCTGATCTCGAATTATGAATCACACTTCGACCAATTGAATCGAAATGCGGCGGCACGTCTGCGAGAGCTGGAGGTTGCCGGGATGGAGGCCACAGCGGCGATCCGAGCGCGCCTGCAGAACGAGCTATGGGTTCTTCAATCGGTCTGCGACGAGAACCAGGAGGACACTCCTGTGCGTCAGGCGGAGCGGGCGAGGGGTGACTTTCAGACGCAGCAGAAGTGGCTGGAGCAGCGATTTGCGGAGCTGGACGAACGTGTGCGACTGAGTGCGGAGTACCTGAATCAGTGTCATGCCGGGATGGAGGCTGCTTTACCGTCACCGGTTGTGGAAGCGAAGTCACGGGACGCGGCGCGGGTTCAGGCGACGGAATTTGCGGACCGTGCGATGATCGCGGCAGCGGCGATCGACCATCCGTCGCTGCCGCAATGGATCCTGGGCTGGCGGATTCTGGGCCTGGGATTGCTGGTGTTTCTGGTGATCTCGGTTTTTGTCACGATTGCCCGCGCTGATATTTCTCTGTTTCTGAACCCGCTGGCAGGTCGTCCTGACTGGCAGTGGCTGGGGGTCGCCTGTGGGATTGGGGGCGGGTTATCGTTTCTGACGGTGATGGTGTTGTTGAGTGTGGTGCAGAGTCGATTGCGGGGAGCATTTGAAGAATTGCTGCAGTGTGTTTCGAATGCCCGGGCGTTGTCGGAATTCTGGCAGGTCCGCAGTCGCGCGGAGTTGAAGAAGCTGGAGGCTGCAGCGGAGCGGTGGAGTGCGGACGTGCAGCTGCGTCGGGAGCAGCGAGCCGCGGGATTTGCGGAGTTGGCGGAGACGGAGATTCAGCAACTGGAACAGTCCACTGACGATTCGCGAAAGCAGGAGCAGGAGTGGCTGAATCGGGAACTGGCGCTGCTTGGCGCGGAGCACAAGCAGCGTCTAACGCGTCTGGAAACTGAAGAAGCTGAGCGACTGACATCCAGTCGGCAGCGTCAGCAGGAGGACGATCAGCGGGCGCTGCAAAGCAGTCTGGAGCAGCATCGCAGTCGTCGCCAGACGCTGTCGGTGGAACTGACCACGGTGGTGGCCCAGTGGAAGAGCGGTCTTTCGTCGGCGCGGCAGCTGGCTTCGGTTTCACGCGATGAGGCGTCTGTCGTTCCGGGTTGGGAGCGGATGAAGCAACTGCGGTGGGTGGTTCCCGGCGAGCTGCCGGGCGTCATTCCTGTGGGTCTATTCTCTGCCGACTTCCCGGAACATCCGGACAGGGGGCTGATGGAGTCTGAGGAACATCAGCGCAGCGTGCGATTTGAGTTCCCTGCCTTACTGCGATTTCCTGTGGACACCTCGATCGTAGTGCAGCACGATGTCGCTGGTCGTGAAGTGGCGCAGGACTTTATTCGTGCGATTCTGTTGCGGCTGCTGACCAGTGTCATTCCGGGGAGAATTCAATTCACGCTGATTGATCCAGCCGGGCTGGGGCAGAGTTTTTCGGCGATGATGCACCTGGCAGATTTCGATGAGCTGTTGATCAGCAATCGCATCTGGACGGATGCTGCGCAGATTCGGGATCGGCTGCAGAAGGTAACGGAACACATGGAGAGTGTGTTTCAAACTTATCTGCGCAGTGAATTTGAGACGATTGAGGAATACAACCGTGCGGCGGGTGAGGTTGCGGAGCCCTATCATTTTGTGGTGATTGCTGGTTTTCCGGCGGGATTTACCGAGGAAGCGGCGAAGCATCTGACCGCGATTCTGACCAGTGGTCCGCGGTGTGGAGTGCATACGATTCTGGCGTGGTCACCCGATCAGCCGCTGCCCAGAAATTTTCCTGCTGAGACTCTGCAGCAATGTGCCCGACAGTTTGTTGTTCGGCAGGGGCAGGTTCTGCCGAGGGGAATGTCGGTGGCGGGAGCGGGACGACTCGAAGATGCCGGCGTGGCGTCGGTCGATGACCTGCGGCAGCCCGGCAAACTTGCTGGTCAACCGGAGCAAACCCACGCAGTGCGGTTTGAGGCGATGACGGCTCCTGACGCTGGTACCTACGTCAATCTGGTGCGATTGGTTGGCGAGCAATCGCGGGACGCTCGACGGGTGGAAGTTTCCTTTTCCCGGATTGCGCCGCGTCCGGATGCCGTATGGGGTCTGAGCACAGCGGAGGGTGTTGATTTGCCGATTGGTCGAGCCGGTGCGGCGCGACTGCAGTACCTGAGGCTGGGGCGAGGAACCAGTCAGCACGTATTGATTGCCGGCAAGACGGGGTCGGGTAAGTCGACGCTGATGCACATCCTTGTGACGAATCTGGCCTTGTACTACAGCCCGGCGGAAATTGAGTTCTATCTGATTGACTTCAAGAAGGGCGTGGAATTCCGGACCTATGCCGCCTGCGGTCTGCCTCATGCCCGGGTGGTGGCGATTGAAAGTGACCGGGAGTTCGGGCTGAGCGTGCTGGAGCGGCTGGAGGAAATCCTGCAGGAACGTGGCGACATTTTTCGTGCGCGCGGTGTGCAGGATGTGCCGGCGTTTCGTCGTCAGTTTCCCGGGGATGTGCTGCCCCGTGTTCTGCTGATGATCGATGAGTTTCAGGAGTTCTTCACCTCAGAGGATCGGGTGTCTGCGCGTGCAGCGCTGGTTCTGGATCGTCTGATTCGTCAGGGGCGAGCATTCGGGATCCACGTCATTCTGGGCTCACAGACACTGGGTGGGGCGTATTCGCTGGCGCGCAGCACGCTTGGGCAGGTCGCCATACGAATTGCCCTGCAGTGCAGTGAGAGCGATGCGCATCTGATTCTGAGTGAGGACAATTCGGCTGCGCGACTGCTGACGCGTCCGGGTGAGGCCATTTACAACGATGCCAACGGCATGGTGGAAGGCAATCATCCGTTTCAGATTGCCTGGCTGGATGAGGAAAAACGTGAGGCACTGCTTAGTCCGCTACGGGCGCGTCCGGGGTTTGCTGCGGAGGGACGTGCGGCCATGGTGGTGTTTGAGGGCAATATCGCGCCTCGGATTGAGCAGTGCGCAGAGATACCGCGTTGGATGAGTGCAGCAGATCCTGAGATGGCGGGATCAGAGGCGGAATTGCCGGTCTGGGTCGGCGCCCCGGTGGCGATTGCCGGGCCGGTGTGTGTCAGGTTCCAACGCACCGGGGGCCAGAATCTGCTGATTGTCGGGCAGGAAAGCGATGTTGCGGACGCGCTGCTGGCCAGTGCAGCCGGCAGTTGTTGTCTGTCGCATCGTCGTGGTTTGTCAGCAGACGTGACTGCCCGGCTGATCCTGCTGCACGATGGCCGTGATCGCGTCTCGTGGCAACGATTTTCCGAATCGGAATTTGCAGCCTGTGAGCATGGTTTTCAGCTTCGCGATGCTGCGGAGACCGATGCGGTGGTGGAAGAGTTGTGGAATCGCATGACCGCCCGGGAAACTCAGGGGACTGCCGACGGGGAGGGGACGGTGCTGCTGGCGATTCGAAATCTGGGACAGTTTCGAACGCTGCGGCGGGACGACGACGACTTCGGGCTGGGGAGTTTTGGTGCGGCGAAGGAGATGACGACGGCTTCACGTCTGGGGGAATTGATCAAAAAAGGACCACTGGTCGGCATCCATGTGTTGATCTGGGCCGATACGTTTTCCAATGCTCTGAGGTGGCTGTCGACATCGTTGCTGCGTGAATTTGACTCACGCGTTGCGTTCCGTCTGAATCAGACGGATTCGGCCAGTCTGATCGACACACCGGCTGCTGCTGCGTTGCCACCCGGGCGTGCAATTCTTTATCGGGATCAGACGGGTTCGGCAGAGCGTTTTCGTCCATTTGGCTGGCC
>JBDKIW010000175.1:0-3121 GCA_039796955.1 Planctomycetota bacterium
TGAACCGTGGGGCTCGGCCGCTTGTGGACCTGCAGACGAAAAACCTGATGGAAATTGTCGTGGCAGAGATCATGCACGACAAGATTTATCTCGACACATCGGGAAATGTGAAGGCCGTCGATGACGAGTCTTCATTGGTCGACAAGATGGACAGATACCTTGCCCAGGATGGTGGTCCGGGCGTTGACGATCTGTGATCCGTCCGGCGATTTGCGGTGGCGACGTGTTGGCAACTGTGTTGTCGGTGCCGTTGCGACCAAACCGGGACACATTCTCCCCTGGGCACCAAAGGGTGCGCAGGGGTTTTTATTTCCGCAGGCCTGACGAAGCAGCCGGCGTTTGTGGTGGGTCAGCGGGCATGAGTTGGCTGCCGAGAGGCAACTTGAGACGATCATTTGCCGGAGCGCGTCTATCCGCCGCAGTGACGCGGATGTGATCAGCAGGTCTTGAGCGCGTGGGAGGCTGTGTGCCATGGTGGACGTACTTCAGCAACGAGAAGTTTTGTTGGGAGTTGCTGGTGGGATAGCCGCGTACAAGGCTGCGGAGCTTTGCAGTCGGCTTGTGCAGCGTGGCGCCAAGGTCACGGTGATCATGACGGAATCGGCGAAGGAGTTTATTGGTGCTGCGACGTTTGAAGCACTGACGGGGCGTCCGGTTTACTGTGATCAGTTTCAGGCGAGGGAGCATTTTCAGGGGGAGCACATTGGGTTGGCGCGTCGAGCGGAGGTGGCGATTGTGGCCCCTGCAACCGCGCGGACTCTGGCACGCCTGGCGCTCGGGCTGTCCGATGACCTGCTCAGCACCACTCTGCTGGTTTGTACCTGCCCGATCCTTGTGGCACCGGCGATGAATTGCGACATGTGGGCCAAGCCCGCGGTGCAGAGGCATGTTGCGCAGATCGCTGCTGATGGGTTGCAGGTGATCGGCCCGGAGATGGGCTGGCTGAGTTGTGGGCAAACAGGATATGGTCGCATGTCTGAGCCCGGGGAGATTCTCATGGCGATTGAGAGGGTCCTGGGTGGTACTGCAGCAAAGGGAAGTGCGGGGCATCCATGAAGATTCTGATCACGGCCGGTCCGACGCGCGAATACATCGATGATGTCCGCTTTCTGTCGAACGCCAGCACCGGGCGAATGGGATATGCTCTGGCCTCAGCCGCGTTGGCTCACGGCCACGAGGTGGAGTTAGTGACGGGACCGGTTGAGTTGACTCCGCCAGCGGGGTGTCATGTGCACCGGATCGAAACGACGGATCAGCTTCGGGAGACGTGTCTGCAGATTTTCCCGGAGTGTGATGGCGTGATTGCCACGGCGGCAGTCTGTGACTATCGACCTCGGCAGAGGGTATCAGGCAAGATCACCAAGACCGGGCAGCCGATTGTTCTGGAGCTGACAGAAACGTCGGACGTACTTGCGGAGCTGGGAAGTCTCAGGCAGCATCGCTGGATTGTCGGTTTTGCGCTGGAGTCCCAGGATCCGCGAAACAATGCGATGCGAAAACTGCGGATGAAGAACTGCAGTTGTATTGTGTTGAACGATACTTCGGCGATCGGTTCGGCGACGAATCTGGTCGAGGTGCTTTCGCCGGAGGCGGAAACGATCGCGATCTTTCAGGGGCCCAAGGAAGCGGTTGCGGAACAGCTGATGGGGTTGATCGAGACTTCGATTGTCGGAAAAACAGCAGAGTGATACTGGCAGGAGACGCCTTCTGAACCTGTGTGTCAGGTCTGTCCGGCAAAGCGGATGAAAGAAGGCGGCGTGAAGCGTGTGTGCGGGGCGTCTGGCAGATGGGGTGTGGTGAACGTACCGGGAGAGAGTCGCCATGAAAACGTATTTCCGGGTTCTGGGTGTGATTGCTGGTCTGCTCTGGACAGTGGTGATTGAAGCACAGTCTGGTGTGATTTCTCCCACAGAGAATCTGGTGGTGGAGGGGATCCCGGAGATTCCTGCGGACCTCGCGGAGTCGGTTCGGAGGTATACGGAATCCCGGGGTGCCGCATTTGTGGACTGGCATCCGCAACGTCGGGAGATGCTGATTTCCACTCGGTTTGGCAACACATCTCAGATTCATGAAGTGCGGATGCCCGGTGGCGCACGGCGGCAGTTAACGTTTTTCTCAGAGCCTGTGGGAGTGGCAACGTGGGAGCCCGTGCAGGGGCGATATTTCGTATTCAGCCGTGATACGGGCGGGAATGAATTTTCGCAATTGTATCGCTGGGATGCGGAAACTGGTGAGGTCACGTTACTGACGGACGGTGGCCGGTCTCAGCATGGCGGGCTTGTGTGGAACCACGCCGGGACTCAATTCTGCTATGCGACAACGCGCCGGAATGGTGCGGATCGGGATCTGTGGATCATGGATCCGTTGAAGCCAGCGGACAGCCATGCGATTGTGCAGTTGCAGGGAGGAGGCTGGTCGGCATTAGACTGGTCACCTGATGACAGCACGCTTGTGGCGAGGCAGTATCTGTCGGTGAATAAATCTGTCCTGTGGTTGGTGGATGTTGGCACGGGAAAGATGCAGCCGTTGACGGACGCGACGGAAGAGGTTTCGTGGGGTGGTGCGGAATTCCTTCCGGATGGAAAGTCACTGGTGGTGACATCGGATCGAGGCAGTGAATTCAAGCGACTGGGATTTCTGGACCGTGCCACGGGTGACGTGGCCTGGATGACGACGGAAATCCCCTGGGACGTGGAGGCGTTTGACCTGTCACCGGATGGACGATACGTGGTGCTGGAAACGAATGAGGCGGGCATTTCTGTGCTGCGTCTTCTCGACACTTCAACTCGGACGATGAGGCTTCTGGAGGGAGTTCCGGTGGGTGTCATCGGAGGGATTCTGTGGCATCCGAACAGTGCGGAAGTCGCGTTTTCCATCAGTTCATCGGAAGCGACATCTGATGTGTATACGTTGCAGTTGCCTGGTGGACGGGTGGAACGGTGGACTGAGAGTGAGTTGGGGGGACTGAATGCGGCACAGTTGCCGGCAGCGGAATTGATACGCTGGAAGAGTTTTGACGACCGGATGATTTCCGGCTTTTTGTATCGAGCGGCGAAGACGTTTCCAGGTAAGCGTCCCGTCATCATCAATATTCATGGTGGGCCGGAGGGTCAGTCGCGTC
>JBDKIW010000176.1:0-6683 GCA_039796955.1 Planctomycetota bacterium
TGCTGTTCCGTCTGCCGGAAGTGCTGGCTCCTTTGGCGCGTGGCACGCTGTGGGCGGACGTGTTTCACCAGCCGTTGTGGGAAGGCGACGATCTGGTCCGCGTGCAGCAGATGCTGAGCAGGGCGTGCATGCTGGCGACACCCCCGATTTCAGAGCATCGTGCTGAAGAGGTTCCGTTGGCGTCACCTGTGCCTCTGCAGCCAATTCTGCAGATGCTGTTGGAGACTGTTGAGTCTTGGCATGCTTCAAAGCTGGCCCGTCTGCTGAAAAAGACGCAGAAGCCGGTCGAGGAGGTCACGGTTCCGAAGAAGTATCGGTCTGGCCGTGACGAAGACTCCGGGGATCAAACAGCTCAGCCTGAGAAGGCTCAGAAGTCAGAAGACGCGGCGCCACTGCAGATTTCGTGGCAATCCGATACCGTGAGTTCGGCGGTTCTGCGAACGTCGCTGCAGTCAGATGCAGATGTGATCATGCTGGATTGGCATGGCGATCAGGTGCAGTTGCAGATTTTTGCCGGCGGCATTCAGGTTTTTGCGGGCCCGTGGCACTGGTCAGTGCAGCTGGACGAAAAGCCGGTGGCCGCGCCGACGTCATGGAAGTGCAGTTGCTGGTTTGACGATGCGGAGTGTGTGTTTATTGAACTGGAAGGCGAGTGCGGGGATTCGCTGAAGTGCATTCGGCAGATCATGCTGGCCACTCGCGAGCGATTTGCGATGCTGACGGACAGTGTCACAACCTCCGCTGCTCAGCCGCAGGTTGAGCTGACGACGGCATTGCCGCTGGCGGAGGGGGCGGTAGTGGCGGCGGATTCGAGGACCAGAGAACTGGTGATTGGTCGCGGCCTGTTGCGGATGCGGGCAATTCCGGTCTGGCTGGAAGACGATCGGGTACTGCATGCGCTGGGGCAGTGTGTTGAGCAGGACGGGCAGTTGATTTCAGCGGCACCCGGCGCGGGTGGTGTTACGATTCCGTTGGCGCTGGATTGGCATCCGAGTCGAGCGGAAGCGGCGGCTGACTGGGCGCGGCTGACGGTCACAGAAGCACGTCGGTACAACGGGGCTCATGAAGCGGCCGGGTTTCGTGTGCGAGTGGGTGATTTTCAGGTTCTGCTGTACCGCAGTTTGATGACGGGTGTCAGCAGTCGTGCGTGTCTGGGGCTGCACACGTGGGATGAGACGGTGTACACGCGAATTCCGGGAAGGAAGACACCCATGGAAGGTCTGGTGGAAGTGGAATCGCCGGAATAGCTGGTGGCG
This sequence comes from Planctomycetota bacterium, assembly GCA_039796955.1. Classification (GTDB taxonomy): domain Bacteria; phylum Planctomycetota; class Planctomycetia; order Planctomycetales; family Planctomycetaceae; genus SXXK01. The sequence goes on from JBDKIW010000176.1 coordinate 1,257, forward strand.
GAACCGGCTGTCGCTTTGGATTCAGAAAACGTGTGAAAAGACGGGTTTTTTGTGTCAAGGTGCCTGGCACCTGAGTCCTCAGTGTCGCTTGAGTGCTCGGGGATTTTCCGGGGTTGTTGAAATGACAGGGTGTGGTTTGGAAGGGCGGAATTGTTGCAGGGAGAATGGCTGTGAGATTGCGAGTCGCCTTATTGTTGTGCAGTGTGATGATTTTTGACCTGAGTGCTGTGGCCGAGGAGTTTGCGGCGCCGGAGGGGATGACCCTGATTTATCAGCACGACTTCCAGGACGGTCAGGCGGAGCGTTACCAGCCGACGGATGTTTCTGCGTGGAAGTTGCAGGCCGAGGGGGACAATCAGTTTCTGGCGTTGACGAAGAAGAACAGCAACTTTTCGCCGCCCTTTCGATCGCCTCTGAATCGAACGCTGATCAAAGATCTGGAAGTGTCCTCGTTTGTGATGGACATTCGTTTTCAATCCACGATTGCGGACTATCCGCATCGTTCACTGTGTCTGTTTTTTGGCTTTCAGGATGATGCGCATTTGTATTATGTGCATTTCGGAAAACGCACGGATGACCATGCGAATCAGGTGTTCATTGTGAATGGCGCGCCGCGGGTGAAGATTTCCACAAAGACAACGGCGGGAACACCGTGGACGGATGAGTGGCACCGGGCCCGCATTGTGCGGGACGTTGGTTCCGGAGAGATCACGGTGTACTTTGATGATCTGAAAACACCGATCATGACGGCCGTGGATCGCACATTTGTGAAGGGGCGTCTGGGGTTTGGATCGTTTGACGATATCGGCAACTTCGATGATGTGAAAATCTACGTGCCAGAGCAGGCTGCAGGCGGACGGGCTGGCGGCGACGGATCGCGGTAGCTGCTGTTTGTGGCGACCCGGACGCGGGGATTTCCCTGAAATCGTCGCGGGAAAACGGCCGGGCGGTTTACTTTTCCGGGCAAACACAGGAGAGTTTGGACAGGGACCTCGGCGGAGATTCGACGGGAATTCAGCCTGTTCGAAAGCCACCGCGGAAATTTCGGATCAACCGCTGCCGTCTTTGGTGCAAATGGTTTCATGTGGATCCTTAACCCGGCAAGTCTGGTCATCGGAGATCGCAGCTGGATCGTTCCAGCTGCGTTGATTGCTGTTTTGGGACTGACGTGGATTTTCTGGCAAAATCGTCAGCGATTGCGGGCAGGATCTGCGGGGCCCTGGCTGCGTAGTGCCGCGTGGTTGTTGCTGGCGATCTGTCTGCTGAATCCGCTGTGGAGTGGTCAGCGTCCGCGTTCCGGGGCCAATGTGATCGCTGTTGTTTCTGATATCAGTCGCAGTCACCTGGTCAGTGCAAGTGCGGGTGGTTCAACACGTGCTGAAGAGTTTCAGCAGGTGTTGAAAGCGGGCGAGTCCACGACGCCCCCCGGTTGGCTTAAACGTCTGGAGCAGGACTTCGAACTGCGACGTTACACAGTGGCCGAGCGTTTGCTGCAGGTTGATCGTCTGGATGCCGTGGAGTTTCAGGGTACGGCTTCCAGTCTGAATTCAGCGTTGAAAAGTCTGCAGCAACGTTATGAGGGTCAGCCGCTGGCTGGTGTGCTGTTGCTGACGGACGGCAATGCCACGGATGCCGCCATTGATCCTCAGTTACTGAAGACCATGCCGCCGATTTATCCGGTGATTCCGGCGACCGAGACCACGCTGCCGGATGTCGGGGTGGGCACGTGGAGTGTGACGCAGACGGCCTTTGATGACGCGCCGGTCACGATTCAGGTCTTGCCTCAGGTTTCCGGGTTTGCGCAGGGGCAGATTGCCGTCAGTTTGTGTGATGCGACCGGTGTGCTGCTGGAACGTCAGACCATGGCACCGACGGACACCATACCGCTGCGATTTCGACACCGGCCGACTCAGGGTGGCACGGTCTTTTATCAGCTGCGAGTGGCGCTTGTTGACAGTCAGGGAGCGGAAGTGGCGGAGGAGGCCACACTGGTCAACAACGTGCAGTTGATTGCTGTTGAGCGGGGCACGGCGGCGCGGCGAATTCTGTACGTGTCCGGCCGCCCGAACTGGGATTTCAAATTCCTGCGCAGAGCGGTGGAATCGGATCCTCTGCTGGAAATTGTGGCCTTGATTCGGATTGCCCGAAAGGAAGCAAAATTTGATTTCCGGGGGCGTGATGGGGAGTCCTCCAATTCGCTGTTTCGCGGGTTTGATAAAGCGGATCCGGAGACGGTCGAAGAGTACGATGAGCCGGTACTGGTGAGGTTGAATACGAAGAGTGACGAGGAGTTGCGAAGTGGATTTCCTCAGCAGGCTGAGGAATTGTTTCAGTACGATGGGCTGGTGGTGGACGATCTGGAGGCCGATTTCTTCACAGCCGATCAGATGACACTGATTTATGATTTTGTATCACGTCGCGGTGGTGGACTGCTGATGATGGGCGGTCAGGAATCATTGTCGCAGGGTGATTTTGCCCGAACGCCTGTTGGCGAACTGTTGCCGGTGGATGTCGGGCGGCGTATGCAGTTTCCTGAGGCGGGTGTGCGATTAAGGCTGACTCGCGATGGCTGGCTTCAGCCCTGGATTCGTCTGCGGCCGGATGAGTCCGGGGAAGAGCAGCGGCTGGGAGAGATGCCTGAGTTTCTGACGATCAATCCGGCGGGTTACGTGCGGCCAGGTGCCGTGGTGATGGCTGAAGTTGAGGACTCGGCCGGGGTGCAGTGGCCAGCGCTGGTTGTGCAGCGTTTTGGCCGGGGCCGTACGGGAGCACTGTGTATCGGTGACCTGTGGCGCTGGCGACTGAGTGAGGGGTTGAAGTCGCTACAGCAGCCAGAGGTGCCGACCGCGACTGCAGCGGAATCAGTGAGTACGGAAAAGGCTGGTGATGACCTCAGCGATCACGCGCGGGCCTGTCGTCAGATGATGCGCTGGCTGGTGGCCGACGTCCCGCGTCGACTGGAGGTTGGAGCAACGGAAGACACAGAATCCGGTTCGTCAGGAATGAAACTGACCGCGGTAGTGCGCGGGAGCGATTTTGAAGTGTCTGAGAATGCGGACGTGCGATTCAGTGTCACGGCACCGGATGGGCAGGTCTTTGAGTTGACCGGCGTGCCGTCTGACACGGAATCGGGAACATTTGAGGCAACGCTTGTCGCAGCGCAGGAGGGGGGCTGGCAGATGTCGGTCAAGGCGGTTGTGTCTGACGATGCAAAAGCTGAACCACTGACGGCCGTGGCTGGATGGGCCTCGCAGCCGAATCAGAAGGAAATGCAGTCGGTCCGGATCAACCGATCAGGTCTGGAGGACCTGGCGACACAGACGGGGGGCCGTGTTCTCGAACTGGATGAGATCGAGGATCTGGTATCTGCCCTGCCCCAGTCTAAGGCTCCGCTGACAGAATTCTGGTCATGGCCGGTCTGGCATTCGTGGTGGGTTTTTCTGATCATTGTTGGCTGTCTGACAGCGGACTGGACGATGCGGCGTCGTGGAGGGTTGCCATGAAACCAGCGAAACGTGGCGTGGTACTGGCAACCTGTCTGTGGCTGGTGATGGCCAGCGCAAAGACGGGGGCGCTGCAGCCTCCGGAGACTCAGGGCCAGACGGGGCTCATTCTGGTTGTCGGGGCCGAAGGGTTACCGGAATACGGGCAACAGTTTCGAAGCTGGGCGGAGCGATGGCAGCAGGCTGCGCTCGACGGTGGGGTGCCGTGTTCACTGATTGGACTCAATCCCGCCACTGAGGCTGAAACGTCACCCTCGGCCGATGCAGCCACTGCAACTGCCGCGAATGAAGATGACCGTAATCGGCTGCTGGAGCTGTTGAGTGTTGAAGCGGCGAAAGAGACCCGCGAGCCACTCTGGGTTGTGTTTCTTGGACATGGCACCTTCGACCAGAAATCGGCTCGGTTGAATCTGCGGGGACCGGACATCAGTGCGGATGACATAGCGGCAGCCTGTCGGGACAATCACCGCCCACTGGTTGTGGTTCTGTGTTCTTCCTGTTCTTCGCCGTTCATCAACGCGTTGTCGGGGCCTGATCGAGTGATCATTACGGCGACGAAAGATGGCAATGAGGTTCAGTACAGTCGCTTTGGCGAAGCGTTTTCACTGGCGATAGGCAGCCTGGAAGCGGATGTGGATCGCGACGGCCAGACATCACTGCTGGAAGCATGGCTGTATGCCGCTCGACGAACAGACGATTTCTATCGTTCGGAGGGGCGTCTGGCGACAGAGCATGCGCTGCTGGAAGATAATGGCGACGCGAAAGGCGTGCGGGCTGAGTTGTTTGATGGGCTGAAACCTGCGTCGACTGTGCAGAAGGATGATCCGGCAGCGATTGATGGTCAGAAGGCTGCAAAGCTCTGTTTTGTCAGGAGCCAGGCAGAGCGGCGTCTGACGGCGGATCAGCAGATCACGCGGGATGCCCTGGAAGCGCAGCTGGACCTGTTGAAGCAACGCAAATCCAACATGGATCAGACAGAATACCTGCAGCAACTGGAAACGATTTTTCGCGCACTGGCGGAGATCTACGAGTCTGCAGAGGGGCAATCACCCTGACGGCCCTTCTGCAGTTCGGAAGACTTCGAGTTCGCGGAAAACGCTATTGGTGTGCTGAGGTGTGGTTCAGGCGGACGCTGCACCGGGAGCACTGAGGCATTTGTCGATCTGTCGAACGGCCTGTCGCAGACGCTTACTGTTTTCCACGATGGCCAGCCGCAGGTAGCCTTCACCTTCGGGGCCGAATCCGCGTCCCGGACTGACGGCCACGCCACCTTCGTTGAGGAGTTTCATGGCGAATTCGATGGAGCCCATTTGTCGCCATGGTTCGGGGATTTCCGTCCAGACGAACATGCCGGCTTTGGGAACAATCGGATTCCAGCCGATACGGCGAAGACCATCGCACAGTGCATCGCGTCGAATCTGGTATTCGGCGGCCATTTCATCGATGGCTTTGTCGCAGTGCCGCATCGCGACGATGGCGGCGATCTGAATTGGCTGGAAGATGCCGTAGTCGTAATAGCCCTTGATGGTTGCCAGAGCGCGAACCATTTCGCGATTTCCGCAGCAGAAGCCGATACGCCAGCCTGCCATGCTGTAACTCTTGCTCATGGATGTCAGTTCGACTCCCACATCAAGAGCCCCAGGTGTTGAGAGGAAGCTGGGAGCTTTGTATCCGTCAAAGCACACATCCGCGTAGGCGAAGTCGCTGATGATCAGGAAGTGGTGCTTCTTTGCCAGTTTGACCAGTTCGACAAAGAAGTCCTGTTCAATCACGGTTGAGGACGGGTTGTGCGGGAAATTCACTACGACCACTTTTGGTTTGGGAACGAGGTGTTCGCAGGTGTAGGCGACGTTTCTGAGAAACTTGTCCGGGTCACGGACATCCAGCGCGATCACATTGCCGGATGCCAGCATGACGGAGTAGA
>JBDKIW010000177.1:0-7869 GCA_039796955.1 Planctomycetota bacterium
TAGAATTCCACTGGAATTACGGCGGAAAATGGGCTGATACAAAAATATGGGCCTGCTGGCAGTTGTGCCTGCGGCGATCAGAACAGACGGATTCGTTGACTAAACTGCCGCCTTTGCGGGACCACACCATGCTGGCTCAATTGATTCCCAAGGACGGTGGCCCTCCCATCACCCTGACGCACCCGATTACCGTCGTCGGCCGCAATTCCAAACAGTGTGATCTGGTACTCGATCACACCAGCATCTCCAAGCAACACTGCATGCTGGTCAAAACTGACGGTCTGGTGTACCTGCGAGACCTTGGCAGTACGAATGGGACGCGGGTTAACGGGCAGCGAGTCATTCGCGGGGCGCTGTTACCCGGCGACCTGTTGTCCTTCGCCGGCCTCAACTTTCGCATTCATATGGGGCCCGATCCAGCCATCGATGCTTCCCCCGGCGGCCGAACAGAATGGATGCCAGGTCTCCCAGGTCAGGCAAAGTCCGGGAAGGCGTCCGGCGGAAAACCGCTCTCCGACTCCAGCCTCAGCGATGTTCGCTTTCTCCGCGACTCCGACCTGCTGATCCCCGACTAACGGCCCGCCCTCCGCGTCCCGCGGCAATCCCCCAAACGCCGGCGTTCACAACTGCCCCCTGCGCAAACTCCGTTGATGCACTCTGTAATCCCATGCGGCGGCGGCCTCACGCGGCACCTGCGGCCCCGCCCTGGTGCATGGCACTCTGGCAATCTTTCGCAGCAGGCCTGATGAAACTGCTGCGAATCCACGCAACCCGCCCACCGTCGTGAATGACCGCCCAAACGGCTCCGGTGGCCCCCGATGCACGGCCCCCACGCGACCACCCCTGAGTCACTGAAGCGTGCAGGTGCATGGCACCTGGGTGTTGCATGGCGACGATTTCCCGCGATAAGGCGGCTGCGGCACTTCCTGCCGATCGCCCGAATGCCGTGGAGGAACGCGCCCGTCCTGCCGATACAAGGCATATCGCAGACACAATCGTGAAGACTGATTCTTCGCGATCCATCCGCAAAATCGAAATATTTTCACAAGTCCGCGGAAAGTCTCGTTCGATATCTGAAAGGACGTTGATTCTTCAGCGGACACCTTCGGAATTCACGATTGAGGCGGTCGCGGGTCTGGGACCACGCGGCGAGGATATGACTCATGGCAATCCCCTCTGTTTCTTCAGGGAAAACGACAATGCAGAAGTTCGGCAGACACTTACGACGCGGGGTCGTGCTGACGACGATCTGCCTGATGCTCCTGTCCTCCAGCGGCTGTACGCTGACGGGTGGGTTTGTCAGCGTGCTCTGGTCCTATGTCACTTTCTGGAAGGTGCTGCCCGCAGTGCCTGTGCCGGCTTACCAAAGCCAGCTGATGGAAGACAAACTCTGGGAAGATGAACGCTACAATCGCGTTCCCGTACTGGATCCCGTCGAAGGTGATGTCTTCTGCGTCGATCCTCCGAGCGAAGATCAGGTCATGCGAGCCCTGCCAAATGACCCGGCTGGTGGCGTTGCCTTCTTCCAGGAAACGCAGATGAACAATGTCCGCATCGTTGTGGAACCGCTCGTGGATCGTCTCGACGACTGCAAGGTCTACCCGCTGGTCGGCCCCTGCCGCCTGCATCACTGTCACTACAAGTGCACGGTCTATTACGACAAGACAATTCGAGCCTACTGGCCAGTACCCTTCACACATGTCGATCAGTCTGTTGAAGTCGTGTACATCGACAAGGACCACCTGATCCGCTGTGCCGGTCCGGCAACTCCCTGAGACCTGAGGCCTACAGCAACACGCAGACTCTTCAAAGCCAAAGGGATCGCTTCAACGCGGTTTCTTTGGCTTTTTTCTTTCTGTCCCGGATCGGTTTACGGTCGGAAGCCGCCGCGACGACCGAGGCCAGGTCACGTTGCCCGAAACTGGCACTGAAATCGCCGTTCCAGCGTTGCAAATCACCCGCTGTCGAGCGACCAAACAGCCATAAATCAGTGGTCTCAGACACTTTCCCGGAACCCTGCGACACACTCGGCCGTCTCCTGACTGTGAAGTTATTGCCGACACGTTACCTTCACAACGAACGCACTCGCCCGAGGACGACAAATCCTGTATCCTTCAGGGAAAGTCCCCGGACGAACGACCGGGATTCACGTTACTCTCTCTGCACAGTCTCAGCATGAATTCCTAAGCTGCGTCGACGCAGCACGTGGAGATTCCAGCATGTCGCTTCCAACCTGTCCTTCCTGTGGCCAGTCTGTCCTTGAGGACGATGTGGTGGACTGCCCTTTCTGTGGTGCCGCGATGGACGGCTCGCGTGGAGCACGGAACACGCCCCAACCGGGAAAAGCCGGAGCCAATCGGCCGGGCGCACGAAAGCTGCCGGAAAAGCCTGTGGAGCGTCCAGCCGCTGGCTCTCCCGCGGCCGAAAACAAAGCCCCGGCGAAGGCGGCACCCAAGCCAACAGCTGCGGGTCGCCCAGGCTCCAAACTTGTGGTTGACGAAGATGACCCGTTCGGGATCGGTGCCGCGGGTGCCGGACAGGCAATTCAGGCCACTCTGAAGCCCGATAAAGGGCGGCTTCAGAAGGTCGTCTGCCCGATGTGCGAGCAAACCGGCTTTGTGCCCAAAACAGCACTTGGAAAAAGCGTTCGTTGCGCAAATACGCAGTGTATGGTTCCCGTCTTCACCGCCACCGACCCGGCCCTGCAGAAGGCAGAACGCCGGCCCGTCCGGTTGTCGGACGAAGCCGATGCTCTTCGCCGCGCGGCCGAGGCGAATGCCCCGCGTAAACGCAATCCTTTGGTGGTCTATGGAGTCGCTGGTGCAGTTCTGCTGGGACTGGCCGTCGTCGTCGTGTCAGTGCTCAAACCCGGAAAACCTCCTGCCCAACTGGGTGCCGCTCGCGATCTGAGCGCCTTCGAACAGCTTGCCGCCGAGGAAGAGGCCGCTCGGAAAGCAAAAGCCGACGCTGAGGCCGCTGCAAAGCTTGTCCCCACAGATGACCCCGGTGCGGAAACTCAAAGCCTGATCAAACGCATGATCAATCTGGCTCGCCAGGACCTGCGAGACAAACCCATGGCACGCCGAATGACCGGCGATCTCTGGCTGAAACTCGGGAAAGACGCCGAGGCCGCCACGGAATTTAATCAACTGGCAGTCGTGGACAAGGCACGTGGCTACTACCGAGTCCTGCCGTGGGTGAGCGCCTACTGGCGGGCACAGCAGGCGGGGAATGCAGCCGCTGCATCTGCTGCCCTGCAGTCTGCCGAATCGGAATTGCTGCAAGCAGGGGCAGCCGGTGAAAAGGCGCTGAAACAGCTTCCCAAAAGCGGTCGTGCCATCACGGAGGCCTGTCTCGCACTGGCGACCGCGCTGGTTCACGAAGGTCGAATTAACGACGCGGCAATGCTGGTCACTTCCCGACAACTCGATCGCTCCATCCCGGCCAATCGCGATACTGTGGCCAGTACCGCATGGCTGTTCATTGCCTCGCAATTCCGTGAACTGACGCTGAATCCACCGCCAGCGATGGACTGCTGCCTCTGGGCGGATCCTCTGCACCTGTCCGTCGCCGTCAATTTGGCGGGACGAGGATACTGGAAGGATGCAGTTGCGTGGACAACGGCCGCCAATGACCCACGCAGTGCCGCCGATGCGCTGATTGCCATTGCCGACGTCGGTCTGCAGGTGCGACCGCCTGCCGATGCGCAGTCATTGCTGCAGCAGACCGCGTCCAGCCTGACAAACCCCTTGATTCAACTCCGTGCTCGCGCTGCCGTCTCAGTCCTCTCCTCCGATGCCACATTGCTGCAGTCCTGTGTTCAGGACCTGCAGCAGATCCCGGTGATCCCCGCGGTTGCCGTTCCTGGAACAGCCGACCTCGTGCGGAAGACACAACTGCCGGCAACGGAAGCACTGCCCCTCGCACTGGCCTCAGCGGAAGTTGCTCGCGCTGCACTGCTGGCGGCAAAGCCCGAGCTCGCTGGTCCCGCGCTCACTCGTTGCCTTGAAGCGTTTTCTGCGGCGGCCCCCCCCACGACCGATCTGCGTGTGCTCCTGAACCAAACGACACAGCAGGAAAGTGCCGTTCGCCAGCAGATTCAGACGGACCTCAGAGAAAACAATGACTCAAAGCTCAATGCGATGTTCCGGGATTACGGGATTCGTGTGGGACAACTGTCAGCCATCGCGGAAGATCGCCGGGCGCTGATGCTGCTCCTGCTGTCACGCGTCGTTTATGCCGGAGGTGCTGCTCCGCTGCGCGAACTGCTCAACTCGTCTCCGGATGCCGCTGCCGAGGTACAACTGGATGACACCCGTTATCTGCTCGCAGTCGCAGCCATCAGTACCAGCCAGGAGTTCCCGGAGGTCATGCCCGGCACCGCTGACAGCCCGCTGGTTGTCCCCACGACCGGCGTCTTTGCTCCACTCGTCGCGGCGTTGGGCCACTACACCGGTCCGGCATGGGCGACGTCGTCCGATGCATGGGCAGGCGCCTACGTTTCGCTTGAGTCCAGCACAGATCTCGTCCCCGGACTGCGACAGGCCATGATGTCTGATCTCACCCGAACACGCGTCGCCGCCGGCGATCCCGCAGCAGCACTGAATGGCATCCTGCAACTCAAAAATGGCATCTGGCGGGAAGAGGCGATGCAGGTCCTGGGCCGGGCTATGACAACACGCCAACAGGATAAAAACCTGCTGGAATGGGTTGCCAACAATAAACTACCAGCCATGGAACAGATTTGCCTGTTCTATGGAATCGCACTGGGACTGCTGGAACGTCAACAGTCAACACCACCACAGTCCGTGGCTCCGGCTCCCGTCAAGGGCTGAGTCCTCTCTGCTGATTCACGGTGCAGCCGAATTGTCAACAAATTCACGCCGCCAAAGCCTCCGATTTTCCCGGGCTTTGGTGGCTGAATCACCGGTCCGGACTTCCTTCCAGCAACTCCCACCAGACAACGCGGTCTACTCGGGCCCCGGGATGGCGAAACGGTGTTGATCTCTGGATTAGTCGCGTTTCGCTCCTTCGAAACGATCACCCTGCATTTTTCCTTCAAAATCCGCTACACAAACACGTCTCCGAAATCCATCAAAAAACGCCCCTGATTTTCCATATTGCCATTGCACGACCCACGCAGGCACTGGAATGGCGAAACACCAGAAAAACAGCACGAAAACTCGCAGAGCACTTTCGCAACCAATCCCTTCGCCAGTATTGCTGAATTCTCTGCGTTTCGCCCTGATACTCTGTGCCCTCTGTGCCACCTGTGTTTAAAAAACAACCCGTGCGGGAGAACGCTGGACGCACGTTTCGGCGGAGCGAAACGCGACTGTCTTCTGGTTGAACTTCGTTTCGCCGGGCCCACGCAGCACTCCCCGCGAAACCAACTGACAACTGATCCAGCCCTGCACTGGTTTCGGTCCATGGGCTGTTCACTTGAGACCGTGAGTTTTCACGTGGTACCATACGTGGCTGTCCGCATTCCTACACCTGCTACACGACGCGAGTGACAAACGTGATCCATCGACTTCACGACGCTTTGCTGCTTCTCAGCCTCTGCTGCACTTCACTCACGCCCGTGATCGCACAGATGCCGGACGACTTTTCGCACAGCGTTCTGCCGATCCTGAAAACACACTGCGTCCCCTGCCACGGAGGCCGGGAAGCCAAAGGCAGCTTTTCCCTGAACACCCGCGAGTTGCTGGTGGATTCCGGGCATGTGGTCCCAGGCAAGCCCGCGGAATCACATCTACTGGAGCTGATCCGCAGCAACGATCCCGAACAGCAAATGCCCCCGGCAGACAAACCACGGCTCACCAGCCGTGAAGTGGACATTCTGACTCGCTGGATTGCGGACGATCTCCCATGGGAACCGGGGTTCTCATTCGCTCCGGTTGCATGGGAACCGCCTCTGCGCCCGCGTCAGCCGGAACTTCCCGCAGCCTTCAACGGGCGGACAAATCCTGTCGATCGCATCCTCGATCATGCCATGCAGCAACAGGGGACAGCGATTCCGGATCGCGTGGATGACGCCACGTTTCTGCGACGCGTTTCTCTGGACCTCGTTGGACTACTTCCCGAACCCGAAGCACTGGACAGATTCGTTCGCGACCCATCTCCCGACAAACGAGACCGAGTGATTCGTGAGCTGCTGGCTGACGACATTTCCTACGCCGATCACTGGCTGACGTTCTTCAATGATCTGCTGCGTAACGACTACAGTGGAACAGGGTTCATCACAGGTGGTCGACAACAGATCAGTGGGTGGCTCTATGAGGCACTGCTGCAGAATAAACCCTTTGATCAGTTCGCCCGGGAACTGATTGCACCCCCAACTCCGGCCAGCCAGGGCTACATCGATGGAATTCGCTGGCGCGGAGAAGTCAGTGCCGGACAAACCGTGGAAATCCAGTTTGCGCAGAGCGTCGCGCAGTCTTTCCTCGGGATCAATCTGAAATGCGCTTCGTGCCATGACAGTTTCATTGATCGCTGGAAACTGGATGAAGCCTGGGGACTTGCGGCGGTCTATGCCGCGTCTCCGCCTGAAATCCATCGCTGCGACAAACCCCTCGGACGCAAAGCGCAAGCCGCATGGCTGTTTCCGGAAATCGGCCAGATCGATGCCGCAGCCCCCCGCGAAGAACGACTTCGACAACTGGCCGCGCTGATGACGCATCCGGAAAACGGGCGATTCTCCCGAACCATCGTCAATCGTCTCTGGTATCGACTGATGGGGCGTGGCATCGTCCATCCTCTCGATGCCATGCAGTCACCGCCCTCGAATGCAGACCTGCTCGACAGCCTTGCATCCTCCCTTGTCGCCGCCAATTATGATCTCAAATCCATCCTGCACCTGATCGCTTCCTCTGAAGCCTATCAGTCCGCAACTCGCAGTCGCGCGGCGGATGAGGCCCAGCCAAAAGCCACGTTCCAGTGGCAGGGACCGGTCGCACGCAGGATGACCGCTGAACAGTTCATCGATGCGGTGTGGCAATTGACGGCTGCGGCTCCCACAGCTTTCGATGCCCCGGTTATCCGCGCTAAACAATCTGCTGAGCCATCGTCGCAAATGTCCCTCACCGGCAAATGGATCTGGGGAGCCAGCGCCGTCAACGGCCAGATACCGCCGTCCGGCGAAACCATCGCCCTCCGAAAAACGTTTTCGCTCGATGCGGATCCCACCAGGGCTGCACTGCTGATCACCTGCGATAACAGTTTCACACTGTTCGTCAACGGCCGTCAGGCGGAACAGGGAGTGGAGTGGAATCAGCCACGCGCCCTCAATTTCAAACATCTGCTGAAGAAAGGTGATAACACGCTCCTCGTTATTGCCACCAACGGTGGCAGCGGTCCCAATGCCGCCGGACTTTTTCTCGACGCACGGCTGCTCAACAGCGATGGGCAGATTGTGAGTGTCTCCACGGACGAGTCCTGGACCTGGAATGCACAGCCTCCCACAATTCGCGAGGGTCGTGTGGGCAAAACATCCGGAACATGGCTACCGGTGACGGTGGTCCCTGAACTCTCCGTCTGGGCTGACGCAATCAACGGCACAGGACGCAGCCTGCTGCAACAGGCTTTCAACGGTGATATTCGAATGGTCCGCGCCTCACTCATGAAAAACGACTTTCTGATGCGTTCGCTGGGCAGACCGCATCGCGAACAGATCGTCTCCATGCGTCCCGATGAACTCACCACCCTGGAAGCGATCGATCTCTCCAACGGGTCGACCCTGGCAGGTTATCTGACTCAGGGCGCACTGACACTGAAACAACAGTGGCAGAATGACCGCGAAGGACTCGTACAGCATGTCTGTCGCTTTGCATGGTCAAGGTCACCAACAGCGGCAGAATCCACCGCCAT
>JBDKIW010000178.1:0-27947 GCA_039796955.1 Planctomycetota bacterium
GATATCACCTCCAATTTTGCGTTCCATGCGTGGGTCCGTGACAGTCTGCTCAGCAACAAACCTTATGATCAGTTTGTGCGGGAGTTACTGGCGGCGACGGGAACGGTCATCGCCAATCCACCAGTGGCCTGGTACAAGCGAGTGCGTGAACCGAAGCAGCAGCAGGAAGATGTGGCGCAGCTGTTTCTGGGTGTGCGTATGCAGTGTGCACAGTGCCATCATCATCCCTTTGAACGCTGGAGTCAGGACGACTATTACGGCCTGACGGCCTTTTTCAGCCAGGTCGGGCGAAAGCCTACCTCGACGCGTGGTGAGGACATGATCTTTCATCGACGCGGCCTTGCGGGGGCGACCAATACTCGAAGTGGTGCTGTTCTGAAACCGGCAGCCCTGGGCACAGCGATCCCTGCCATCGGACCGGATCAGGATCCGCGTCTGAAGCTGGCTGACTGGATGAGTTCGCCGGAGAATCCGTTCTTCGCGAAGGCGCTGGTGAACCGTTACTGGAAGCATTTCTTTCGGCGTGGCCTGATTGAGCCGGAAGACGATATTCGGGACAGCAACCCTCCCACCAATCCGGAGCTGCTGGCCGCTCTTGAAAAGCACTTTATTGACAGCGGCTTTGATCTGAAGGGACTGATTCGCCTGATGACGCGTTCGACGGCGTACCAGCTGAGTTCTGTGCCGAACCAGGCGAATCTGGCAGATCAGCAGAATTATTCACGGTACTACCCCCGGCGACTTCAGGCCGAAGTTCTGCTGGATGCGATTGATGACCTGACGGGCGTAAAAACAGATTTTCCCAATCTGCCTCCCGGTACCCGTGCGATCGCGCTTCCGGATAACAGCTATAACACGGCATCGCCCTTTCTGCGTGTCTTTGGACGCCCCGAAAACGAGAGTGTGTGTGAGTGTGAACGCGGGCAGTCTTCCAGTCTGGCGCAAAGCCTGCATCTGATGAATGCCGGAGATATTCGCGGAAAGCTGACGTCTGCAAATGGTCGGGCGGCCTCGTTGTCGTCTTCGCAGCAACCGCTGGCTGAACGAGTGACCGATCTCTATCTGCTGGCGTTTTCCCGGTATCCGCAACCTGGTGAGCTGCAGACGGCTTTGGAATACCTTTCAGCACCAGTTACCACGCCGGAGGGCCAACCCATCGATCCTGCCCAGGCGACTCGTGAATCGCTGCAGGATCTGATCTGGGCCCTGATGAATACTCGCGAATTCATGTTCAATCACTGAGACCAGAAGACAAGTCGGAATCGGGAACGTGCTGGACACTTTCAATGATCGCTGGGCACTGATTACCGGAGCCTCTTCAGGAATTGGTGCAGAGTTCGCCTCGCAGCTTGCGGGGCGAGGTATGCATTTGATTCTTGCTGCCAGACGCCGGGACCGAATGACGGAACTGGCGACGGATCTGAATACGCGTCACGGCACAAGATGCCATGTGGTGACAATTGATCTGGCGGAACCGGAATCCGGGCAGGTGCTGCATGAAGAGATTCGGCGGCTGGGCGTTGACGTGGAACTGCTGGTGAACAACGCAGGGGTCGGCCTGATCGGGCAGATTGAAACGACGTCACCTGAAGATGTCCGCAAAATGCTGAATCTGAATCTGCTGACTCTGACAGACCTCACGTATCGCTTTCTGCCGGAAATGCTCAGTCGTGGACATGGTGCAATCGTCAACGTGTCCTCACAGGCCGCATTTCAGCCGGTCGCTTTCATGGGGGCCTACGCGGCCAGTAAGTCCTTCATCCTGCACTTCAGTGAAGCGTTGTGGGCTGAAGCGCGTAGTCGTGGTGTCACCGTGATGGCTCTGTGTCCCGGAGTAACACGCACAGAATTCTTTGACCACGCAGGTGCGCCGGGATGGCTGGAAAAACACAGCTCTCAGACCCCGGCCCGTGTCGTCAAAGTGGCCCTGAAGTCATTGGAAAAGCGGCGACAGTACGTCGTGCCCGGCTGGGGAAACTATCTGATGACACTGCTTGTTCGACTGGCAACGCGGCGAACTGCTGTGAACGAATCCAAACGCTACTTCCGTCCGCCGCGTGAGAAAAACAAAGCGGCATCCGGCCGTTAACGTCCCACACAACTAACACTGAGATCGCATGATGGCCTGTGCAGGCCGCTGGGGCATCAACTGGGGGCTCAGGACTGATCGTTCTGCTTTCAGATTCACAGTGACGGATAGCGGGCGACTCCCGGTCGGGGAGCCTGCCTCAGAGGGGTTGGCAGGGCCGTTGGGCCAATGGGAGTCGGTTTCCTCGGCGGTACGTCCTCGGGCTCCTGTTCCTCAGGAAGATCCAGACTTTCCAGCGCCGATGAAGCGTTCGGTACTGCGGGCTTTGCCGCGTTCGGTGTCGTGCTGTCGGTCGGCACATCCTCTGACTCAGTCGATGTTCGGCTGGAGTCGGCTGGTTGTTTCTTCTTTCTGAACCACGGTGGCGGTTCCACGAACTCACCCTCTTTGGGCGGAGTCGTTTCAGGAATGGAGGGCGTTTGATCTCCCGGAGCCGCTTTCTGCTCATCATCTCCCACAGGTTGTTTCGGGACGATCACATCAGGATTTGTGGTCTCGGTTTTATCCGGCATCGGTTCCGGGAAGAGGCTTTCGTCGGGCTGCATTTCCGGCGCTGGTTCCTGGTCAGGAATCGGCGGAACCTCCGGCACATCGGGGCGACGGCCGCCAGCCCCTGACTCCGGGATGCCAGGAGCACGGCGTGGTTGAAACAGATCCGGTGCAAACGTGGGTTCCGGAGTCGGGACGGACCATGGCTGACCGAATCTCCCGGCAGCCTGTGATTCTTCAAAGGTCATTGTGCCGCAGAAAGCCCATGGATCATAGGTACTGCAGGGGCAGTCGGGGTGAAACAGGAGATGCAGACGGTGACAGAAAGACGTTCCCGCGGGCTGTCCGTGGCAGCCTTCAGAGACGCCCAACCGCTCGCTCGAACAGGTCTCTGTGGAATGACGCGACACGTGCCGGCGAGTCAGCCCGACTTCCCGAATTGGTAACTCAGGGCTGCTGTTCCCTGATCGGCTGCGGGAAGGGACAGGGGAGGTTCTGGAGTCCTGCGCATCAACAGACCGCGGTCGACTGACACTTTTTACTGGTCCCCGCAGATTGCTCGGGAGTGGTCGTGGCGGGATTGTTTCAGGATCTGTGTCGTAATCGTCAGTCGCTCGAGCCGGGTATTCGGGGGCGTACTGCGAGCGGTGAGTTGGCGGCACGTTGACGTCCTCTGTCATGCGCACGGAGGCTCGCCGACCGGCAGTGCAGCCCGAGACGAAAACGACAGCGGCAATTGCCACGCCCAACTTCTGAAATCGCATCAGAAATCCCTTCTGCGAATGCGTTGAAACTCCATCACAACGCGAACTGAACGACCCGATCGGGGGCGATGGGGTGTTTTGACTCCGTAAACTTCGATCGATGGTGTGGTATACGGTGGCCTCAGACAGGAAACTCGCCGTTGGCATCCATACTGCGGAACATCAGTTGCCTTGTAGGCAAGTGTACGTGCCGAAAGCGTGGAGTGGACGAGGTGCCTGTGACAGCCGGCCGATGAATGAGACACACCGCGTGATCAGCACAATCAGAAAACTCCTGCTGGACCGATTCCTCAACGTGCGACGGAGTCAGTTGCCGCACGCCGACCCGGTTGGACAGCCGAATATGCCGACTCGCAGTCAGGACATCGGCAGCTGATTTTTTGTGTGCATGCATTTTCGTGCCGTCGTGGTGTGTTTTCTGCCTCACCATGTGCAACATGAGTAAGCTGTCAGATCCACCGGCAATTCCGGGCCTCGCGATCCTGCCGCCTCTGACGAGCAGGGCTGGCAGGGAACTCCCCAGCGAGGTCGGATTATGGCGGCAATACTGCCGACTCGCTCTCTGAAACTGTGATTTGCGATTGAGCGAATGATCTGATCTGCAGAATCCCTACGGACTGTGCACCGACCCCGCGCCCTGCAATCGGACCGGAAGATGCCTCGGAATTTCCCGGTTTTGCATTCTGAAAGGGATAGCTGCTGCCGCTGTATGTCATAGTTCAGTGTGCAGTGCGCTGTCAGTCCGGGTGCCAGTGGCAAAAAGTGAGTTGCCACCAGTGTGGAAGACACTTGTGCGCGACTGTACTGATTCCGTCGACTGGGCCGCTGGAACTCGCGAGACCGAGGTTGGGACGTGTTGGAGTTCCGGGATCTGTTGAATACCCTGGGAAGGCAGGAATGCCATGGGCAAGTCGCCGTCAGCAACAAAGAAGATTCCGAAGCCGCTTCCGGCGAGTTCCGCTTCGGCCGGTCCCGTTCCGGCCCGGCCGTCTCAGGTGCGATCGCTGCGCCAGCGACTGTTTCGGCCGGGGACGCTGTGTCTGCTGGCCCTGATCGCCGGCGGATTCGTGCTGCAACCTGTTGTGCGCAGATGGTTGCCGGATCTTGCCACACGGCCGGAGTATCGGATTTCCGAGGGCAGGATTGCTCTGACACCACCACCACGCTGGATCCCGGCGGATATCATTCAGCAGGTCTTTGAGCAGGCGGGTCTGGATGAGCCGCTGTCGCTCCAGGATCCAACGCTCAGCGAACGGATTGCTGCAGCCTTTCACACGCACCCGTGGATCGAGAAGGTCATCAGCGTTCGCAAGGCATGGCCGGCACGCGTTTACGTGGACGTGTTGTATCGTCGACCGGTGGCGATGGTTCGAGGTGTCGATGGTTTTTACCCCATCGACTCCTCAGGAACGTTGCTTCCCAGTCGGGATTTTACAGCAGCAGATGTGGAACGATACCCCGTGTTGGACAATGTCGTTTCTGTGCCGGAAGGCCGACTGGGCGAGAATTGGGGAGATCCGGCTGTGGCAGAGGCGGCGTTGCTGGCGGAAGTGCTTCTGGAGCAGCAGGAAGGACAACCCACGTGGTGGGAGCGGTTACAACTGGCAGCAATCGAGGTCCCCACAGCAAAGAAAAATGTGGAATCCGCGGACGACCTGCAGTTTGAATTGCGAACACGTGGCGGTTCAAAAATTCTCTGGGGGCGAGGCCCGCGAAGCCATCACCCCGGAGAGCTGGAAGTCGCCCGCAAGCTGGACCGCCTGGCAGAGTTTCAGCAGCGTTTTGGGCAGATCGATGACGAGCACGGTCCGTGGCTGATCGACATTCGGCAGTGGGACGGAATTCGAAAAGGTCTGCTTTCGGCGGATGCCTCACGAAGTCCGACGCTGCGTTGAGCCCCCGGGAGCGAAGACATCGCCGGGGGCCCTCTTTGCAACTTACTGGCCCCTTGCTGCGAGACCACGGACGTGCGAGGCAGGGAGGGCCGGGCGATCTTCGGCCAGCCCGAGGTCGTGTTTCGCAATGACGAAACGTATCTCACACGCTCCATCGGTGGATACCCCCCAAAATACTTCCCGCGATTTGCTGGAAAACGCTCAGGGCTCCCGGACTTCCACCGGATCCCCATCGAGGGGAGAAGTTCCGGCTGAATTAACGCACTGCAACACGAGCCCTTTCGCGGTCCGCCGGAGTTGTCGAGCTGCCCGGTCGAGGAGCCAGGGAAAACTCTCGATTTTTAAGTGAAAACACCCCGTCTGCTGCTGATTTCGTCGGCCTGATGCAAAGTGGCAACATGGCTCTGTGGCCGATTGCCCGTGGAAAGCTTGAGTTTGACAGTTTCTGTGCCAGGATTGAATTCCTTCGAGGACTCGACTCCGGAAGGTGGCTTCGGCGTTCCCTGGATCGGAGTTGTAAAGCGGTCTCGGTCTGACCATGGCCCCTTACAGTTCCGCGTCTGTCGATGGCTCGCCGAAATCAGCAACGCATTTTTTACACTGACCACTTCGATGGTCGTTTCGGACAACTGCCGATATGGAATCTTCGACCGCAAGTCAGGGGGACTGCAACCTGACATACGTGACGCTTCGCGCCGCGTTTTTACTGACGCTGGACAGCTTGCTGCGGTATTCACTTTCGCCTTCCCATGCGGAACAGAAAGGCAGCGAGTTCCTGCATTTCTACCCACCGCTGCAGGGGATGGCACCCCAGATTCAGATGGAATGTGTGCTGCGAACGTGGAATCGCTGGAGCACGCGACAGTGTGATTTTCCCTCCCCGCTGGACGCCCGTATTCTGTACGCAGCCACAGAACTGCTGGCCAGTCTCGCTGAAGATCGCAGCAGCCCTCTGCTGCGAGTCGTGTTTGAGGGGCCTCGCGAATTGCGGCATCTGAATGATCACTGGCTACCGGCCAAAGCGCGTTGCCTGCAACTGACTCGGGAATCGACGTTTTCCCGGGGAATTCTGCAGGAACTCTCCCTGTCCTCAGATCCGCAGGAGCAGGTGACTGAACATGAGTACCCTGCCGCCGACGGCGAATTGATGGAAATTCTGGGAAGATGGAGAGCTAATCCGGAAATGTTAACGTGGGGGAATGGGCTCTTAACGCCGCATGAACTGGAACTGGTTCGAGACTTTTTTGAGGAACATGACGGACTGACAGAGTAATCCGGGCACAGTTGTCAGTATAGTGGCGGGTCTGAAATCCTGGGATTTAACAGTTCCTCGCAGTGCCTGGAAAACCGATCGCCGTTCGGTTCCCCTCGAACTGAAGAACTGTTCTCTGTCTTTTGCCGATGCTAACCTGCCAGATTAACCTGGCAACGGGCGTTGGTTGTTTGCCTGGCGTCAGAGTTTGGCGGTCCTGGTAACAGAATTTCAGAGCGAGTTATCTGCAGTTGGCGTGTTCCCTGATGAAACCGCGTGTTTCGCACGGGTCTTTTCGACCTTATATCACTGGTGCCTCTGGTGATCACTGGGAATTTTCCAACTCTCTTACGGCCTCTACTATGAAAGTTGGATCCACAAATGGCTAAGAAGGCAATCAAGAAGGCTGCCCGGCCACAAAAAGCAACCACGCGAGCAGCGGCCCCCAAAGCAGCCCAGAAGGCCGCCAAAAAGGTGGTTCGAAAGAAACCTGCTCCAAAACCCTCGAAGCCCACCGCCACCAGGAAACCTGCCCGGCCAGTGCGACTACCAGAACCTGAACCTCAGGCACCCGCTCGGAAAAAAGGTGTCCGCAAAGCCACCATTACGACTGGTATCCGCGATACGTCGCCAACTCGCAAACTCGGGCGGTCCCGAATTCCCGTCGATGCACCACTGGATGTGGTGTTTCAGAATGACACCCAGGCCCGCGAAGCCTTTGTGTTCCTCGGAATTCACTCCATCCGGGAACTCGAACAGTTCACTCCGGATGACCTTGTGCTGCGTTTGACTGGGCCCGCAAAACTGACTGTGGGGCGGATTCGCAAGATTCTGGCCATGAATAATCGTTGCCTGACCGGCGATGACCAGTTTGCACTGGAGTTCCAGGAACTCCTGACCCGGCCTCGTCCTGAATAGCTACGCGGGAACAGGGCGCCCTGCACCTCGCAGACGATCGCAATTCCGCAGGGCCCTGCGATTGTTATGCAGTACGTCTCCCGGAACTTCTCCTGCCATCAGGGCTGAGCTCCATCTTTTCGTTCTAACCATAAAAAATCCCCACCACTGGCAACCAGAGGTGGGGATTTTTTTATGCGAGACTCAGAAGGCCTCTCAGCAAGCCGAATCAGTTCAGCATCAGAGGCGATGCCAACAAGGAGTTTGCGGCTGCTGTTGTGCCTGAGCCCGGATTGGGCCGAGTTTTCACAATCTTTCCGGCCAGCGGGCTACTTGGACTCCAGCGGGAAATCCATTTCATTAGACCCCGCCTTGACCGTCACTGAGAACCCATCATTCATGTAGCGTGCGGGCACCGCCACCGTGTTTTCCACACCCGGAGACCACTCAAACGTGACCTTGGCAGGTCCAACCTTGCAGCCGGAATAGCCGTCCAGGTAGACCAGTTCGTAATAGCCTTCTTCGTCCGTCACACCACCGGCGGGGCGTCCCTTTTCCGGCGTGAACAGAATATTGATGCCGACGAGCGGCTTTCCGTCCAGTGTGACCTTTCCGGACACGTCGCCCAGTTCAGGCATGTCGCCGCCGCCACAGCCCATGCACAACAACATTGTCAGACACACTGTCATCGGAGTCATCAGCTGACACGCCAGCGTTTCAAGAAGTCTCTTCATGACTACACCACCTTTAATTCGTGACTGAAACAGTCCCTGGCCCTGCACAAACCCACTACAGACGTGGGAGTCGTCTGTGGGGACTGTCCATGTCCGAGGCCCTGTCGCAGTGCCTTATGGGGGATTTGGGGAAACGGAAGAAAGTCGCGGAGTCGCCGAGGGGCGTCATCCATCAGCTTGATGGATGACGCAGAAGCATGACTTTAAAACTGGCAAGCTCCTCCCCGGAACCATCAGTGAACCGTTTAGAATTCACCAATGATCTGTCCGTCTTCACGCACCAGCAGTCGGCCGAGGGTGGAATTGGCATGCAGCGTCATGTTGGTGAGAGCCGCATTGTCGGTGGTCTTGTAGTCAATGTTTTCGCTGATCAGGCGAACGGAGCCATCGCAAAGCACGAACTGAGCACCGCCGGTGTGTGCACTGCTGAAACCACGGGTCTGGTGGACCTGATTATTGGCACTCCAGTTGATCCCGTTGTAGCCCAGTCCAATCACAGCCATCGCTGCGGATTTGACATTGGCGCTGGAGGATTGATCGTCAATGGACGCGCTGAATCCGAGGGCAACGCCGGCACCCACAGTGATCTGGCTGTATTTCCAGGCACGCTCACCGGCCAGCAGTGTGTTGCTGGTTCCGTCTGTGATGTCGCGCATGTTGATCTTCGAATTTCTGAAGCCAATCCCCATGGGGCCGCAGGCAGATGCCGCACGATTTGATGGATTCGCAGCCGGTGTCGTGCTGACTCCGGTTCCGGACACCATAATGTAGTTGGAAGTGGCTATCGGGACTGCCCCGGAGCCGTTGAACATGTTCATGTTGTACCAGTTGGCTGCCGGTGCAGGGCTGACGTAGTTGTTCAGAACCGGACCAACGTCGGACGGGCAGCGATACATCGGCAGCGGCGTCTGCAGCAGCGCCAGACCGACCGGTGTTGAGGCGTGGACGTGCAATGCCACCTGCCCGACGTTGAGGGACTGGAAGAGATTTGTCTGTTCCAGCTGTGGCAGGATCAAAGCGCCCCAGCTGTAGCAGCTGGGCTCTGAGGACGTATTACCGTTGGCAATCGGAGAAATGAATCCCGGAGGGAAGGTGTTGTAGATGTCGTGATAATTGTGAAATGCCAATCCAATCTGCTTCAGATTGTTCTTGCACTGCGTTCTGCGAGCTGCCTCGCGAGCCTGCTGCACGGCCGGCAACAGCAGAGCCACCAGAATGGCGATGATTGCGATCACCACCAGCAGCTCAATCAAGGTGAAACCACGTTTTTTTTGACGACCAGAGGACATACGAACCATGACGACACCCCCGAAATAATCCTGAAGAAAGGAGAGGGAACTGGGCGAGCTGACGGCGAGAAGACGGCATCGGCACCGCTTTGTCCCAAAGACAGGCTGTTTCTTAATCCATCTCTGACGAGATGTCTTCAGCTGCCTGAAAACTACACAACTCGCAATCGAATCGACAATCACTCCCCAAAACAAAAATGAAAAAATCACTCTATTCTGTACGTTGCGGGAAGCTCTGTTCAGACTGGCAAACCCTGTACCGATTGCACGGAAAAGGTCGGCTGACACCATCCCGTTACCAACGAGACCGCAGGCGTGCCTGGTCTAACCGTCTGCATTCAGGCTGGCCAGTTGCACCGCCGCAGTCAACTGCTGTTCCTGAAGACGCAGGGCTGCCTGGGCTTCCAACAGGGAAACTTCGCAGAGCGAAAAGCGATCACCCGGTTTCAGTTGAGCAGCCAGGGGCAGGTCCGCTGAAATCACATGTCCAACCCGCGGATAGCCCCCCGTCGGTGCACAGTCGGCCATCAGCAGCAGCAGTTGTCCGTCCGGGGGCAATTGAAGCGTTCCCGGAAGTACGGCCTCGGAGCGAATCTGCAGAGACTCGGAAAACTGCAGGGGCGACCCCCGCAACCGATATCCCATTCGATCCGATTCCGCACGCACAGTGAACTCAGCCTGCTGCATCATTCTCTGTGACTCATTCGTCAGTCGCGGAAAATGTGTCCCCGGAAGAAATCGCAGTCTGGTCCCTGTCGCTGCCGGTGGCTGAAACAGCTGCACATACCAGTCGCTCCTTCCTGCTGTGTCGGATCGCAGGGCAAGGCTTCGGTTTGATAACGCCTCTGGAGAGTCTGCATACTGAAGAATATCACCTGCCCGTAGTGCCCTTCCGTAGTACCCACCCAGTTGTGAACGCTGCAGTGTCGAGCGGCTGTCAAGGATCAGTGGCACATCCCAGCCACCGGCAATCGCCACGTAACTCCGACATCCGCGCTGCACCGTTCCAAACTGGATTCGGGAACCGGAGGGGACAAACCAGGGACGACCCGGAATCAGCAATTTCGCAGAACCGTGACTGGATTCCATGACCACCCTCAGGCTCGCTCCCGTGATCGCGATCACAGCGTCCTGTTCCCATTGAAGTACATCACCCGTCAGCGTCATTTCCAGCGTTGCGGCGTTATCTGGATTGCCGACCAGACGATTGGCAAGTCGATGAGACAGTAGGTCCATGGCGCCACCGACAGGTACGCCCCAGTGGCGTGTGGCGGGGCGTCCGAGATCCTGGACGGTGGTCATCAGGCCCGCCCGCAGGACCCGCACCTGACGGCTCATACAGAGCACCTCGTTTCGATACGCTGAGCGGCCTCGTCCAGAAAAACAACTTCATCGCCGGGTTCCAGCAGGCATGGATGAGGGCGTGTCGGGTCAAACAGGGATACTGTCGTTCGCCCGACCAGGTTCCATCCACCGGGAGATTCCCGTGGATAAATGCCAGCCATGCCTCCGGCGATAGCAACAGAACCGGCTGCAACCTGCAGGCGCGGCGTTGATTTTCTGGGAATCGCCAGGACAGTCGGGAGTCCTGAGAGATAGGGAAACCCCGGGGCAAACCCCAGCATTCTGACGGTGTAGACGGCTGAACACAACAACCGGACGCACTCCTGTTCAGGCAGGTGGGCAAAGCGCGATACTTCCGGCAGATCGAGTGCGACCGAGCTGTCAAAGTTCACGGGAATCCGGATTTGTCGAGGCTTTTGAACGGACGTCGTCGTTTGTGTGAACAGGGCCGCGCTGATGGCCCTCTGCAGGTCCTGAACGCAGGCCTGCCGAGGGTCGAAATGGACCGCGAGTGACGCAAATCCCGGTACAATTCCGGTGACGCCGTGCAGTTCGGACTGCTTCAGGCGCTGCCAGCCGGTGCGAACGGATTCGGCAACCTGGTCGTCGGACTCCGACTCCCATGTTACGAGGACAGCGGAGTCGCTCAGGAACGCAATCTGCGGAAGGGCAGTTGCCGTGTCGGGCTTCGAAGTATGCTGCACGCTGTCATTCCCGGGCAATTGGAAGAGGCATGTCTTTCGAGGAAAGCCCCTGCTCTCTTTCTTTGCGGCATCAGCTCACTGACGTTCCCCGGGAACGGAAATGACTGGCGGCGAAGTACCACAGAATACCGACGACAATCAACGCAAGTACTGCGATGGTTTGAGCTGGTTGTTCAATCAGCAGACTCAGAAATGCTCCAACGTAAGCGATGAGCAGCAGGGCCGGAGTGACGGGGTAGCCCCACGTCCGATAGGGCCGCGTCAGTTCCGGACGCGTTCTGCGCAGCACATACACCGATGCAACAGCCAGGCCGTAAAAAATCAGTCCCGCACAAATGACCGAGTCCGTCAGAATATCAAAGGCGGCTTTTGTCTGGCGTGAATGGGGAATCACGGCGTTTTCGCTGACGGTGTCCGGTGATTCGTCGCCTACCGTTGGACTGACCGCCGCCGTGGCCGTGCCTGCGACGTCCGCCAGAGGTTCATCGGGAGCCGATGGATTCCAGACGGAAAACAGCACCACGAGGAAGATTGTCCAGACGGCCTGCAGCACGATGGTGTTGGCGGGCGTCAGATAGACCGGGTGAATGCGTTGCAGCCACTGCGGCACAAGACCGTCCCGGGCGATCGCGAGGTAGATCCGCGGTCCGGTGATCATGTTGGAATTGGTGGCCCCAAACGTGGAAATCATCACTCCGATGGCCGCAATTTTTGCTCCTGTGCTGCCGAACATCACCTGAAACACGTCCGCGGCCACCGTCTCACTCTGCGCCAGATGACTCATCGGCAGCACCGCGTGGTAGCTGAGATTGGCTCCCATGTAGACGATAATCACCAGCCCCAGTCCGATGGCCATCGCCCGCGGAACATTCCGCATGGGATTGCGAATGTCTTCAGCCACCGGTCCCAGATTGATCCAGCCGTCATAGGGCCACAGGACGGCAACCATTGCCAGTCCCAGTGCGCGAAACATAGCGGTCCATGCATCCCCGCTCTGCGGCAGCACCAGGGCTGGCTTCAGATGTTCAACACTGACAGCCTGCAGGCAGAACGGCAGCACAACCAGCCCTGCGAGAAAGACAACCTTGCTGACGGTCGCGAGGCTTTGTATTCCGGCCCCAACGCGGGTGCTCCGATAGTTTGCCATGGACAGGCCGACAACAATTGCGATGGCCAGCAGCGTCTGTCCCATCGCAGGGAGCGGCAGCAGCTCATTGAAATAGACCACTGTTGCACAGGCCAGCGCTCCCACTGAACCGGTTCTGACAACCCAGAATTCGGTCCAGCCCCAGAGAAATGCAGGCAACTTTCCAAAGGCTTCCCGAATATACAGGTATGGTCCTCCGGCCTGAGGAAACATGGCCCCCAGTTCGGCCAGTGCCAGCGAACCACACAGTGTGATCACCCCGACAAAGAGCCACGTCCCCATGATCGCCAGAAAACCGTAGGGGGCCAGTTTTTCATCGACGGCACTAACCTTCAGAAAAATGCCGGAGCCGATGATCGACCCGACGACGATCATGGTCGCATCGAACAAACCCAGAATCCGCGGCAGCTGCTGGGGATCTCCTGCCGCATTCCCGGCCGATGTGGACGCACTCGTCGATGTCGTGTCTGCCATCAGTGATTCCTTCCAACCTCAATCGAATTTGTCCCGAGTCCACTTCGTCATTCACATTCAGAATGACTCAACGTTGACGCAACGATCTCTGCGATGACACCCCTGGTTGGGGTATGGTTGCCTGCAGGCATCAACGACCTGAGTCTGCCCGTCGTTCTCCGATTCGCTGTGTTACAACTCCTGACCGTTACAACTCTTCACCCCCGGAAACATGCAGAATCTCCCCCGTGATGAATTCAGCGTCCAGCAGGAACTGAATGGCATGAATCAGGTCCTTTGGTGAACCGGTACGGCGGAGTGGAATTGTGTTTTCCGCGCGCTGCTGATGCCACTGCTGACGGTCTTCCGGCGGAAGAATGGCGCCCGGAGAGATTCCGTTGACCTGAATCGTGGGAGCCAGTTGCTGCGCGAGGGAGCGGGTCACACTGCAGAGTGCAGCTTTGGACGCCGTATACACAACGTGATCAGCTCCGGGACGCTCGGCACGCCAGTCGAGAAGATTGATCACATGCCCTCGCTGCCCGGCCGTCAGTTGGCGGGCAAACTGCTGAGCCAGAAAGAGCGGTGCGAGGAGATTTACGGAGAGATGCAACTGGCAGTGATCAAGGTCCACGTCCGTAAGTGCTCGATCCTGAAATACGGACGCGCTGTTGATCAGGGTCGTGACCTGCCCCAGTTCTGAGGCGGCCTGAAAAATGGTCGCTGCAGCGCTGACAGGTTCGCTGAGGTCAGCGGCGACTGCGAGCGCCCTTCCACCACTGGACTGTATCTGTTGCACCAGTTCGTTTGCCTGCACGGCCGACCGCCCGTGATGGACAACTACGGCCAATCCACGAGCGACCATGGCCATCGCG
The DNA here is from genome assembly GCA_039796955.1 of Planctomycetota bacterium. Lineage (GTDB taxonomy): Bacteria > Planctomycetota > Planctomycetia > Planctomycetales > Planctomycetaceae > SXXK01. Next base: position 13,933 of record JBDKIW010000178.1, read on the forward strand.
ATCTCCCGACCAATACGTCGGGCTGCCCCCGTGATGATCGCCACTTCGGCAGTTCCAGGGTGTGGTGTTTGCTGCTGTTCTGAAATCCGCGACGCGGTCTGCACACTGCCTCCGTTCAGCTTCGAATCCGCCGTTCCCGTGACCGAATGTGATGAAAAAGTTTCGCAGTCTCTGAAACTGCAGTCCCACAGTTGTTTTGTGGCTGCAGCACCGAAAACGACAAACGCTTCTTTCCGGACACTGTCGCCGGTGTTCATGGAATGTCCGACATGTTCAGGGAAAACTGGTTCAACGCCCCAATCCCCCTCGCAACGCGGCACAACCCGGGTTTTCCTGCAGCATACCGAGTCTACCGGGGAGCGACAGGGAGAAACATGGGGGGACAGAGCAGAATTTTCGGCATTCTGTGACGTGGCAATTCGTTGTTGATTGGGCCAATTCAGAGAGGCCTGAACGCATTTCCGCGGTACTATCCAAGCCAGGAGAGCCGTCGGTGACGTCCCCGGGACAGATGTCCATGGAGAGTTCAGCAATCCAGCCGCGATTTGCACACGGGACCGTCCAACTCTGTGGAAATGTGTGTCGCGTACCTTATAACACGCTGTCAAACTACGACTCTTATTCCGGGGCCCGCTGATGACCGCTGAAGAACTGAAGCTGACGTTGACGCCCATTCTGGGACGTATTCCCAGTGGCGTGTTTATCCTTGTCGCACGCTCGGACGACGGAAATACAACCGGACTTCTGGCCAGTTTCATTCAGCAGGCCTCGTTTGATCCCCCCCAGGTGACCGTGGCTGTCAATAAGTCCCGTTACCTCAACGACTGGCTGAAAATTGGCAGCCCTGTGACGCTGAATCAGGTCCAGAAGGGGGACAACATCCTGCTTCGGCATTTTGGCAAAGGTTTTGAACCAGGAGCGGATGCGTTTGATGGCCTGGAGTGCACCCCGGGAACATCCGGCCTGCCTCTGCTGAAACAGGCGATGACCTGCATGGAAGGTTGTGTGGCCGGTCGAATGGAAGCTGGTGACCACGTGGTTTACCTCGTAACCCTGACCAACGCCGTAGCCAACCGGGATGCTTCCGAGTTCGATCCCTGGGTTCACATTCGCAAAAACGGATTCTCCTACTAATAGCCATCTCTCTGTCGGGCTCAGGCACCTCTGTGGCCAGAAGCTGGTGAATCCTCCGAACGTTTTCAGCTCAAAACTGTGCCGTTTCCCGGGAATGGTGAAAAAACTGCTGTTCCTGTAATCGTCGGTCTCTGCCTAAACTCCGCGCAGTGCCCCGCTGAGACCCAGCGGGCTTGCGCGCCGGTCCTGCCGGACATATCGCCACGGATTGGTGGTGTCCCGCAGGGTTGAGTACGGTTTCAGGGATTGGACTACAAGGGAGAGGAGCCTGATATGCAGTTTTCGACACGCCCATGGCTGAGTTACTGCGTTGCCACACTTCTGCTGGCCACCGCCCTGCCCTCCGCCGTTATCGCGCAAAGCACTCGGATTTCCCGGGCAGAATCCGATTCTCAGAACCGGCCACTGCCTTCCGGAGGACTGGGGAGTACTAACGAACTGCGAAACCTCGGTGGGGCCTCACGGAATCGGTCCGTCGATTATTCCAGAGTGGATCGCCGCCAACTGGCGAAGCTTGTACGCGATGCCTGGGAGGAATCAGGCCGACTGTATTCTGCACTCGATGCAGACTATCGCCGCAACCCCCAGTTACGGTCCCTGATGACAGATCTCAGTCGACTCCGTTCAGATACCAGCCGGCTGAATCAGAACCTCGCCGGAAATACCGATCTGGGCCTGATCGTGGAAGATTTTCGCGCAACTGATGCCGACTGGAGACTGTTTTCGACCCGCATGTCTCAGGCACGCGGGCTCAGTTCCGCAACGCGTCAGAGCCTGGAACGTATTGATACGCTGGATCGGGAAATCGGGAAACTGTTTCAGGTCACGCCGTCGCTGGATCGCCGATCACTCCTGCAGCAGTTGTCCAGCCTCGAGAACTCGCTCGACAACCTCACCGATGAACTGCAACGGGATCCGAATGCTTCCAGTCAGACCATTCGCTCCAGTCGCAAGCTGCAGCAACAGGCGGCGCTGATTACGACGATGGTTGTGGACGATTACTCGTATGACAGAATTGTCAGTGAATACAATCGTTTTGATCAGGCGTGGAATGCGCTGATGCCGCAGGTGCGGGGAATTCAGAACTCTTATGTCGCACGCACCGTGACTCGACTTTCCTCCGCCAACTACGCTGTCCATGAGTTGCTGTGGATGGAAAACACTACAAGTCGTGCAGAGCTGAAGCAGACAGCCGATATTCTGATTCGGGACGTGGATGAGTTTTACAGACGAACAAACATGCTGTTGCTGCTCAACTTCCGTAACGCCAGTCAGACTCTGGAAACCGCGTCCGAATTCTATGGAACTGTGCAGAACTTTCGCGACAATCTCGAGCGTGGTGAATCCGATGCGGAGATTGTCGAGAGTTATCGCTACGTGGAAGAATATGGAACTCGCTTCGTCTCTGCCTTTCGGCTTGCAAAAAGCCAGGCGGCCCTTGTGGTTCTGCAGGAGATTGAGGACGGGATCGCCGCACTTCGCCGAGAGCTGAATCTTGGTGGTTCGGCCGCTGCAGTGGATCTGGTCCGACTGCGCCCGCTCGCTGCATCGCTGGAAGATCTGGCGGATCAGATGAATCAGGATGTGCGTCAGTGGCTCAACTCGGAACGACCGTCGTACCGCAATGAGGCTTCTGCCGCAGCCGGCGCGTTTGTTAAGCGCACACAGAATCTGCACCGATTGGTGGATACCGATCAACGCAGTCAGGACCTGCAGAATGAATTGGATGCGCTCTATAGTGACTGGAAGGCCGTCTTCACGTATCTTGAACGCTGCAACACCGCGGACCGCAGCAATCTTGCCTGGCGTGCACGTCTGATCAATCAGGCGCTGGTGGATCTTGATACCCAGCTGCGTCCATAGGCCGGCAGAAAACCGGTAGTCCCCGTCGCAGTCGTCGGATGAGACCTCAATGCAAAACTGCGATTCGTGCTCTAAGGCCATCGACTTACGCCGGCCTCGGTACCGCAGGGAGCTGTGGCAGAAGTGGGCTGAAGTGTGTCCCGGAGGCCAGCGTCCTTCTGGCTCAGGGGCTGCACTGGGATACGAGAGGGGTAGCTGGTTCGCACACTTTTCGTGCACACTCGCATGCCTGGTTGGCACACCACCCCCATGATGACCAGAGATTGCTGCGAATGAGAGCCGGAATTTGTTCCGCGGGAATCAATATTTGCCACATTCCTGAGATGGTGGTGATTTGGTAAGCTTGTTTGGGCACTGTTTGTGCACATGCTGACAGAGGGTCTGATTCTCAGGGTGGCCCATGAAACCGGCGACGTGGGTGAATCTGGTTTGCTGTTCTGCAGCCGAGTCTGGCGGGCCGGCACAATGTGCGGCGTCCTGACTGTGCGGGCGAGTGCAGGGGTGGTGTCCGGTGGGCGACGTTTGCACTGAAGGTAGACGGGACGGCAGGTGTGGTGATCGAGACGACGAGATACGTGAGAATTGGTACCAACGGGTTTTCCAGCGAGAGTCGAGACGACAGTTCCGGCGAATTGGTCACAGAGACGGCCACAGGTAACCAGTGGTCAGCCACCGCAAAACTGTAAGAACAGATTGCACGGTAACTGCAGCGATTTGGCGCCGGGCTTCGGGTGTTCTGAAATCATCAACGGAAATGGAAATCAGTTATGCGTCATGTGGTGTGCCTGATCCTCGGGGGCGGCAAAGGGACTCGATTACTTCCACTGACAGAGTTTCGATCCAAGCCAGCTGTGCCGCTGGGGGGGAAGTACCGGCTGATCGATGTTCCGATTTCCAACTGCATCAACAGTGATATCAGCCGGATGTATGTACTGACACAATTCAATTCTGTCAGTCTTCATCGCCACATTCGCCAGACCTACAACTTTGACCTGTTCCACAATGGGTTTGTGGAGATTCTGGCAGCCCAGCAGACGCTGGACGGATCCAACTGGTATCAGGGCACTGCGGATGCTGTGCGTAAACAGGTGCGGTTTCTGAAGGAATTTGACATCAAGTACGTGCTGATCCTTTCCGGGGACCAGTTGTACCGTATGAATTTTCAGGAAATGCTGGCGACGCATCTGAATGCCAACGCGGATGTGACGATTTCGACCGTTCCTGTCTGTGCGGACCAGGCCCGGGCGTTTGGGATCATGCAACTGGACGACTCTGGCCGCGTGACTGGCTTTGTCGAGAAGCCAAAGAACGAAGAGGCTCTGGCAAAAGTCAGGACTCCAGCGTCCTGGATTGACAGCCGGGGGATTGAATCGCGAGGCCGCGAGTATCTCGCCAGCATGGGCATTTATCTGTGGAATCGAGACTTGCTGGTGGATTTACTGGAATCCACCTCCCATGAAGACTTCGGGAAAGACATTTTCCCGATGGCCATTCGGCATCATCACGTGCAGACGCACCTGTTTGATGGCTACTGGGAAGATATCGGTACGATTAAAGCGTTCTACGATGCGAACCTTGCACTGACTGATGCGAATCCTCCCTTCCAGTTCGCTGATCGCCGCGCGCCGATTTTCACCCGTCCACGATTCCTGCCTTCCACGCGGATGGGGTCCTGTACGATTCGGGACAGCCTGATAGCGGACGGCTGCTTCATCGGTTCTTCCACGGTCATTGAAAAGTGTGTGGTGGGCATGCGGACGCATGTCGGCAAGGACGTGACCATTCGGAACACAGTGATCATGGGGGCGGACTTCTATCCGTCCAGTGAAGAGCGTGCCCGGACAGTCGGTGGGAACGAGGATGCGTGGGGGATCGGCGATGGGGCCTATATTGACGGCGCCCTGCTGGACAAAAACGTCTGCATCGGTCGAAACGCGAGGATTGTCGCTGCGGAAGCTCCGGCAGGAGATGGTGATTACGACAAGGTCGTGGTTCGCGATGGTGTGGCCGTTGTGCGTAAGGACGCCGTTGTTCCGGAAGGATGGCGATTTCCGGGGCGCTGAGGTGGTCTGAAGGCTGACCAGAACGTGCCGCGGTTGACTCAAACGGAGCTGGATGCCACTTCGGCCAGGGGCGGAAATGTGCGGCTTTCCCGGTTGAAGTCTGCGTCGCGGCGCTGGGTGTTCCGTGGTGACTGCGGGGCCCCGTTGTCGCAGTACAGCTCCACTTTTGGCCTCTTCGTTCCGTCAGGTTTCCGCATTTTTTGATCCTGCCGGTGTCGTTCTGCGTTGTTTTCCCTGCCAGCCTGTGCCGGGAATATGACTCATCTCTCGCAAGTTGGCGGCGGATTCTGTAGGATTTCGTCTGTTGCAACTGGAAGATGGCAGGGCCCCTGAAGCAGTACCTGAATGGTCAGGGCCTTCGTGGGACGTGTTGTGCAATCCGTTCTCCAGATGGATTGCATCGGGTTTGGTCGCCTGCGATTGATCAGCGAAGCACAGTGAGCATACCCGGGTTGGTAATACAGGCAGTTTTGGGATGCCGAGCCAGGAATTGCATGTGGTCAGCGAATACCCGCATTGTCAGACAGTGCTGAATGACAGGGCTACACGGTAACTGCACGTTTCATCTGTCGGCAGTCCGGGTTGCGACGTCTGTTCCGTGCTATCCCGTGTTGCAGGCGACAGGTTCGCTCAACCACGAGAGGGCCTGGTGATCTGTGGCTGCCTGTCGGTCGCACTGTGGTTCAGTGGGGCGAGGTTGTGACCAGTATCGAATTACTTTTAATGCGCAGGGATCAGCGAGCATGAGCGAAGTTTCACCATCGGGCTCAGGACCTTCTGTTCCGCCGGTGCCACCGGTGCCGGAATCCACGAAGAGTGACCCGCAACCCAATGTCTACCTGGTGTCTTATCCCAAAGTGGTCTTCCTGTATCCGACCGTGATCACGTCGCTGCTGTGTTCCATCTTCATGTGGATCAAGGGCGGCAGTGCAGAACCAGCGGTTGGTATGGTGCCGCAGGGGGCAGCGGCGGTTGCTGCAGACAGTCAGCCACGCGTGCTGCTGGCGTCCTCATCCGACATGGGCCGGGCTCAGGACGGCTTGCCGCCTGAGGAGACAGAAGAGGCCCAGGCTGCTCCGCCGGTGGTGCACACGTATCGCCACTGGTGCGCAAGGATTTTTCTTGCGGTGCTTGGGTTGAATCTGGTGGTTATTTCCTTCGAATTCCCCAGAACCACTTCGCTCACCTGGTTTTTCGCCATTTCCACGGGCTGCATCGGACTCTGGTTCCTGTTCACTATCTATGAAAATCTGGCTCCGGCGCTGCTCGGCGGTATCCTGTCCATTCAGCCGGAAGCCAATGCCTCATTCTACCTGATTTTCACCGTGATCATGCTCGGCCTGTTTGTCGCGGTTCTTGTCAGCCGTCGCGTCGACTACTGGGAAGTCCGCGGCAACGAACTGTTGCATCACCACGGATTCCTCAGCAATCTCGAACGTTTCAGCGCACCGAATCTGCGTATCGACAAGGAAATCACGGACGTTTTTGAGTACCTGCTGCTGAAATCTGGTCGATTGATCATTCACTGCAATGACGAACGCCGCGCGATTGTGCTGGAAAATGTGCTGGGTATCGACAAGAAAGAGCGCCAGATTACTCAGATGCTGGGGGCGCTTCAGGTGCGAGTTCGTACCGATAAGGAATAGCTGAACGTGTTCCTGGTCTTGTTTCCGCCGGACTGGAAATCATGACAACCGGTCCTGTGTATCTGGACAACAACGCGACAACAGCGATTGACCCGCGTGTGCTGGCGGTGATGCAGGAGTGCTGGACGACAGCCTTCGCCAATCCCGGCAGCGCACATGGGTTTGGTCGACGTGCGCGAACCGTGCTCGAAGACAGTCGCGAAGCCATCTGTGCCATTCTGGATGCTGACCCGGAAGAACTGGTGTTTACAAGTGGCGGCACAGAATCAGTCAACACGGCGATTTATGGCCTGACGCGGGGACGCCGTGGCCTCGTTGCCCTGACGGACGGTGAGCACCTTGCGGTCAAAGAGGCGTGCCGCCATGCCGCACTGGACGGCTGGTCCAGCGTGTCCATTCCTGTCGATTCGAATGGGCAGCTTTCCCGGTCAGACGTGGTCGCGCTGCCGTGGGCTGAAACGCGGTTAGCCTGTGTGATTCTTGCCCACAACGAAACGGGTGTGATTCAGGACACAACCGTGCTGGCGGAGCAGTGTCGCCTTCATGGAGTTCCACTCCTGCTGGATGGCGTGCAGGCCGTCGGAAAAATCCCCGTGAGTTTTCGGCAGAGTCAGGCAACGGCCCTGGCGTTTGCTGCACACAAGTTTCACGGTCCGCGTGGAGTGGGAGGGCTGCTGGTGCGTCGGGGGTTACGGATACCATCCCTGCTCCATGGAGGTCATCAGGAGTCGGGGCGCCGCGCGGGGACTGAGCCCGTCCCGTTGATTGCCGGCATGGCCAAAGCACTGGTCCTGTGGCAGGCAGAGCAGTCAGAGCGTCAGCAACGCGTCCGCGAGATGCGCGACCAGCTGGAACAGGGCTTGCGGGTTCGGTGCGCGCCCGTGATGATTCATGGTGAGCATGCGCCCAGGCTGCCAAACACGCTCAGCATTGCCTTTCCCGGTGTCCCCGGTGAGGCGCTGCTGGTCAGTCTGCACCTCGCGGGAATTGCCTGCTCGGCAGGCAGTACGTGTGCCAGTGGTGCTGTTGAACCCGCTCCATCACTGCTGGCGATGGGAGTCCCGCCGGACGTTTGTCGTTCGTCCCTGCGGTTTTCACTGAGCCATCTGAATACCATGGAAGACATACAAACCGCCATCGATCGCATCAGCCAGCTCGTGCAGAAACTGCGGAAAAAGGATGCCCTCTGACATGCGTTGCATATACCGGCTTCTGGTTCTGTTGCCGCTGTTCTGGTGTGTCTGGATTTCCGAAGCCCGGGCACAGGCCCGTGGCAATCTGATGGACGATGTGGCCTTACGCGATGCCGTGAAACGTGCCATGGAAAATGGTTGTGCCTACCTGCGTGGTGAGCAGAACGAGGACGGATCCTGGCAGGGCAACGGGAGACTGCTGGATTTCCGCGTTGGAGTGACCTCGCTGGCTATTCTGGCCCAGATCAATTGTGATGTGCCTGTGGAATCCCCGGAGATACAGCGGGGATTGAATTTTCTTCGCAGCCTGACTGTCGAAGGTGTGCAGGGAACGGCCGGGATCTACGAAACCTCTCTGGCAATCATGGCGCTGTGCGCAGCCGAGCAGCACGAACGTGATCTGCCTCGCATTCAGCTGTTGGCTCAGTTGATTGAAGCCAGCCAGGAAAAACAGGGGCCGGCCGTCGGCTACTGGGGTTATTCCATCAATCAGAATGGCGGTGGCGGCGGTGGTGATGCCAGTAACGGTCAGTATGCAGTGCTGGCACTGCGGGAAGCTGTGTTTGCCGGGGCAAAGGTTTCTCGTGAGACGTGGCAGCGAGTTCACGACCGCTGGCTGAACGATCAGCTTCCGAATGGTGGCTGGGCCTACAATCTGAATGACAGAAATCCCCGCGGCAGCATGACCGTGGCGGGGCTCTCGACCGTCGCGATCACATCCCGCATGCTGCAGGACGATCGGGATGTGGATTCTCAGGGACGTCCGGACTGCTGTGCCCTGCCCGTCCCGGATACGGCCCTGCAGAACGGGCGTCGCTGGATGGCCGAGAACTTTTCCGTCGCCACAAATCCAGGACACGGCGATTGGTATTACTATTACCTCTACGGTCTGGAACGTGCGGGGCGGCTGAGCAACATGCGATTTTTCGGACGATACGACTGGTATCGTCTGGGGGCGAAGCAGTTGGTCGACATGCAGTTACCGGGAGGAAACTGGATATCGCCGGGGGCGGCCGACCGTGATCCCGTCCTCAATACCTCCATGGCACTGATGTTCCTGTCCAAAGGTCTCTCACGCGTTGTCATCAACAAGCTGGATTTCACATCCCCGGATGGCGAATCCCGCGACTCTGGTGAATGGAACAGGCATCCGTGGGATGTCGTCAGCCTCGTCGAAATGATCGATACGCTTCCGCAGTGGCCACCACGTCTGACAAGTCAGGTCGTCACACTGAGTCGATTGCGGCAGGAGACCGCCATTGAAGAGCTGAATCAGGCCCCGATCCTGTTCCTCTCCGGCTACGAAGCACCCTCGCTGACGGATCAGCAGATCGCCTGGTTACGGGGGTATGTGGATAACGGAGGATTCCTGTTTGCCTGCGGGAACTGCGATGGCAAGGGGTTCGATCAGGGATTCCGTGACATCTGCAAACGCATGTTTCCGGAAGGCGAGGCGTCCCTTCAGAAACTGCAGGGTGATCATCCGGTGTTTCGCAGTGAGTATCTGCTGAATGCGGACGGCATTGAATTGTGGGGAGTGGATTTTGGTTGCCGTACCTCGATCATCTATTCGCCGGACGATCTGGGCTGCCTCTGGCAGAAATGGATGCGTCATGAACCACCCGAACGAAATCCGGACCTGTCTCAGCGAATCCTCCGCGCTACTCGAATTGGTGTCAACGTTGTCGCCTATGCGACCGGACGTGAACCTCCGGAAAAGCTCAGCGAATCTGCGGCGACGCGCACTGACCGTGAGGAACGCATCGAACGCGGACTGCTGCAGATCGCGAGGCTGCGTCACAGCGGCGGTTGGGACACAGCCCCGCGCGCTGTCCGCAATCTGCTGCAGGCACTCAACGAAACGGTCGGTGTCTCCGCGTCTACTCGGGTCGAAGCGATCCCGGCAACACTGGAAGAAATGACTCGCTTTCCCCTCGTTTGTATGCATGGCCGCTACCGCTTTCAGATGCCGTCACAGCAGCAGGAGGCCATTCGGGAGTATCTTCAGCGCGGAGGCGTCCTGTTCGCTGATGCCTGCTGTGGTGCCACTCAGTTCGATCGCAGTTTCCGGGACCTGATCCGACAGCTGTTTCCAGAGCAGGAGCTGAAACAGATCCCTGCGGATCATGAGCTCTACTCTGCCACAACTGGTCATGAAATCCGGGAAGTCACCCGTCGCCGACTGGTTCCTGGAGAACAGAATGCTGCTCTGACGATGAGGACAGAAAAAGGGCCGCCACTGCTGGAGGGGATCGAAATTGATGGCAGATATGTGGTGATCTACAGCCGTTACGATCTCAGTTGCGCGCTCGAACATCAGGCCTCGCTCTCCTGCGATGGATACGTGGAAGCGGATGCTGCGAAACTGGCTGTGAATGTTGTGCTGTATGCCATGTTGCAGGACATCAGCTGGTCCCCGCTACTCAGCCGCCCCGCGGCAGCACCCTGATCCACGTAAAGAATTCCCTGCATCCGGCAGGCCGGTGACAAGGCTGATCCCTCTATGGCGAATCGACTACTGATTGGAACTGACGAGGCGGGCTACGGGCCCAACCTCGGACCGCTGGTGGTGGTGGCGACCGCGTGGAGCCTTCCGGAAGAGCTCAATCCCAATGAGCTCTGGCAGTCCCTGGCAGGTGTTCTCTCCAATCAGTACCGCACTGATGATCGACGCCTGTACGTGGCAGACTCCAAAGCGGTCTATTCGGCAGGTGACGGTCTGGAGTCCCTTGAGGTTCCTGTCCTTGCCTTCCTGCAGTCGCTTGGGGTTGGACATGGCCGGATCGATGCGCTGGCAGCGTCTGTGTGTGCCGATGATTTTCAGATGCGATTTCTCGCAGAGCCCTGGAATCAGGGTGAGCTCCAGCCGTTGCCGATCGATTCCTGTCGGGATCATGTCACTGAATGGACCGAACAGCTCAGACTGGCCATGTCTCAGAGTGCCGTCACGCTGGTGGGAGTCCGTGCTCGAATTCTTTTCCCGTCAGAGTTCAACACACTCGTGGCAGAGACGGATTCAAAAGGCAGCGTACTCTCAACGGCCACACTGCAGCTGGTGCGCGGGCTCTGCGATCAGTTTCCTGGTCTGCCGACTTCTGTATTCTGTGACAAGCACGGCGGAAGAAATCGATACGACGAGGTCATTGCAACTCAGTTCGATGATCGTTTTGTCTTTCGCCTTGAGGAATCCCGGGAACGTTCACGGTATCGGATGGACAATCTGGAATTCTGTTTTCGAACGAAAGCGGAGTCACTGCTTCCCGTCGCGCTTGCCTCGATGACGGCCAAGTATTTCCGGGAAGTTCTGATGCGCCAGTTCAATCGCTGGTGGCAGCTTCAGGTTCCGGATCTGAAGCCAACGCAGGGATATCCTGTTGATGCGAAGCGATTCCGTAGTGAGATCTCAGCGGCTGTCGACCGCCTTGGTGTCCCGGAAGACTGCCTGTGGCGCACCCGCTGAGTGTTCAAGTGTCGGTTCACAGAGGAACGTCCGTCTATTCAGCCGCAGTCTGCAGTGCCTCACGATCCGCGGTGTTCAGCAGTGGTGCCGGGATCGACAAAGCCTGAAACTGAGACGGGAAGGTCAGAGTTCCAATCGGCTCGGAAAGGAACTCCACGCCCCCATGCACCGCACTCAGTGCTTCTGCCTCAGCTCGCTTTGCCTCGGGACCGACGAGCACGATTGGAGTGAGTCGTGTTCGACAGTCCGCTCGCAGGTTGGCGATGGTGGCAGAAGCCGGCCAGCGCGAGGGATACATCGATAGAAAGACCAGTTCGCAGTTCATTTGTGCGGCTGCTGCCTCAAACCCCTGTGGGCCAGTGCGTGCGGTCGTTACGGCAAACTGCTGATCCTCCAGCAGTTGTCGCAGTGTCAACGCCAGTTCAGAGTCCGGTGCGATCACGACGGCTTCCGGTTTGAGTGCTCCCGCTTTTACAGCTGCCAGCGTTCGCAAAACCCCGGTCCGAGTACCGGGAGGATTCAGGCCTCGGGCACGGATCACAGTGGAGGCCAGAATTCGCACTCGCGCATCGGCACTTTCCACAGCCCTGCCCAGGACATCTTCAGGTGCCGCTGCCTGAGAGCTGGCGAGGGAACGCCTCGAAAGTTCCTTCAGGCACTCAACCGCGGCGGCACCCTGTTCGAGGTCCAGCGATTTTGCGAGTGCTGCAAGCAGCATCTCATCAGATTTGTCTGCAGTCACAGACGGGTCTTTGCTGAGTTCCGGAGGCACAGCTGCGGCGGTCGCGATGAATTGCAGCAGGAGACCGGCAGTGTGCTCAGGATTGATCGCAAGTGCATCCGAGATCAGTAAAGCCGCCTGCTTCAGATGATCGGGGAACAAACGCGAATCCACAGTCACTGTGACCTGCGGCGATGTCGCAGAGGACTGTCGCTGGCCCGCGGCGTGTAGTGCTTTTTCGGCCTGATTAAGCAGAGTCTCTATGGCTTCATCTGCAGTGTTCGCCAGTGCTGTTCCATGCAAGCGCTGAATGGCCACACCGGCAGCCTGCCGAACTTCTGCCGATCCACCGGCATGCTGCCAGCGCAAAAGGCGGAATGTCAATTCAGAACGACGCGTGCGTCCCAGCAGGTTCAGTATTCTGACCTGGTTCGCGGAATCTGTGGCGGACAGCAGCTCCAGTAAGCCAGCTCGGAAGTCGACGGCCCATTGTTCCAGCAGGTCTGCCGCAACTTCGCCCGCGGGGGTATTCGCAGGGACTGCCAGCAGCACCGGAAGTGACGCATCGCCCGCAGCCAGCAGGTCCAGCACTGCGTCGTCGCGTGTGCGCCCGGGAGTTCCCAGTCGTGTGGCTCGCTCTGTCAACTCGGCTGAGGACAACTGTGGAAGTGCCAGACGCATGGTGGTCAAAAGAGTGCCGGCTTCCGGCTGCAGCCGGCGGTCTGTTGCGAAGCCCACAAATGTGGCAAGTCCAGCCTCACGACGCAACGCGACCAACTCCGGAGACTGCGGATCACGTTCGGACAATTGCCGTAGCCAGGTTCTGGCTTCCGTGATGCGATCCAGTTGCTGAGCAATCCGGATTCCACGCAGAAGTTCTTCGGGGGTGGCCGGGTCGAACTGGAACAGTCGGAACGTCCCAGCAACCCCGGGCTGAGACAGGTCCTGGGCAGCGACAGGCCGACCAGTGAGACCGGCGACTGCGATTCCAGTCAGAAGCCCCGCCTGAAAGAGTCTGCGGCAATTGTTTTTGAACCATTTCCGGGTTGTGTCACTCGACATGAATTCCGCCCTCGGGGCTGTTTCTGCAAATCGACAGTATCGACAGTTCAGTGATGGGACGCGTCCAGAATCAGGGCGAGAGCAGCCGAACATCGCGGCCAGCCTTCCGCGTCATGTGGCCCACACCTTGTCTTCGGGAGGACCGCTGTTGGGGGCACTCCTTCTCCATCTTGAACTCCTGTCCGAGTAAAAGCCATCACTGTTCTGTATTTTTCCGGAGAAGCGGCGTGCAACAGGTGTGCGACGCCCCCTCTGGTGCCCTGGTGAGGCTTCGTCGCCTTTGTTTCATGCATCGTCGCATTTTTTCCCGTGTTCGACGGGAATTGGTGACAACGAGTTTTGCCTCTGTTCGCTGCAATTTTCGCGAATCAGAGCGGATTGATGACCAGCACACGGTAGCAACGGATCGTTGGGATACGTCCGCATGCACTGGTGTGCACGCAAACAAGGCAGGTGCTCAGGGTTTGTGCCTGCATTATGGGCATGAATGGGGCCGAAGAGCGTTTGGATCGGGAGGTGGGTGTTTTGTGTTTTTCGTAAAGTGTTTATTTGTAGTGGTTTATGGCTCAATAGGTGAGTGAATCGAAGACTCGGGCACGTTGTTTGCAATTCCGGACAGTCAGTAGTTTTCCGCAGCACTTATGGAATCCGAGTTGAAGTGGCAGTCAGGGTGGCGAACGAAAGTCAGGATGTTTGCCGAGTGGAGCTGAGCGTGGATGTTTGTGTTTCCGGCAAACCTCACTTTCCTGCACAAATCTTCAACAGGGTCTTCAATCAGAGAAGGTGTTGCGGTCTGACCAGGTAGATAAAAACGGAAGCTAGCGAGGAGATTCAGGCGATGTTGGACAGTTTTCGAACAAGCATCAGGACCGC
>JBDKIW010000179.1:0-3041 GCA_039796955.1 Planctomycetota bacterium
TCCTGAACGAACGCGGCCAGGGGTTCTTCGACCTGCGGCGCCAGTCCTTCGATGCGCCCCGTGTAGATCAGCGATTCGCCCATATCGATGACGCGGCTGGCCAGTTTGGCCATGGCAGCGACCAGATTCGCGCGAGCATTCACGCTGCTTTGTCCACTCACCGCCCGCACCTGAACACTGCGGCCTTTTTTGGTGACCACGGAGACACGATCGCAGCCGAGGAGTGAGCGGCTGTCACTGGCCACCGCATCGGCCACTTCCTGCTCGTTCAGCGAACGCTGCATACGCAGTGTGAATTGTTCAAACTCGGTCCAGAACTGACTCTTCAGATCGGCCGACTCCGTCGGGGCGCGACGCCGCCCCTCAGCAAACCTTGAGGCGTAGCCGCACATCTGTTCCAGAAACTGCATGTAGCCGGACTGGGCTTTGACGGGCACATCCGGTCGCTGAAACAACTCCACAACCCCGACGCATTTCTTTTCCTTGTGGATGGCCGAGAGTACCAGCACGTGCTCGGTGGGCAGCTGTGTTTCACCGCCCTGAGTCAACGTGCGAGCTTCACCGGTCTGCAGCACATCCACCAGCAGGCGTTCGTTAAGCGACATGGCACCGGGACGCTCCCCCAGCCCGGTCTGCTCAAGATTGACCTGTGCCGCCAGCCCCAGACGCCCGCCATCATCCAGCAACCAGACCCCGCCGGCTCGGGCCCCGATGGCCGCGACCACGCGCGTCAGAAACTCCTGAAAGAACTGCTGAGGCGGCAGTTCCTGCCCGGAGAGTTGCTCGATCTCACGCGCCAGCTGCATCACACGCTCGCGGACCTTGCGCAAATTTTCGTCAGACGGAACTGGTTCGCTCATGGATTTTTCCGATATGCTTTTGAGCCGCTCTCAGGGAATTCATCCAGTCAGGGTCACTCGGGCCGCACGATTGCCGACCCTGCAGGGGCGGCCACCAGAGGCTGTCAGGTCGTTCACATGACCACGGCCTGAATCCCGTCAGGACATCCCGGGCTTGCCCCCCATTGTCACGCTCTTTGAAAAGTGGGTCAAGACTGCTGCAGCACAACACGGCAACTCGCCTGACGGGCTCAGGATCCCGGGAGGACCGTGAAATCCAGCAGCTGCACCACTCTGAATTCCAGCACCTGCCTGAACTCCCTGCCTGAACTCTCTGTCTCGCACCCCTACATCGCCAGTGCCGCAAGGGACTTCGAGGCCACTGAATACCAGGAAAATCCGCCGCCCGCCCCGCGGATTCTCAGCGGTGATGATTCTTCAGAAAAACGAGAAAACGCCATAAAATCCCGGTTTTTTATTGCCCAAGAACCACAGAGCAGCCCCGGATTGTCCTGGCCAATCCGGGACAGAACCGACTCGGTCCGGGCTGCCTGCGGAGTCAGGCAGACCACAATGGTTAGCCCCTGTCACCCCCGGGAATCGGAGTTGAAATATGGCAATTCACCTGTATTCGCGATAACTCGCAAACCACCTATTCATCCCATTCCTCTTTGGAATGAAATCATGATGGCAGGCAGGGCCACACGCGCAAAAGCTCCCTGTTCACGTAAAAATGCAGATTCTCAGCGAGTGCTCAGCCCTATCAGACGTTCTGACATCGGAGATTTCCCGAGATTTGGGGACTTTCCGGGAGCAGATTCGTCCTGCGGAAACCACCTGATTGTTAGGTTGTGCCTCTGCCAGCGGCGCGCAACAAGACGACCTTGTGTGTCGATTGGCAGGTCGTGGATCAACCGAAGCGGCAGGGCTGCTCGGAGACATGATACCTGACAGATTTTCGTTTTTATTGAGGCCCTGCAGTGACGACGTGGCAGCAGCAACTTCAGTTCTGGATCCATGCCGCGTGCCGCATGGAAGTGCTCAGCCCGAAGCCCGGCAACGTGAGTCCTGGTCGCGAGTTTGCGGGGGCTTCTGTGCGGGACTTTCTGCAGTCATCGGCAGCGATCGCACCGATCATGGCGACGGCCCGGCAGCATTCACTGGGAGAGACCATTCTGCAGGCCGTGCGGGCGACGCGCCGCGTTGTGGATCACAACACCAATCTGGGCATTATTCTGCTGATCGCGCCGCTGGCTGCAGTCAATCCGGAACGGTCACTGCTGGACGGCGTCGAGCAGGTGCTGGCCGGGACAACTCTGCGGGATAGCCAGCTGGTGTATGAGGCAATTCGACTGGCGAACCCTGGCGGCCTTGGCGATGCCGGAGAACAGGATGTAGCCAGTGCGCCCAGTCTGACTCTGAGGGACTGCATGATTCTGGCCGCGGAACGAGACTTCATTGCAGCCCAGTACGCAAATGGTTTTCAGGAGCTGCTGGGAATTGGAATGCCATTGCTCCGTGAGTCCACCGAAATCACTCGGGCACAGCCGGAACAGATCACCTGCCTTGCATTGAACCTGCTGGCTCGGTTCGGCGACACTCTGATAACAAGAAAGTGCGGACCGGCGGTGTCGGATCAGGTACGGCGACAGGCGACAGAGGTGTTGGCGAGCGGCTGGCCACACAGTTCTTCCGGCCAGCAGTTGTTTTCTGAGCTGGATGCCTTTCTGCGAGCTGATGGCAATCGCAGGAACCCGGGAACCACAGCGGACAGTGTTGCAGCCATTCTGTTTGGCGCGCAGCGTGAGGGCTGGTTCTGCATGCAGGAAGCCGAGTTTTCCGGCGAACAAAGCTGACAGTGGCAAGAGCTCGCACACCGGAGAGTGCATGTGGCGTGAGTTGGGGGCAGCCCCGCCTCGTACTCGTGCTCGTGCTCGTGCTCGTGCTCGGAGTGTCAGCCTCGTCCCTTGATCTCAGATTTGCGAACTCAATTCTCAGCCGAAACATCCCCCCGACTGCGATTGAATTGCGAAGCAATGCCATGCAACAGCCTCGGACAACAGTCCGAGGAACTCATCCATCGCAGGCGTCTGAGTTGCGAAGCAACGGCATGCGTGCCGCCAATGAGCGATCACAACAATTCGGATCAACGTTGCAAGCACGAGCGTTCGGCCAACCAACACGTTGAATTAGGCGACGGGC
>JBDKIW010000180.1:0-10070 GCA_039796955.1 Planctomycetota bacterium
TGAGCGAAACGGTACCGGACGGCACGATGGACCTGCTGACTGTGTTGACTCATGAACTGGGCCACGTGCTGGGGCTGAGCGACCTGGATGGTCAGCAG
Organism: Planctomycetota bacterium; assembly: GCA_039796955.1. Lineage (GTDB taxonomy): Bacteria > Planctomycetota > Planctomycetia > Planctomycetales > Planctomycetaceae > SXXK01. The sequence continues at coordinate 99 of JBDKIW010000180.1, forward strand.
ACACCGGACCGGATCATGGCGGGAACCCTGCAACCCGGCCAACGCCGCAGCGTCAGTGTGGCCGACCTGCTGACCGGCGACCAGCCGATGCCAAATGACGTGGCACCGGCCGTCGGTGGGTGGGCAACAGTCGACAACCTGGTTGCGGAGAGCGACTCGACAGCCGCCGAGGAAACCACCGTGGCAACGCGAATCGCGTCCTCGGGTGAGCTCACCAGCACCGGCCGACGCGTCAGTACAACCCGCGGACAGCAGATTGTGGGAACTCAGCCACGGATTCTGGCTACAGGGCAGGGCAGGACGGAAGCGGTGCCGTCAAAGACACGTCAGGAACTGGACCTGCTGGACGACCTCTTCACCGATGCCATCAGCACACTGGGCGGACTGGACTGACGGGTCATGGGCCTGACGTTTCGCTCCTGCGACGCGTCAGGCCCTGTGATCGACTTTTCGCGGGAGCGAAAAGCGACAATTCATGATTGGCAGACGTCGTCGCCAGAGAGGCGTTTCGATCCTTTGAAATGTCACTCGCTCTGTGATTTGCTTTTCGCGGGAGCGACCAGTTTCGAGGGAGCAGTACATGGACTGTCTTGCGAGCAACTCGTGTTTTTACATGTGAGGCGGTTTCGTGAAAAAACAGCGTGGACTCCGACGACTTGCCGAGGCATGCCGCCGCAACTTCATCACGTGCTGAAGTGTGCTAATACTGTCCACACGCACGTAGATTAATATGCCCGTTACGTAATTTGACGTTTCTTTGGAATCCGTGTCCAGACAGAATCGCCGGCATTGAACTTGTCCTTCATAACGACTAAACGTCGCCGAGGATTTGGCTGGCTGCTGCACGGGTCAGCCAATTCTGATTCCTGAATCACTGATGTCCTTCAGACATCAACCCTCCCACAGTTCGAAAATCGCCATTTCTCCAGCGCACCAGCAACTTCTGAATCAGGATGTACGCAGAAGTACCTGAATTGATCTCACCTCAGGTAACCAGATACGAATTGGGCACATGGATTTGCTCCACCAATCGGCTTTCTCGCATCCAGTGGTTTCAGAGAGTTGGCTCATGTGGCTTCGCCTCAGCAGGAATGCGATGCTCACCGCCAACGTTTTGACGTCTTGCGCGATCTGATTGGTGTGCGTGCCGTTTTCGCCCCCGCAGGCGAACCGCTCTTGCGGATCCTCCTGTCTGGATCGGTGTGCGTTCCGCGCGAAGTGGACGGTCCTGTCCCCGTGTTCGCCGCATCTCTTTACTACCGACGCCGGCATCTGTTTTTTGATGCGGGCACGAAGCTGTTCCTCTCTGAAGCTACAAACAATCATGAGTTTGAAACAATTCTGGACACGTCTCCGTCAGGACCTCTGCATCCCCGCTGCAGCCAGAAGAATTCGGAGTAGGGAGTCACGTCAGGGAATACCGCGGAGAATTGTGCCTGCTGTTGCGGGGCGTCTGCAGTCGCTGGAGCAGCGACTGCTGCTGACCAGTGGCGTGACCGAAATTCAGACTGTCACATCCCTGAATCTTTCGGCCGAGGGCACGCTGGAGATTGAAATCGGGGGGTCCACAGCAGGCGATCCGCTCGATGGAAATTATGTCGACGGCTATGACCAGCTGAACGTGACAGGCAGCGGCGCAGTCACGTTAAATGGGTTGCTCGACATACGACTGGTTAACAACTACGTGCCCGCGATCGGTAGGACGTTCGACTTTCTGAAGATTGCCTCCACCAGTTCCATCACCGGCCGTTTTTCCGATGCGCTGGGTCTGTATGCGTTTCCTGGCAACGATCGGTACTTCGACATTGTGCAATCAATTGGTGGTGGTTTAAGCCTCGAAGTCAAGGCTCTTCCGGGTGGATTGCAGTTTTCGCCACCCGATTCTCAGCGGGACGCCTTTGGTCGATTTCTCAGCAGTTACTTTGACAATACCGTCACTTCGTTCAGTTTCACGGGCAGTATTTCTGCCGAGGGATTTGCGAGTTTCTCCGGAACCATGTACTTCGAAGAAAGTTCCGGTGAAACTCGCGTTGCCGGTACCGGAATCAATGTTTCCCTCGACCAGGAGACGGCCGGTGTTGAGATCAGCAATTCCAGCTTTGGCCTCGTCATCACGCCGGATGACAAGTACGCTCTGGAGGTCAGCGGCACTGCTGCACTGACCGGCCTCGCCGGGATGACGGTGTCCGGCACGTTTTACGCAGAACTCAGTACGCTTTCCACAGACGTCCAGCATGAACTGAATGTTGGCGGACAATCCGTATCGATAGATGTCGCAGCGGGCGCCCGACGCTTCGCCGGTGACAATGTCAATTTCAGAATTGCCGGCTTCGCTGATCTGACGGGTGACTTCGCGTTGGATGTCACGGGCACCAGTGTGTCAGTTGTCGCAACTGATGTATCCGCCATCATGCAGACAGATGCCTTTTCGACGACACTCAGCGAAGCCAGTCTGGGTATGATTTTGACAACTGATGACACCATGGCTCTGGAAGTGCAGGGTACATTCAATCTGGCTGGAGGAGACTTTGCGAGTGCTTCGGCCAGATACGCATCTTTGCGTTACAACACGACTGACGAAGAGTATTCCAACACCACAGTCAGCATCGGCCTTGTGAGCTATACATTCGTGGATCTTCCGGCTGCAACGGACCTGATGGTTTTGTCGGCCACCGGGCTGGCCATCAACGTCGGGGATTTCGTGCACCTCTCTGGCGACTTCGGCTTTCAGCGACAGGGAGGCGATATTCAGGCGGTGGCCACGAATGTCTCGGCGACATTGCAGGCTGGTGCCGGGTATTACGCGGGAGTTTCCAACGGCGAGGGAGCTTTACTGCTGCATGCTGATGGGACTCGCCAGATCCACATTTCCGGAGATTTCGTGATTTCCGGTGGCGATCTGGGGGCCGTGACAGGCACCGCTGCCGTGACGCAGAACACATCGACGTCATCCGTGGGCCAGACAACCGTTTCCATCGATGGAATCGCCTTCGTGATGCCGGCGATGGCAGCGGAACAACGGAGCGTGTCAGCGACGGCAGCATTTTCAGTTCAGGATTTCTTCAGCATTTCCGGAAGTGTGGCGATTTCAAAGTCTTCACAGAATCTGATGATCGCGGGCAGCAGTGTTCCGGTGCCGGTTGAGGTGTTGACGATTGGTGGCAGCGACATCACAGCCTTCGCCGGCATCAACGCCGGAACCGCCGATGCTATCGGGCTTGCGCTGACCGGAGTCAGCTTTGGTGTCATGTTTGCATCGCCCGTCAACGACCAGAGTGGGCAGGATCAGCGGACATGGACCGCCGCGATGGCGACTGCTGAAAAGGCTGGTTTGCAGGGAATGGCGGACATCAGCGCATCGGGCAATTCGCTTACCGTCTACGTGAATAAGGCTGGGGGAACGCTGAACGGGGTTCCAGCGACAACAGTTGCGGATTTTTCGTCAAACAATCTCTCGATCACCACAGGCGGGGACTCGCCCGTTGTCCTCGACTATGACAGCGAACTGCTCAGGGCCTCAGGTACCCTGAATCTGACGGTGTCTGGCTTTCTGCGTGTCGAAGGCGACATTGCGATCAGTAGAACAACGGAATCCGTGACACTTGACCAGCAGACACTGACCACTGATGTCGAGCTGTTGACAATTGGTGCATCAAATGTGTCGGGGTTCGCGGGTATCAACGGCGGAACAGAAAACGCCATGGGACTACAGCTGGCCGATGTCGGCGTGGCGATTGTGCTGGCCACCTCCAGCACAGACAGTTCTCGGCAGTGGCTTGCAGCTCGGGCAACGGCCGGGAATGTCAGCTTTGTCGGAATCGAAGCTCTTTCCATGTCGGCTGATGATTTGACCGTGGCGATCAACAGACCAGATCCGGAGGGGCACCTGATCGATTACAGTGCCGCCCCTTTGGTCGTCGTCACCGGGCCAACCTCGTCAATGACAGTCGACTTCGATGCAGCAGACGGGGCTCTTCTTCAGGCGTCAGCCACCCTCGATATTGATCTGTTCGGCTTCGTACTGCTCAACGGGTCCTTTGCCATCAGCAAATCGGAAACTCAGGTCACCCTGGCGGATACTCAGAGTTCACAAGTGGATGTTGACCTGCTGACGATCGGTGCGACCGGTGTCAATGCGTTTGCAGGCGTCAATGGAAGCAGCAGTGACCGCATGGGGCTGGCACTGACCAACATGGAATTCGGGCTCGCGCTGGCAACAGCGCAGACGGATCCGACACGTCGATGGACGGCCCTTTCCGCCACCGCTGCTGGTGTGGAACTGGTCGGCGTGACCGATGTCACGCTTTCTGGCTCAGAGCTGTCACTCGCCGTCAATCGTGCAGATTCCCAGGGCACTGTCATTGATTTTGCCAGCAGCATTCTTTCGATTGAAACGGGAACAGACAGCGACGGTGTTGCCACAACCGTCACTCTGGACTTTGAGGGCACGCGGGGGCAACTTCTGGAAGCCGCTGGTACTCTTACAATTGCCGCGGGTGACTTCTTTCACGTCGGCGGCAGTCTTGCGCTCACTAAATCAACCAGCACATTGACGCTTTCCGACGACAGTTCCGTAGACGTCGACCTGCTCACCATCGGGGGCTCTGAAATTGAGGCCTTTGCCGGAGTTCATTACAACACCACAGATGCCACTGGTCTGTTGCTGAGAGATACAAGCTTCGCGCTCGTGATGGCCACAGACACTGCGAATACGGCGAGAAAATGGACCTCGGTGCAGGCGAGCGTTGGCAGCATTGAGATCGTAGGGGTCACGGGGCTCACGGTCGCGTCGTCCGACCTGAGTGTGCTGCTGAATCGCCCGGATGCCGTCAACTCGCTTCTTGTTGACTACAGCGTCACGCCAGTGACCGTCCTCACCAGTGCGCCTGATTCGATCACTCTCGACATGGACGGTGATCTCGGACCATTGACGAAAGCCTTCGGAACACTCGACGTGAATGTGGCCGATTTCTTTTCGGTCTCCGGAAGTTTTGCCATCGAGAAGCGCCGGGAAACAGTGACGCTGTCTGATGCAACGAAGGTGGACGCGGACCTGTTGACGCTGGGCGGTGCCAACATCAGTGCATTCGCAGGGATTAATGGCCCCGCCACAAATGACAATGCCGCCGGCCTGAGTCTTCAGGACGCCAAATTCGGCCTCGCCCTGATCACAGACCGCAAGAAACCCGCACGCAAATGGACGACTCTGCAGGCTACGGCTGGTGTTGCAGAATTCATTGGCAGTTCGGATTTTGAGATTTCCGGCACGGATATCTCTGTCGCCATCAACAGAGGTGTCAAGGACACCGCGTCGGGAGTACCAGCGTCACAGGCGAACACGCAGTACCGACTGCAAATCTCTAATGATACGGTTGGTGATCTCGTGTTTTCCTACGAAGGAGCTACAGGCACGGCAGAAATTGAGAGAACAGACAGCGACATCGTTATCCGGACAGAACTCACCGAGGCCCTGGAGTCTATGTCCACGATCGGTGCCGGAAACGTTGTCGTCACCGGATCACGTAGTCAGGGCTTTACGATTGAATTTCGGAACGACCTTGCGGGAGTCAATGTTTCCGATCTGTCGGTCTCTACGCCTGCCAACTCAGCAGGATCAGTGACAGCCTCACAACTGTCAGCCGTAACTATCGCCATCAATGAAGTGCAAACGATCACGATCACGACGACACAGGCACCCGCGCCGGCGATCACCACGTCAGTCACACAGATTTCCAACGGAGCCCCCGGCAGCAGCCACGTTCAGGAAATCGTCATCAGCAAGCCGAGCACCCCGACTCCTTCCGTTTCAGCACTTGTCACCGAGACGACCGATGGCTACACCAGCACCAGCCAGATTCGCCAGTTGACAATCGATAAGCCGGCACAGGAAAAACCAATCGTCACGACATCCGTAGCCGAATCCACAAGGGGAGTCGGTGCGACAAACGAACGTCAGCAAATCACGATCACGAAGCAGACTCCGCCGACACCGGAAATCAAAGTCACCGTGAGTGAGCTGACTGCGGGAAAGACGGCTGCTGGTGCCGTCACAGGGCTGACAATTTCCGCATCAAATATGGCTCGCGGCACGTATTCTCTCAGCTACGGGGGCAAGTCGGCGACCGTCAGCTGGTCTCAGAACGACGTAACAAATAACTCAAGAAAACTTCGCGACGCGTTGCAGAAGATCACCGGGATCAGTGGCGTAAACGTAAAATTTGATCAGTCGACGTCCACAACGGCCCAGCGACACAAAATCCGCATCCCGGGCTTTTCGGGGACGATCACAGCACAGGACATCAGCCTTGGAGCCTCTTTCCGCTTCGATGCGCCCGGAAGTTCATCGGGCGGCATCAATGAAGTCCAGCAGGTCTCCTTCATCACTGCAGCGACCACCGGGACTTTCCGCCTGTCCTTGCCTTACAACGGGCACCTGTATACCACAGTAGCGCTGCCTTTGAATGCCACGTTTTCAGCCATTCAGGACGCGATGAACTCAGCACTGTCCGCAATCGGAACGGTCACCGTCAGCCGCACAGACAACAGCGACGGGTTTTCACTGAGTGTAACTTTTGCGGGTGGTCTGAGCTCAAAAAATATTGAGCTGCTGCAGGTCGAAAAAACAGCAGCCGCTCTTGTTGCCGGTGGCAAGTTTACTCTGACATACGAGGGGGTAACGACCTCGCCAATTCTCCTGAGTTCCAGTACTTCAGAGCAGGCGAGTGATATTCGCACAGCACTTCAAAGTCTTGCCTCTATCGGCGCTGGCAACGTCCAGGTGGAATACGATGCCACCTCCACACAAACGACGGCGAAATACAACGTCACTTTCATCGGCGGCCGTGCCGGCACGGACGTGGCGGCGATCTCTGCGTCCGGGGCACAGTTACAGTATGCCGCAGTTCAGTCGAGAACACTTCAGGGCGGCAATGCAGGCGCGGACGAGAAGCAGAGCGTCACATTAAACAGCGGATCTGCCAGCGGAACGTTCCGATTGTCTCTGAATGTCGGCGGACGCACAGTTACGACAACCGACCTTGCGTTTGATGCAACAGCCGCCGCAATTCAGACGGCATTGAATACCGCCCTCGGCACCATTGGCAACGCCTCTGTCGTTCGCCCAGGTGCATCTGGAGCACATACGTTTGATGTCACGTTCGCTGGCGCACTCTCTGGAAAAGATGTTCCCCTGCTGAACATCTACACAGATGTCGTGACTCCGAAAGCCGGCGGTACCTTTACGCTCAGCTACGGTGGCCAGACCACTGCACCGATCAGCATCCTTGACAACACCTCTGCCCAGGCATTGCTGATTCAGCAGGCACTCAGCAGCATTGGCAGCGGGACAGTCAGCGTCCAGTACGACACAACCTCAGCAAATTCCGACACCGCACCGCGATTTCTGATTTCATCCGGAACGATCGATGCGACAACTATTTCAGCCAATGGCTCCCTGTTGACTAACGGGGCCAGTGTCAGCACGGCCAGTATCGCGGGCAGTGCGACCTCGGTGAATGAAGTGCAAACCATTGCCCTGAAAACCGGAACCGTCGAGGGCACATTCACGATCACTGTCGCTATTGATGGCAATCTGCTGACAACTTCAGCGCTGCCCTTCAATTCAACATCGTCAGCGATTGAGTCAGCGTTGAATACGGCTCTTAACGGCTTCGGTTCGGTCGTCGTTGCACGTACAGGTACATCCGGTTCTGCTATTCTCACCGTGACTTTCGGTGGACAACTGAGTGGCAAAAACATCGCACCGGTGACAGTCAACACCAGCACCGCGGCAAAAACAGCCAGCGGAAGTTTTACGATCACTTACGGCGGTCAGACAACTCGAGCGATCAACCTGCTGACCATCGCCACGGACCAGGCTCGTCTGATTGGTGAGGAACTTCAGCGCCTGTCAAATATCGGCAGCGGAAATGTCGAAGTCACATGGGACTCAACTTCGTCCGCTCAGCAACCTCGTTTTCGAGTGGCTCTGACGGGAAGTTTGTCATCGACAGTCGCCTCCACATTCACGGTCCTGGGAGCCAATCTTTCCAACGCCACCATCTCAACTTCGGTGCTCACGCCCGGTAAAGCCAGTGTCGGGGAAACTCAGCGTATACTTATTAACGTTGGTAGTGAGTCCGGCAAATTCAGACTTCTCGTGCCAGTCGACAACTCCGTGTATCAGACGGACGAACTTGACTTTGAGGCAGATGCGTCGGAAATACAGGCAGCGCTGATTTCGGCATTGACCACAGTCAGCGGCGAAGTAATTGTCACCGTGCAAACGAACAACGGCCAGCGACAGCTGGATGTGCTCTTCGGCGGAGGGCTGGCGGGACGAGATCTGGCGGCGATTCGAGTATTGACAGAGGCTGTTCCCCCCGCAGCATCGGGCAACTTCACCCTCAGTTTCAATGGACAAACAACCAGCGCAATCCAATTAAACAGTGACTCGTCCGCTCAGGCAGCGAGTATCCAGACTGCTTTGCGTGATCTTTCAAACATCGGCGATGCGAATCTTTCCGTCGTGGCAGACACGACCTTTGCAGGACCCGGTACACGGTACGTCGTCACCTTCACCGGGAACCTTGCCGGTCGCGATGTGCCGCAGATTTCCGCGGCTTATCCCGAACTTGCGTACGCCTCATTATCAACAGGCACCATGACACCGGGAAGAGCAGGTATCGGAGAGACTCAGCGTGTGCGGATTCTGACGTCCGGGAACAACAGCACATTCAAGCTCCTCGTTGTTGTTGACAATTTCACTTACGAAACTACCGAGATTTCGACATCTGCAGGCAAAGCTGAGGTGCAGGCCGCACTCAGCAACGCGATCTCTGAAGTCCCAGGCGGTGCGATCACAGTGACATACTGGAGCGGAACCGAACTGCAGGTCAGATTCGGTGGCTCTCTGGCGGCAGTTGACGTTCCGACGATGACTGGATCCGCGACCTCATCAGTCACGCCTGCCGTCCTGACTCAGACCGTCGAAGGTTTCGAACAGTCTGCTGTGGATCCTACAACGACCGTTCTGGTAGTTAATTATGCAGCCCATTCTGTCGAAATAGCCACGGGCACAGGAACACCCGTAGAATTGACAATTGACGGAAGTCTGGGCGAATTGACGGAAGCAGCGGCCACGATTCGGATGCACATCGAGGATGACATCCTCGCATCCGGCCGACTCTTAGTGCAAAAGACTTCGCGGCAGGACATCCATCTGCTGAATGGTGACAGTACTGAAGATCTTGAATTACTCTGGATGCAACTGCAGAATGCCAGTCTGTTCATCGGAACAGGTGCCACGTTTCAGGCGTCGACGAATACAATTGAAACCACCGCAGCCTCTGGATTTTTTGCTGAGGATGCAGCCCTGAGTCTGGCGATTGCCACGGTGACCGATCCGACGCCGAGCGACCCTCCTACAGATCGACGCAAGTGGACTGGACTTGCCGCCACCGTCGGCACAATCACCATTGTCGGCCTGTCAGACCAGTACACACTCGCGGCCAACCGTATTCAGATCCTTGCAAATTGGGTGTCAAATGGCGAGCAAAGTACCCCGAAGGCGGACTGGTCCGTGCTGTTTCCGGACCCCAATCAACCACTCCACGACGTGGCACCGGAAACGGAGTATTCGATCAGTGGATCCATCACTGTCGATCTCAATGGCTTCGTCAGAGCCACGGGTGGCTTCACCTATGAAAAAACAACGCTGGAGAACGTTGATCTGTACGGCGACGGTAAGACCCTGGGCCTCGACCTACTTCAGATCCGGATGCAGAACGTTAGTCTCTTTGCTGGCACTGGCGCAGAATTCGATTTAGCAACCGGAGAAATCGATACTTCGAAAGCCAGCGGCTTCCTCGTCGACGATGCATCTCTGAGTCTCGCCTTCGCTACAGTTACCGATCCGACACCGGAAAATCCAGCCACGGATCACCGGAAGTGGACCGGCATCGCAGCCAGCGC
>JBDKIW010000181.1:0-5577 GCA_039796955.1 Planctomycetota bacterium
GCGCTGCGCCCCATGCTCTCGACGATGAAGTAGGCCCGCGCCGCTTCCGCGTCGGCATGCAGGTTGCGGATCTCGGTCCCCAGCGTCTCCACCGCAGTGAAGTAGCCAAAGGTGAAATCGATCCCGGCATAGTCGTTGTCAATCGTCTTCGGCACGTGCACCACCGGGATCCGCTTCTGATCAGCCGGCAGACGATCCTGATACATTTTCAGCTTGTTCGCAGTCTTCAACGTGTCGTCGCCACCGATCGAAACCAGTGCGTCAACCCCGATCGAATTCAGGGCTTCGTAGACGCGACGCATCGGAGCGGATTTCTCTGGATTTTCCAGATCCGCGGGCGACGTGATCTGCTTCCCGGGATTGGCTCGCGCCGTTCCGATAATGATGCCCTCTTTGCTGCGCGTTCTGCGCAGCGAAACTTCTGTCAGCATCTTGTAATGCTGACCCTCGACCAGTGGTGACGATGGTGAGTAATCAATCAGGTTGGAGTAGCCGTAGCGGATCCCCACCACTTCCACGCCAGCACGCAGAAACGAAATTGCACACGCCGAAATGACGGCATTGGCACCTGGTGCCGGACCGCCGGCAAACAACAATGCAACTCGCTTAATTCCCTGAGTCATGAAGCACTTCCTGTAGAAATCAAAAAAACATTGAACACAGAGGGGTGTCGCCGCTGTCAATTCAACGCAGCCCCCGGCACAGAACCCGATTCTCCCGAATCCGTTGACCACAGACCCTTACCACTGCCGTGCACTGCGTTTCTCCGCGTTCTCCGGCACTGGCTGCAGGTCACCAATCAGGATCAAACCGCAAGCCGACTCGGCGATCAGCCACAGACCATCAGAACGTCCGCTCGACAAACGTGGTATCCACGGCGAAGTCCACGAAGTCCGCATGACTGAACATCTTCTTCGCCAGCGGCAACGTGGTCTTCACACCTTCAATCACGAATTCGTGCAGACACCGCCGCATACACTCAATCGCTTCGCGGCGCGTAGGCTTCCAGACAATCAGCTTGCCAATCATCGAATCGTAGTACGGACTGATCGTGTATCCCTCGTACACATGCGAATCAAAACGCACGCCAGGTCCACCCGGCAGTCGCAGTTTAGTAATCGTTCCCGGACTTCCCCGGAAACCATTATCAGGGTCTTCGGCGTTCACGCGTAATTCAATGGCACACCCTGAATGAGGGATATCAGCCTGGGTGAACGGTAACTTCTCCCCTGCCGCAATCAGAATCTGCTGTTTGATCAGATCGATGCCGGTGACCAGTTCCGTTACCGGATGCTCCACCTGAATGCGGGCATTCACTTCAATGAAGTAGAAATTGAAGTCCTTGTCCACGATGAATTCACAGGTGCCCGCGTTCGTATAGCCGGCCTGACGCACCAGTTCCACCGCACAGCTGCAAATCCGCTGACGTACTTCCGCCGGCAACTTCGGAGCAGGACTCTCTTCAATCAGCTTCTGATGCCGACGCTGCATCGAACAGTCGCGTTCCCAGAGGTGTACCACGTTGCCGTGGTTGTCCGCCAGAATCTGCACCTCCACGTGCCGCGGACGCTCAATGTATTTTTCAAGGTACACGCCTGCGTTCTTAAAGGCCTTCTCCGCCTCGGCACTCGCCGCCGCCAGCCCGGCTCGCAACGAAATCTCGTTGCCCGCTACCCGCATGCCCTTGCCACCGCCGCCTGCTGTGGCCTTGATCAGCACCGGATAACCAATCCGGTCAGCGATCTTCACAGCCTCTTCCACATCCGTGACCAGCCCGTCACTTCCCGGCACACACGGTACACCGGCTTTCATGGCGATCTCGCGGGCACTCACCTTGTCACCCAACTGCTGCATCGCTTCCACCGGCGGACCAATGAATTCAATGTTGCAGCTGCGGCATACCTCGGCAAAATGCGAGTTCTCTGCGAGAAACCCATAACCGGGGTGCACCGCCTGAACGTTACCAATCTCTGCCGCACTGATGATCCGCTTGATCTGCAGATAACTCTCCAGCGCCTGCGGTGGCCCGATACACCACGCCTCGTCCGCGAGCTCCAGGTAGTGCGCTCCCTTGTCGGCCTCGCTGTAGACCGCCACCGTTTCGATGCCCAGTTCCCGACAGGCTCGAATGATACGCAGAGCGATTTCGCCACGGTTGGCGATCAGAATTCGTTGAAACATGAATCAGCCCACTGAATTAAGAGCCAGAAATTGAGTTGTGGAAATCCCTCACCACGATCCACCTCACACCCCCGCCTGCAAAGACTTCGCAGTCGGTTCGGTTCGATCCCACGCCGGTCACTCAGCAACACCAAACGACGACCGAAGACCGGTCCGTCTCACAGCCATGACCCATCAAACGTCCCCCTCATCCGATGGATGTGGCAGCCAGAGACACGCTTCCCCCCAACCGCGCCTATCACGATCGCGGTAAGGAACAAAGCCCTCGGGACAACAGGATCGACACTTTCAACCACCGCGTCTTCCCCGCACCACGCCACGGACCGCGCTGAACTCTGCGTTCGCATGACGCAATCCGATCCCCGTCACGGCGGACAGCCGAGCCCCATGCTCATAATGGCTGTTCGTGTACCCTGAACAGGCGCAGATTGGTCAGGCCCCGGACAGGTCGGACGCGGACTAGGGTTCCAGCCGAAAGAGTGGCTGGCCAAAGCCCACGGCATCACCATTCTGCACCAGAATCTCCACAATCCGGCCGGATTTCTCCGCCTGAATCTGGTTGAAGACCTTCATCGCTTCAATGATGCAAACCACCGTATCCGGCTTCACAACCGAACCCACACTGACAAACGCCGGGTCATCCGGGCTGGGACGCGAATAAAAGGTTCCTACCGTGGGCGCATTGATCGTGATTCCCGCCGGCGCAGGGGCCACCGCAGGAGCAGCTGCCGGGGTGGCAGGAACAGCCGCAGCCGCGGGCGCCGCCGGAATGTATTCCGCTGGCGCTGATGCGGGCGCATATGCGACCTGACGAGGACCACGACGTACCTTCCATGACTCTTCGTCGTTCTGAAGATTCACTTCCGTGACCCCGTACTTCTCCATCAGCTGCAGCAGCTTGCGGAACTTATCCAGATCGAACGATTCGCCTTTGTCTTCGTTTTCCACAGGTTTCGCCATGAAAAAAATAGCCTCCGAGTTCCTGGGTGCGGGAACTCTTGTTTGTAAACTGCCAGCCAGTACCGCCCCAATCAGGCCCTTCCGCACAGCACACCGGCAATTCATTTGCCGCACACTGCACACAGGTTTGCCGATTTTTCAGCGGCCAGGCACACCCGAAAACAGCTTTCGGAATGACGCAATGTCGTAAAAACCGGAAATTTATGCAAGGACCCCGACAAAGGCCTCTTCGAATTCGCGAGGAACTCTCGTCAGCACCTCACATCCCTCCGGAGTCACAAGGATATCATCCTCGATCCGCACGCCGAATTTCCCCGGAAGATAAACCCCCGGCTCCACCGTGACGACCATCCCCGGCTCAAATTCCTGATTCGAGAGCGGACTCATCCGCAATGACTCGTGAATGTCCAAACCAAACCCATGCCCCAGCCCATGGCCGAAGAATTTCTCAAATCCGGCATCGGCAATCATCCCCCGGGCAATCCGATCCACGTCCGCACACCGTGCCCCAGGCCGAATCGCCGCTATCGCGGCCCGCTGAGCCCCCAGGACCGTCTGATACACCCGCTCAATCTGCTTCGTTGGCTTGCCCGTAATCAAAACCCGCGTCAGGTCACTGCGATACCCCGCTGCATTCGTCGCACCCCAATCGATCAACAAGACCGGATGCTCCGAAACAAGCCGCTGCCCGGCATGCGCATGCGGCAATGCAGCCGTCGGACCCACCCCGATAATCGGTTCAAAGGCCGGCCCATGCCCACCAAAGTCTCGCATCGATGATTCCAGCAGGTAACGGATGTCCGTTTCCGTCTGATTCGCTCGCAGTGAACTGCGGACGACGCCAAACCCCCGCTCCGCAATCCGAATCGCTTCCCGGATCTGCTCCAGCTCAAACCGGTCCTTCACTTCTCGCTGACGTTCCACGAGACCCGTCATCGGCAACAGCCCGCCGCCAGAGCCCGATTCCACAGCGATCTGCAACGCCCGATGCGTGGCCCATGTCAAATGCTCTGCCTCAAACCCCGTCTGCTTCACCCCCGCACTCCGCATAATGCGCGCAGCCAGTTCCACCACCGTGCTGCCTGCATCACGAATCTCGGCCCGCAAGTCCGGACATTCCGCAGACAACTGAGTCTCATATCGGGTATCACTCAGAATCACCGTCAGTCCCGGCGACACAAACAGCCACGAGGAATCTCCGGTAAATCCGGTCAGATAACGCACGCTGGACACGCTGCTCACCAGCAAGCTGTCAATGCCGACCTCACGAAATCGCCGCAATAAACGACCACGCCGCTGCTCATAGTTGGGACCAACCATCGCAAACCTTCCTCCACTGAATTCCACCTTCACGTCCCTGCCCCAACCCCACGCATTCAATTCATGACGATTTTTAACGCCAGAAGGTTGCGGAACCACACCCGTTCGCGGTTGGGCTGCCTGTCGCCGTATGCTACAACCTCACCCGCTTTCAATAAAGCTCTCTGTTGCTCAGGAATCCCGTCCCATGTTTGACAGCCTCCGACGCCTCTTTCCGGGCTCCAATCCTCCTGTCCGACCGGAAACCACCGAGGATCTGCTGCAACGCTGGCAAAAATTGCCCCTCGGGCACAGCACCGTTGATGTGTTTCAGCCGGCCACCGATCAACGGCCCGCTGGTGTCGTCCTGTTTCTGCATGGGCACGGGGAAATCTCTCTCACCAGCAACAGCGTCTTCACCAGCCTGCTGCAGCAACATCGCCTGGCCGCTGTCTGCCCCGCCGGTCGACGCAGCTGGTGGCTCGATGTCGTCTGCACAGAATTCCACGCCTCACTCACGCCCCAGCAATGGCTGCTCAACGAAGTTGTGCCGTGGATTCAACAAACCCTCGACGTGGAACCTCCTCACATCGCCCTGCTGGGAATCAGCATGGGCGGTCAGGGGGCCCTGCAGCTGGCCTACCGATACGCCAGCCGTTTTCCCGTCGTGGCAGCCATCTCACCCACCGTCGATTTCCACCAGGTTTACGGATCAGGCATCCCGCTTGATCAGATGTTCCCCGATGCCGAAGCCGCTCGCCAGGCGACCGTGGTGCTCAATCTGCAGCCCCTCGCATGGCCCCGACACCAGTTCTTCTGCTGTGACCCGGCCGACCACGACTGGTTCGATGGCTGCGCACGGCTGGGCATGAAACTGTCCTCGTCCGGCATCCTTCACGAACGGGACCTTGAATCGTCCGGAGGTGGCCATTCCTGGGAGTACTTCAATCGCATGGCTGCACCGGCCTTCACGCACATCGCTGCCAATCTCGCGACCCTGTGATTTGCACGCACAAACGCAGTGCCCCGCCGAATCGTGCCGATCACCCGCCACAGGCTGATTCCGCGTCCCGCCAGTCCTCTCTGTCCCGAAATTCACTCAGCGGCACCCGAACGCTGACGTCCTGTCTCGCTGGG
>JBDKIW010000182.1:0-7335 GCA_039796955.1 Planctomycetota bacterium
TGGCGGTGATGGCCGATCAGATCAAGCGGCGTTTGCAGACGAACTGAAACGCCCGAAACAAGGGCTCGCAAGTGCCAGCGGATTACGCAGCTTTCTTGCCCTTCGCGGGTGCGGCCTTCGCAGCAGCGTCCTTCGCTCCTGTGGCGTCGGCAGATTCGGTATCCGGCCTGCGGATGATTCGCACCGGTTCCATGCTGGCAGGCTGATGTCTGGCTACCAGTGTCAGAACAGGTGGCATCAGCACCAGGGAGACACACAGGCAACTGGCAACACCCAGAGCCAGCAGCAGTCCGATGCTGAAGATTCCGTTGTGGGACGCCACGAGCAGACTGCCGAATCCGGCAATCGACGTCAACGAGGTTACCAGCACACTGCTCAAAGTGTCGGACGACGTTTCATACGTTTCCCGGCCGGCAGCAATCTGCTTACGGCAGTCGGACACGAGGTAAATTCCGTTATCGATTCCGATCGCGAAGACAAGAGGCAGGGCGATCAGATTCATCGGATTCAGTTGCAGCCCCAGCAGGGCCATGCAGCCCAGCAGCACAATGCCACCAGCGAGAGCCGGCACAAGTGTCAGCACCGTATCCCTCAGATTGCGATAGTCCAGTACAGCCGCGATGAACACCACCAGCCCAAGGCAGATCAGGACAGCCATTGAAGGGTCAAATGTTCCATTGCGCTGGTACAGCGTATAACCAATGAAGGCGGCCACACCAATCGGAGGCAGCACGGTCAGGAGTTTCTGGCCCGGTCGCAGATAATTCAGCAGCAGCACGAGAGCGATGACAACTGAGGCATACAGACCAATGCGGGAGTACGTTGAATCCATCCGTCCGGCTGACTCAAGAATCTGCACAGGAGTCCCAGTCACGTGCGGATCCACCGTCCTCAGTTCACTCACAAACGCCTGAAGCGCCTTGCCATCCCAGACATCTTCACGGGGATAGATACGCAGAGCCCACTGCTGACGATTCTCACCATCAATTCGCAGGAACCGACTCTTCAGTTCACCGGGCAGATCCTTCAGATCAACGGGATCAAATCGGTCCGCACTGGCGATTTCTGAGTATTCCAGCAGCAACCAGCGGGCAATCATCGTGTCATAGGCGGTCAGAATCGCACTGGCCTGCTTCGCCGGTGTTTTACTGAGATCGTTCAGAAACAGATCCAGAGCTGCTGCCGCCTTCTGAGCACGTGGGTGAGTGGATGTGCGAATACGAGCATACAGACGATCAGCCCATTGCCCCACGGCAATATGATTTACCGGAGCAGGGGAGGGCACGTTCGGAGAGACACGAGCCGCCTGCTGCTGCAGGGCCTGCAGTTGCTGCGCTGTTTCGGAATCCGGCCGATCCGGAAGTTTGCTGGCCGCGTCACTGACACGAGCGACCGACCCCAGCTTCAGAAATCTCTCACGCAGGCGAATTGCGTCTTCCCATGAAGAGGCAATCGATACCGCATGCAGAACCGTTTCCGTACCGGACGATTCGAGGGTGCGTTCCGCACGAACAGATTCAGCGTCCGAATCCTGCAGTTCAATCAGATTCGGGTCATACTGAACACGGCAGGTAATACGCCCCTCGGAGTAGCGAAAGGCACGCCATGCAAACAGACCGATCAGTAGTGATGCGACTGCCACAGAGACCATTGGCCACGCCACCAGAACCCGTCGCAGACTGGCGGGTGAGAATGGCTGTGGCAGAGCCGTTACTTCCACATCAGCGTCAGAAATAGCGATCAACGCAGGAAGAAACACGAAGACAGCCAGCGCGCAAAGCAGCACACCGATCGCAGAAATAACGCCCAGTTCAGCCAGCCCGGGAAAGCCCGTCAGCAGCGCGGTCGAAAACGCCAGCGCCGTGGTGATGGCCGACATCAGGATCCCGGGGCCATTACTTTCCGCTGTTTCTCTGAGCGCTTCGGGAAGTTCGTACAACTCCTGACGTAGCGCGAGATAACGGTGAATAAACGACACTGAAAAATCAATGCTCAGTCCTACCAGAAACACCGCAAAGCAGGCACTGATCATGTTCACGTGCCCGATGAGTGCTGTGGCAGCGCCGAAGGTCCAGCTCAGCGACACCAGCAGCGTCATCAGTGCCAGCATCGGGTGCCGAACTCCGCGAAAGACCAGCAGCAGCAAACCACCGACAGTAAAAAACGCCACGATGGCCGCGTTCTTCAGGTCAATTCCGGTACTCTGCATCTCGTCGTGTTCGAGGGCCGGCATCCCGGTCAGTGCCAGACGCAAGCCGCCCTGGTCCGGACGCTTCTCGGTTTCAACCTGCCGAATCAATTCGCGAAGCCGTGCGATCCCGGCAGAGTCAGACTGCCGACCATCCGGACTTCCCTTCAGAGACAACTGCACAACACCCACGGTTCCTTCATCATTCAGCATGTAGGCTGTGGCACCATCCGTGAGTTTCTGATCACCAGCCACCGAAATCAAATCCGGCAACGGAGACTTAAACGCAGTACGTTCCGATCGACCGGTTTCGAGTGCGTTGTGAAGATAAGACGACAAACTTTCTGCCAGACGCTCAGCGGACGCCCAGGTGTTCTCGGAAACCACACCCTCATCCTGGCCCCGTCGTACCTGTCCATACAGATACTCCACCAGCTTTTCCGTCCGCACCAGCTCCCATTTCTGCTGGACCACGACCTGATCGTACGTTTTCAGCAGGGCGGCTGTTTTCCGGATTTCCTGCGGAGTCAGAAACTGAAGCGCCTTGCGACGCATGGCAGACAGATCCACTCGGGCCAGAACATTTTCGAAATGCTCGGGCTCACGATTGAGCCGCACGCCGAGTTCGTCAATGACAGACCGGATCAAACGCAGGTTCGGAGCCGGTGTTTCCACCACAACCAGCAGATCGGATTCAGTGCCAAACGTGTCCGCGTACTGCTGCCAGTTGCGTGTAAACCGCGCGGCCTGATCAGTCAGATGCGATCGGCTGGTGTGCACCTGCAGATGCGTGACTGTAAAGCCCACGGCACCACAGGCGACCAGCAGGACCAGCCAGAGCATCAGCCTGGGACGTG
Source organism: Planctomycetota bacterium (assembly GCA_039796955.1). Lineage (GTDB taxonomy): Bacteria > Planctomycetota > Planctomycetia > Planctomycetales > Planctomycetaceae > SXXK01. The sequence continues at coordinate 3,046 of JBDKIW010000182.1, forward strand.
AGCATGACAGCCCCACTGTCCAGCCGAGAATTCGGGCTGGCAGAGACCGCGTTGCTCCATGTTCCGATGGTCGACTCATGACCATCCCTGGTCCGGGAGAAATTGAGATGGGAAGTGAAGGCCCTCAGGAAACCAGCACTCTTTGCCGGTCTACCCAGCGTTCAGCCGCGTTCAGACTGCGCACAAAGTCAGCAGTCCGGCGAAACCGTACGTAGTCGGAACATCGGCATTGAGAGGCACGCTGCTGGAGCGAAAGTACAAACTGTCCAGCGGACGCACCTGATCTTGAGGAATACCGCGATTTTCCTGGACAAACTCGCGGGGTTCCGGGAAACTGGGCGAGCTGCGTGTCACTCACCGAACTGTGCAAAACTCTCTTCGCCCCGCGGCACTTTAAGCGCACAACGACTCTCGGTATCAACAAAAGCAGACTGTACACCGGGCCGGAACCGGTATTGTCACCCCGGGCGAACGTGCTCAACCTTCGGTCGTCAACACTCCAGCGTCCAGAAGTTTTGTGTGGCAAAAATCATGGGCCAACCAGCATCACCGCTTTTTTCAGGGCACATCCCGGAGCTCACTTTGATACCATCCCGCGGAACCGCAATTCCCCTGACGGCGCCCGGTCCCGGAGCCGTCGCCGCAATCCGTGTTCACGCTGCACCACAGCAGGCCGAAAGAGCATTCCTTTCGTTTCGTGTAAACGCCGGCACGTCAGCAGCCACTGCCCCTGTGAATCGCATCCTCTATGGGACCTGGAACGGCGAAGACGTCGTCGTGGTGCGACTTGAAGAATCCAGCTGGGAAATCTGCTGTCACGGAGGATTCGCAGCCATCTCACAAATTCTCCGGGACCTGCAGAATACCGGGTTGAAGGTGTTGCCAGCCAATTCCACCGCATGGCTCTCCGAATCCAGCTTCTCAGAATCCATTCCTGAAGACGGGAATATCGTTGACACGGCTCTGCAAAAAGCACTCATTGCCTGCAGAACACGTCAGGCCGCAAACAGGGTATTGCAACAAACGGACGGTCGCCTTGCGATCCTGCGGCAACAGCTGCGATCCACCGACACAAGGATTCGCGGGGCGGCATTGCAGACAGTCCTGCAATGGAAGTCCTGTGCGAATCACCTGACAGCACCGTTCCATGTGGCGCTGCTGGGTGCCCCCAACGTCGGCAAGTCCTCGCTGCTGAACGCGCTAGCTGGGCGCGAGCGATCCATTGTTTCCCCAACTCCCGGGACCACACGTGACATAGTGGATGCAGAAGTGATCGTCGACGGCTGGACACTTTGCCTGAGTGATACGGCGGGCATTCGTCAGACCACGGATTCGGAACTGGAACTTGAGGGCATCGAACGGGCCCGCGCACTGCCTCAGCAGCTGGATCTGCTTTGCTGCGTGACCGATCGTGCCGACGGTGTCTGTGATCCGGAAGTCGTCAAACTGGCCAATCAGTTTCACGGACCGGTGATGCTGATCTGCAGTAAGTCAGACCTGCATTCAGAAACATCGGCTGCCGAAACCCTCTGCGTGACTCCATCGACTCTGAGTACTGCGTCTTCTTTTACGGACTGCTATTCTCGTGTGGTCAGGGTTTCCGCGCTGACCGGCGTGGGAATGGTGGAGTTGGCACGGGAGATGCTGACTCTGCTGATTCCCAGTCCACCGGACGCGGACACGGTGCTACCGGTTCCCGGCAGTGTGGACGACCTTCTGCCGCAGGACCAGCAGGAGCGCTTTGACTTGTCCTGAAGTGGTCGAGTCACACGGCCGCCGTGATCCTGCACGCAGCAACAGTCGGCGATCCTCCGACTCATTACGCAATCACGGACATTGACTTCAGACTTCCAATGCCTCTCCGGGTGCCAGTATCACGGGTTGCGCGCTGGTCTTTGACCGAACCTGTTGCGACCATGCCTCTGCATCCTGTTCAATCACCGGAAACGTGTTGTAGTGGCAGGGGATGGCAATCGCAGGCTTCAGCAAACTGACAGCTCGCACGGCGTCTTCCGGTCCCATGGTGTAATTATCACCGATTGGAAGGATGGCGACCTTCAACGCTTCTTCACCGATCAGAGACATATCCGAGAACAAGGCCGTGTCACCAGCATGATAGACGTTACCTTCGGCCGTTTTGAACAGCAGCCCGGCAGGATTTCCGCCGCAGGTTCCGTCGGGCAGGATGGAACCATGAAAGGCGAGCGTCAGCTTCAAAATGCCAAATTCAAAGCGATGACTTCCACCGAGATGCATATCATGAGTTCTGGCCACGCCCTGCTTCCGCAGCCAGAGTGAGATTTCGTGATTGGAAATCACCATCGCATTCGTTCGTCTGGCAATCTCTACCGCATCGCCCACATGATCACCATGACCATGTGTGATCACAATGTAGTCAGCGTCGATGCTCTCCGCCGAAGTACTTGCCTGCGGATTTCCGGTCAGGAACGGATCGATCAGGATCGACTTACCGGCAACTTCCAGCTGAAACGCACTGTGCCCGAGGAATGTCAGCTTCATAGCAGCCCTTTTTGTATTGGGGGGACCAGAAAACCAGTCGCAGACAGCCTCAGGGACGAGGGTGTGCTGACCGGAACCATGGAAATTACTTCAGCCCGAGATTGGCCTGCGTATTCTGCTTGTACGCCTCGACCCCAGGCTGACCATACGGATTGGTTCCGACAAGCCGCCCCTCGACAACGGTCGCCAGCATCAGCATCTGAAACAGCTGGCCGATTGCATGCTCGGTGAGCGCCGGAAGTGCGAGATCAGCAGTCGGACGACGATCATCTGCATAGGCCTGATTGGTTCCAGCCACCGCTGCCTGCAGAATTCTGGTCAAGGGTGTTCCGGCCAGCTGATTCAGCAGGTCCTGATCGAGTGCATGCGAAGGCACGGTCAGCGAGGGCAGTTTTGGTTTCCCGGGCAGCAGATTGGTAATCAGTTTGTCCCGACGGCCTTCCTGATGCTGTTGGCCGCGACTGTGCAGGTCACGTGTGTTGACCACAGTCAGCGGTGTTGCCCCGCGTTCGTGTTTCCCGAGGCTTTCACTGAGTAGTTGATCGTACCAGAGGCCGACGGCTTCCAGCTTGCTTCCCCATGTGGACAGGATTCGGCAGGTCAGCCCGAGGTCGACTTCAAACGCGTGGCAGACGGCGACAAACTGCAGCACCAGATTGCTTTCGAAGGGTGCAGTTCGGAAATGCTGAGTCATGTCGGCAGCGCCCTTCAGCAGGGCACGAATATTCAGGCCAGCTGCCGCTGCCGGCAGCAACCCAACAGACGTCAGAACCGAAAAACGGCCCCCGATGCCATCCGGGATTGAGAACACATCCGGAAATCCGGAGGCCTTTGCGAGATTGCGGAGCCGACCGGATTCACCGGTCACCGGCACAATCAGATTGACCACGTCAGTGCCAAATCGCCGCTCCAGCAAATCTCGAAAGTTACGATAGGCGACTGCAGTTTCCAGTGTGCCACCGGATTTGCTGATCACAATGACAGCCGTTCGCCCCTGCACTGAGTTGGGAAAGGTGGCCGCGCGTTCGTCCAGCAGGGACAGCAGAGCCCGTTGTTGATCAGAATCCACATTCCAGCCATCGAAGTACAGACGCGGCAGTTCTCCGCGCGTCGCCCGACTCTGTTCATTCCAGAACGGCGAACGCAGGGCTTCGAACATAGCACGCATGCCCATGTAGGACCCGCCGATCCCGAGGACCACGAGCGAGTCAGCAGAGTCCGCCAGACGTCTTCCACAGGACTCAAGTCGTGCCACAAGGCTGGCCGAACCGGAACGCTCCAGATCGGCCAGCAGTTCCTCAGGCCACTGAATAAAACCGGCATCCAGCGGCTGTTTGTCCATCGGAACCGGAAGCCCGCTCTGCCAGTGTTCCACATCATTCAGCGTCTCGTCGCGTGCGGCGTTCAGAGCATTCTTCAACGCCGGAATTCTCTCCGGAGACAACAGTTTCAGGGCGGCGACTGGATCATATGACAGCAATGGCTCAGACATTTCAAAAACTCATTCCGGTGTGTTGGCGAACTTCAGGTGGCCGGGGAACGGCAACTCGCGATCCGAGATGATAGCGGAAGTGGTGGGGACAAAAAACGTCACAACGAGGCAGATTCGGGTATTCCTGTCGGTCGTGAAACCAGGCAACGTCAGGACAGCAGAACCGAGCGTGAAACACGCCACCATCATACTGGGAACGACGGCAGACCGCGCGGGTGGATTCTCGCGGATGTGCCCGCAAAGCGTCGGCAGTACCCGGCCATGGGGGAGTTCTCTGT
>JBDKIW010000183.1:0-11238 GCA_039796955.1 Planctomycetota bacterium
GAACTGGAAACCGATCGCCGCTGGCTGGCCGTGGACAATCAGTCGCAGCGTTACGTGCTGTACCTGGCTGACCCGACCAACGATGGCTCCCTCGATGCCCTGCAGATCATGCAGCCCCACGATCTGGTAGGTCAGCGGGGTTTCAGTTTTCTGGTCACTGGAACAGTGACCGTGCTTGAAGACAATCGCTCGCTCACACTGCAGGCTGTTGACGACGTTATCATTCGCGGCAACCTGAATCTGCCGGGTGACGGCAGCGATCTGGTGCTGCAGTCCGACAAGTGGGTCTACTGGGAAGGTGCCGGAACCATCGGCGGAGATTTGACGATCTCTGGTGGGATGGAGCTTGACGGAACGTCTCGCGGGGGTGCTGGCAACAGCGGTTCCAGCGTGCTGATTCCCGCCATCTCACGGCTGGTTACTCCCAAAGCCGGCAGCGTAATCGACATCCGCGGGGCTCAGGATGTCGACATTCTGGGCACCGTTGTCGCCGGTGGTACGATTGGTGACTCCGGTGTCACCTGGTCCGGGCCCGATTCCCAGGTGCGTCTGCAGGCCGGACAGCAGCTGTTCATCGATGCGGCTGTTCTGGCTGCCGGTCGAGTGCGTGCGGCAGGAGGCACGGCGAGCAGCGACGATGATGGCCTGGCTGTCGTGATCACCTCCGCAGCTGGCCTGACGGCCGCCGGTCTCACCTCAACCAGCACCGGTAGCCTTGTCGAAATTCTCGGCGTCGGCAGTCTGCAGCTGATGGGCAACATCGTGTCCGGTGGGATCCTGACTCAACAGTTCAATTCCGCCGGTCAGCGGATCGGAGAATCGATTGCCTGGGGCAGCAAGCCGTCTGAGATTCATGTGCTGTTTGACGAAGGTCAGGCCTGGATCGGAGGCGTGGCTCGCGCTGCTTCCGGGGACAAGGTCGAAACCGGCGGCAACCTCTGGACCAGCCAGCGAATCGAAATCCGTGGTGGAACATCGCTCAACGGCATCGGTGTGAAAGTTTCCCCAGCCAGCCAGGTAACTGCCGTCAATCCTGCCGCCATCATCAGCATCGACTCCAGCGGTGACGCCGATCTGATGGGCTCCCTGATCGCCGGCGGCTCTGTCGCTCGCACCTACGACGACGCCGGTGAATATCTCGGTCTGACCGTCACGACATACGATGGGGATTCCGAAATCCGCGTCCGCGCAGATCAGCAGATTCGCTTCGGTCGTGATGTGCGAGCCGGACGCCTGATCGATCTGCAGGGCGGCGAAGATCCGGAAGAAGCTGGCGTGCCGTATTCCGGTAACGGGATCGTGCTGTACGGGTCCACACAGCTGACCACGTGGCGCCCCGACAGCCAGATCAACCTCAGTGGCCCAGGACGCGTCTCGATCCTCGCCCCGGAATGGACCCAGCAGCTGCGAGCAGACTCTTTTGTCCAGCGGGCCAGCGGACAACTCTCGGGCGACGTGCAGCTCAGCCTGTGGCTCAGCCGCATGGATTTCGACGTCACAGCCCGCGTCACCCTGCTCGCCTCAGCCACCGCCGACAATTCGTCGCTTCAGGACCTCGCCGCTGATCTCCAGCAGGCCCTCAATTCCGCCAGCTGGACGGTGGTTCGCTCTGATAATCCCGACTACAGCGTCGGTAGCGAATGGCAATTCGATCCCGTCACTCCAGAACTCAACGTGGTCATTTCCGAATCCCGGCTGATGCTGGCCGGACCATGGAAGCACGAGCTTCGCAGTGACAGCGACGGCGCTGAGCGACTGGGCTGGACACAGCTGAGTTCCGGCCCGCAGGAATCGACACTGCCGTACGCTGTGCTGGCCGATGCACCCGGGTCTGTCGTACGTCTCGGCATCCCCACCGGCCCCAACGGTAAACTGTACATCGCCGGCAAGGTCCTCGCCCACTCTGCGATTGAACTCTACAGCGGCATTCCGCAGGACTCTGATCCCGCTGATACCGTGTATGTGGAACTGGAAGCCACCGGTCTGCTGGAAACACTCAGTGGCTCCATCACTCTCTCTCCCGGTGCGCGCACAGTCCTCTACGGCAGCGTCGTTGCCGGCGGCGCACAGTCCGACGTGGTGGTCACCGCCGAACAGTCGATCGACCTCCACGGCAGCCTGACGGCCGGTCGGAATCTGAATATCACAGCCGGTTCGACTGTGCTGCCCGGCACCGAGAGCATTCGCACTTACGGCACAGGCAAACTCAAGTCCGTCCATGGCGGCGAAATTCGCATTCGCGGCGTGAACGATGTGATCATCAACAGCACCATTGGCCCCGGCAGCGGTGACATCAGCCTCATAGAACTGGCCTCCACTGCTGGCAACCTGCGGGTCGCTCGGGAATCGGGACGTATTGAAACCGGTACCCAGCTGAATTTTATCGGGCACAGCGTGGAAATCGCTGGTGTTGTCGCCAGCACCCGCGCAACATCGGCGACAGATGACTACGAAATCTCCATCGATATTGCCGGCACCGCAACCCTGCACGGCGATCTGCAGCTGGCCGGCTCACTGCTGGTCAAAGCCGCCACGATTGACGTCTACGAACAGCGACTCATCGTCCGTGGCCCCAACCAGAAGCTGCGGTTCGAATCGGCCGACACTCTCACTTTCAGTCGCACGGCCGACGGCCCTGACGGGCCGGAACAGCAGGGCGCTGTCGTCAGCGCACCACAGCTGCAGATTCTCGCGGGCGGAGCACTCACAATGAATCCCGGTACGGTCGTGTATTCGCCCGAAGCCGGAGTCGCCATGCAGATCGAGGCGGATTCCGCGGTGATCGCCGGTTCCATCCTTGCCGGTGCCGATCTGGACGACACCGGTCTGCCGGTTTGGATCGCTCCCGGAGAAGCCCGCCTCAGCGTGACCGGCAACCTCACCTTCGGCGGACTGGGCGTCAATGAAGCCGGGCAGCAGGTCGCTCGCGGTGGTACACTCCGCGCAGTCAATGCCATCCGACTCGCTGTCGGTGGTACAATTTCACAAAGTCCCCTCAGCACGCTGGAAGTCGACGCCACCGCCTGGGGAGCACGCAGCGCCGGCATTCCGTCAGAACTGCAACTCACGACCGGTGCCGAACTGCAGCTCTTTGGCACCGTCCAGTCCCTCGACGCAGGCTCAGATGTTCACCTGCAGGCGGCCGGACAGGTCCTGATCGGTGGCCTGATCACCGCCGCCGATCAGCTGCAGATCACCGCCGGTGAACACGGATCCGAAACCAGCCTTGTCGTCCTGCCAATTGAACTGGACAGCACAGGCACCGAGCGTCTCTCCGGTGGCGAAATTCGCACCGGTTTTGGCGGCGCCATTTCCATTACAGCGACTGACGGTGTCCTGCTGCAGGGGAACGTTGGCAGCGGGCAGACGGCTGGTGACGCCTTTGTGGCCGATGCCCTCAGCGTCAGCGTCACCTCCACCACCGGCAGCATCGCGGTCGAAGGTCGGCTGGAAGCCGCCAGCAGCCTCAGCCTCACCGCCACCGACATCAGCGTGCTTACCGGTGGGCGCCTCCGAACGTCCGCGCCGGACGCCACAGTGCGACTGAATGCTGCCGAGCTGTTGTTTGTGGAAGGAGCCGGTACCGATTCCGGCCTTGACCCGGCCGGCACCATTCAAACCGCCGGCCTGTTGCATCTTCGCGGCACACAGGCCGTCGTCGAGGGCATCGTGCAAAGCCTCGCTGGTCGCGTCCTCGTCAGCGCCGTGGACGAAGTTCAGATCATCGGATCCATCTCCGCTGGTACCAACATCGACATTCACGCCGGCGTGAATCCAGCCAGCAGCCTGTCCGTACTGGAATCGGCAGTGCTTTCAAAATCCGATCTCACCACGGCCGATGTGCAGATCAGCGGCGCAGGAGCATTGCAGGCCAGTGGCAGCATTCAGGTCCTTGCCGGTGGCGATATCGAGGTCCAGTCGTCGGCCACCGCAGGTGGTCTGACAACTCGCAGTCGCCCGCGAGTCTCTATCGTACCGCAGACCGTCTATGTCGTCACCGGATACACCCAGGTGGCACTGGGCACCATCATGGTGCCGGAAGTGCGCATTGTGCCCAGCACAGTGACACGGCAGGTGGGGATGGAGGAATTCCGGATTGGAACTGTCTATTACACGATGGACATCCAGCTGACGCAGGACGCATATTACAACCCGCGGGCAGCCAACAATGCGAAGATTCGTGAGTACTTCATTGAGGGGCTTGACTATTACAACAGCACCGATCACCCACACGCTCGCACGGAAGGTGTTCCGGTTATCAACTGGGCCAGCTTTGGTGCCGCGCCCGTCACGTCCGACTACCGCAGCGGCAATTACCGCTTGTTTTCGCAACTCTCGGACGCCCAGCGTCAGGCGGTGCTTGGCACCCTGGGCTATCTGCCGCTTTACAACTTTGGATTTAACAACGCGGTAAAGCATCAGAGGATTGATGGCATACCCAGCCAGCAGCCATGGACACCGGACTGGGTCGGCGCCCCGAATGTGATCGAATTCATTCAGGTGGATGGCCTGAACGACAAGTACATCCGCATGCCGAAGGGGGCCGCCGCAGATGTTCTGCAGGTCGTTTCCCAGGGCACTCCGCAAGTCACGACCGAAAAGGTGGGCACGTATCGCGATCAGGCCGTGATCAAGTACGTACAGGATCGCTCTGCCGCGGTGGACAAAATGGGCTATGTGGATGAACCGCTGCCCGACCCCAATCAGGACCTGTATCGCCATCTGATCAAAGATATCGACGACGGTCCAGCGCGGTGGAGCCTGGACTACCTGAAAGATGGTGTTCGGGCGTGGAGCATCGCAGATGGGCGGAGCAACGCCAGTGTCCTGCGGGATCCCACATGGGTCTGGCAAAGCAGCAGTCGTGAAAACAACGTCAGGGATGAGCCCACAGGGGCTGCAAGCCAGGTGCCCGGGACCTTTGGCTCTACACTGAATGTCAGCGTGCCTACAGGTTACCGCAATGAGTTGGGAAGTGTGACCAGTCGCACTGAAGTCGGAACACGCAGCGTTGTTGGCGGACAGGAACTAAAATATACCAAGCGTTCTTACAGCACTCTGGAAGACCCCAGCGGGTTTTTAAGGTCAAATCCAAACGCTCGCTGGGCAGAGCCCCGCACCAAGGCGCAGCTAGACGCAGCTATCGCAAGCATGTGGCCATACGGACAGGGACTGATTGGGGTCCGAGGCTATGGCACGTATAATTCTGAAACTGGCTGGCCCGTAAAGAGGTACATGAGCAACGGAGAAGACGTTACGATAATCACGTTTTCACCAAGATCCTTTACGATGAATTTCTGGACTCAACAAGGTTTCTACGAGCTCATGTACTGGGGTTGGGCATACCCACGCGCGATAATGCCTGGATCGAATCCTCTTGTTACCTACGAAGTGCCTTCAACCGAAACTTATACCCCCCTCAACGAAACCTACCGCGACTACAATGCCAACTGGAGTTCGATCTCAACCGACGTGTCCGACTCCCGTCTGACACTCCACTATTCATGGACCACAAACTCTCACGACCTGTACGGCAAACGCGATCGGTATGAGACCGTGCCGGTCAATGTGACGATTGCCAGCGAACGCTCTGTCACTCGCTGGGGAACTCAGCCCATTCGTGAAGCTCAGACGTCACTCGTCGCCAGCCGCAGCAGTGATTCCACCCCCGTAGCATCCTCTGAATATGCCGCAGATGCTCTGTCCGCCGGCAGCATCACCCTGCTGGCCGCCGGGTCCGCCACACTCAACGGACGCATCATCGCCACCAGCGGTGCCCTCAACATTGACGCCGCCGGGTCCGTTAGCGCTGATGGCACCTTCGCCAGCGGCAGCACCGCGGATGACGCCGAAGCGGCTCTCGCTCTGCTGCAGTCTTCCACAATCATCCGCGTCACCGCCGGCACCAGTATCCTCTTCGGTGAACGCAGCCAACTGCAAACCAACCTCTCCGAGATCCCGGCCTCCGGCGACGTCACCCTCACTGCGGGTCTCGACACGACACTCTCCGGTAACCTGCTCGCCTCAGGCTCCCTCTCCATCAGCACCGGACAACATCTGCTGCTGGACGGGGTGATCAATGCTGACGCCGACATCGCAGCCCTCGCCGGCACCGGTACTTCCAACACCGGCAACATCACAGCTTCAGCGTTCGCAGATCTGACCGCCGGACCGGAAATTGGACACATCACACTCACTGCCGGCTCCACCGCCGGAAATCTGACTCTCACCAGCGCCACACTCACCGCCGGTGACTCCATCACTCTGGCTGCCCCCGCCGGAAGTCTCAGCCACGGCACCGGTGGATACCTCGAAACGCCGCTCGTCACCGCCACTGCACTTGGGGGAATCAGTGGCCGCACTCGAGCAGCCAACGTCACAGCACACACCAGCGAGGCCGGTGATATTCTGATTCACAGCCTCACCGATGTACGCGTGGAGGCGTCCACCCCGGACGGCGGAATCAACGTCACGGCCATCGGCAGTCTGCACGCCGCCAGCGTCTACGCCGGTGGCTCGTCCCCCGACAGTGCCGTGCGATTGATTGCACAACCTGCCGGTGACGTGCCGTCCAGCCTGACGATCGGTCAGTTGACCGCCGTACCAGCCGCTGACCTCGTCCTGACGGCTGAAGGTTCCATCACATGGGAGACTTTGCCTGACGTGACGGAACTGGTCCTGCAGGCCGCCAGCGTCACTCTCTCCGCCACCACCCTGCCAACTCTGATGGTCGACACAACGCGGATCAATGCCACGGTCCTGGAAGCTGGCAATCTGATCATCAACCGTACCGGAACCGGTGACCTGACCGTTCACGCCTCCGTCCGTAACGGCAGCATGGCCGTCACCAATCCTGGTGGAGCCATCGAACTGGCCGACGTGCAGCTACACACCAATGCCGACGCCAGCGACCTCGTCGTCAACGCTGCAGGCGACATCACCATCGGTCGGATTTCCACAGGACAGTTTTACGCCAGCGATGCCGACATTCCCACCGGCAACGCGGACGCTGCCGCTGGCATTCACTCACTCGGCGACATCACATTGACAGCATCCGGCCGGATTGCCCAGAACACGGCCGATGTGGCGATCGATCTCATCGCTGACCGGCTGACACTACAGGCTGGTCTCGGCATTGATACGCTGCAGATCGCAGTTGCCGAACTGCACGCTGAATCGACTTCCGGCTCGATTTCGCTCACAGATCTGGACAGTGCCGGTGAAACAGTACCCGGAATCAGCTCCGCCCTCCTGCTGGCCCCCGCTGGCTCGGTGACGCTGCATGCCACCGGTTCCATCGTCATTGATCAACTGACCGCAGGTGGCAACAACGGTACCGCTGAAGTCGTCAGCAGTGAGGGTGATCTGCGAGTTCTCCCCGGGACCGACACCTCACCGATCACGGTTGACTCCAGTATCGACTTCCGTGCCGGTGGCACACTGCGGCTGCCGGAATTCTTTACAGTCCCCGGAACGATCTCGTACCGTGCCGAACAGCTGATTTTCAACGATGCCACAGGTTCCGATGGAGCCGGCGACGGCACCGGGATCCCCTCCGTGCTGCAGGCCGACACCATTGTGCTGGAACAGCGCGGCGGACTGACGCTGAAAGGCATCAGCAGCATCACCGCCAATCGCCTGGAACTGCTCACTGATGCCAACCTGTTTGCCACCGAAATCGGCACCATCAGCGTCACCGAACTGGTGATGCTGGCCCGCGGTCTCAAAACCGTCACGGCTGAGATTTATGATGGTGAAACCGGCGGCACGAAGCAGGTGCAGCAGCCTACGGGACGAATCAATTTCCAGGCGGTCTCGGTTGCGGCTGGCACATGGGACGTGCGTGCGTCACAGGAACAGTTCATCGAATTGTCGCAGACCGGCACAACCCTGCTGACCGTTCGCGGTACGCTGGGCGGTCTTGTTGACAGTCCCCGCCCGCAGCTGCTCACGTTCCGAACCAGTCAGCCACTGCGTCTGCAGGACGCGATCCTGGCAGCTGATACGGTCACGCTGTCCGGCACGACCATTTCCGCCAATGCTCAGACCGAAATTCAGGCCACACGCATTTCTGCCGAAGCGGCGGGCAATATCCGACTGTATACGGCATCGGACATTGTTTCCGCCATCGCCACTGGCCCCGGGGATGTTCAGATCACCAACACCGGAGCCCTGACAGCCGAATCGATCAGTGCAGTCAACGGAACGGTGGCGATCTTTGCCAGCGGAAATCTGACGGCGATACGAGTCATCCAGCAGACGGATGGCAGTGGTAAGGATATTCAGCTGACTTCTGACGCCAATATTTACGTCGATTATATCGACGCCGGTCAGGCTGCCGGTGTCAATCGCGCCGCCAGCAAAGCCATTCTGCGGGCCAAAGGCACCATTCAGGAAGCGCCGGACCGACTGGACAATGCGGCACCGACCGACATTTCACAGCAGAGCACTTTCAACATTGTGGACGTGGTGGCATGGAAGAACGTCTTCTACCACGATCAGCCGATGGCAGAACCCAAACTGATCCAGTCGGCCAGTGATGTGGGGCAGGGGACCGAACTGGAGATTGTCTACACCGCGTTTTCCGGACTGGTTTCAGGGGCCCCGCCGGCCGTGGAAATGCCGCGGCAGGTGTTCGGTGATTACACCCTGAACATTACAGGCTATCTGGATGACATCGACCTGACAGTCACCGGGACCCTGACGATTAACCAGGTGACCAGCAATCCTGGACAACTGATTCGATTCTCTGCCGGTGAGGGCATCGTGCTCAATACTCCGGTGAACGTGGGCACGGGAACCGTGACTCTGGAAACCGACGGCATCCTCGAGGTCAACTCGGTCATCACGGCAACCGAGGTCGTGATCAACGCGTCGAGCATCAGCCAGCCCCTGAATCTGGATGTCGAACGGTTGTCGTTTGACCTGCCGGCCGGTGGCAATCTGCAGGTGAATAATTCCGGCAGTCTGACTTTGGGCTCGGCCAATGCCGGCGGTGGTTCCGTCAATATCACTGCCGCCTCCAGCCTGCAGATCGACGGTACCATCACTCAGGTGCAGAGCCTTGATCTTTCCGCCGGCACCAGCATCAGCACGGCAGCCGGCAGCAGCCTCACAGTCGCCGGCAACGCAAAATTCTCCGGTCCATCCATCAGTATCGGCACAGCTCAGGGTGACAGCGTCCAACTGGGATCGCTGACCATCGTGACCACCGGCAGTGCCACTGTTGTCGAAGATGGCGATCTGGTCCTTTCCGGGGTCTCGTCCGCCTCCGGCCTGACCCTGACGGCTACCGGGCTGATTTCGGATACCAACGCCAGCATCTCCGTTTCCGGGGGCGCGGCGTTAACCGCCTCGCAGATCACCATCGGTGAAGATCCTTCTGCCTCCTGGAGCGTTGCCGGCCAACTGGCTCTGAACGCGACCGGTGGCGGGACCATTCGCGTCCGTGGCGGGGCCGCCGCCCAGTTTGGCTCATTCGCCCTCAACACCACCGGCAGTGCTGACATCTTTCAGCAGTCGTCCCTGCAGTTGTCCGGCAGCAGTGCCGTTGGCAACCTGATTCTGAATTCCAGCACGAATATTGTTGACAACGGCTCGTCTGTGGTAGTGACCGGCAACGCGCAGTTCAATGCTCCGGTACTGTCCCTGCTGAATGACAGTGATGAAGCCCTGACGATTGCCGGAAACGCCCTGTTCGAAGCAGTTTCCGGTGGGACGATTACTGTGGCATCCGGGGGTACGGCCAACTTCGGCAGCCTCACGTTCCGCACCACGGGAACCGCCAGCATTTACGAAGACAGCGCCATGACGCTGACCGGAACCAGCACTGCGAGTAGCCTGACGCTCAACAGCCTGCAGGCACTGACCGATGGGGGTGGCTCGCTGACAGTGACCGGCGACGCCAGCCTGACCGCTGGCAGCCTAACCCTTGGAGATACAGCCAGCGACTCTGTGAATATCCAGGGGAATGCCCGTTTCAAGTCTCAGTCCGGCAGCATCACCATCGCTGCCACCGGTCAGGCGAACTTTGGCTCGCTGACCTTTGAAACGACCGGTGCCGTGCAGATTCATGAAGATTCCAGCACCAGCCTCGCCGGGACCAGCAACAGCCAGTCGCTGCAGATTGTTTCTGCTGGAATAGTCACGGACACCGATGCCTCCGGCGGCTCCGCCATGGTCAGCGTCTCCACCGACGCCAGTATCACCGGTACCAGCATTCAGCTGGGCAACAGCCCCGCTGATCGCCTTGACGTCACTGGCAATTTGAACCTGACCGCCACCAGCGGCAATATTGACCTGCAGACGGACGGTCAGGTGCAAATGGGCACGCTGACGTTCAATTCCCCGGGCACCGTCACTATCTTTGAAGAAGACGCGACTGAAATCGTCGGGGCCAACACCGCGCACACCCTGCTGCTGACATCCGCAGGAGCCCTTATCGACCCGGCTCAGATCATTGTGCAGGATTCCGCTGTCTTCAACGCCACCAGCATCTTTCTTGCCGGGGACGCTGCTGACGTACTGAACATCGCCGGAAATCTCCTGTTGATCGCCAGCGGCGGAGGGAGCATTACGGTAGCCGAAGCGGGCACTGTCACCATGGGATCCGTCACGTTCCAGACCACCGGCACCGTCCTGATTGCCGAGGATGACGGTATGCTGGTCACCGGGGCCAATACCGCCGGAACACTGACTCTGCTGTCCACTGCCACCCTGACCAATGCCGCCGCCAGCAACCTCACCGTTACCGGCCTTACCAGCCTGACGGCTCCCACGATTCAGCTCGGGCTGGCCAGCGGTGACACCATCGACTTCGGTTCGCTGGAACTGCAGTCCACCGGCAGTGTGACCATCGTGGAAGATTCGTCCATGAACCTCGTCAACACCAGCACCATCGGCACTCTGGCAGATCTGACGGCCACCGGAACCGATCCGGATCTGACCCTGACCGGAACTCTGCAGACCACGTCTGGTTCTATCCTGCTGAAGGCCCATCGTGACGTGATCTTTGCCGCCACAGGCGTGCTGATTGCGGATTCAGGTTCCGTAGCTGTGACGGCCGACGCTGCCGGTGCAGGCTCATTCGGCAGCGGAGCCATTACCATGCTCGACGGAGCTGTCCTTGACGCGGGAAGCGGTCTGGTTGTTTTCACAGCACCAGGCAATGTTTCGATCAGCAGCGTCGCCTCGACCTCTGAAGTGCGGATCACATCGACGCAGGGAGGCATTCTGGAT
>JBDKIW010000184.1:0-7123 GCA_039796955.1 Planctomycetota bacterium
GTTCTGTCGGATGAGCTGGATGAGCTGATTCAGCAGAATCTGAGTCCGTTGCAGTCCAGCGAGTTCACGCTGAGCGTCTACTTTGGTCGAAACCTTGCGCGTCGCTACGATCGCCTGGCTCTGCATCTGTTCAATCTGTTTGCTGCGCCGATGCTGCGATTCGAGTTTCAGCGCAACGATGAAGGTCGGTGGCAGATCCGTCGCGTGCAGACTCCTGCGCCTCACCAGCTGCCGGACAGTCATAAGCCTTTCGTAGCAGAATCCGCAGCCAGATATCTGTCGGGACGAGCTGCCATGCCTCGTTCCCGTAAACGCACACGCTTTGATCTGGCGATCCTGTATGATCCGGACGAAAAGCACAATGCGCCTTCCAACGAAACGGCGCTCAAACGATTTCTTCGCGCTGCCCGGGAACAGGATGTCTATGCCGAACTGATCACGAAGGATGACTACAGTCGACTGCTGGAATTCGATGCGCTGTTCATTCGTGAGACGACTTATGTGAATCACCATACCTATCGTTTTGCCCGACGTGCGGCGAAGGAGGGCATGGTGGTGATCGACGACCCGTTGTCGATTCTGCGATGCACCAACAAAGTCTATCTCGCTGAAATCCTCGCGCGGCATAAGGTGGATGTTCCCCGTTCCCTCGTTGTGCATCACGAGAACATCGACAAAGTGGTTCAGGAGCTGGGATATCCATTTGTCCTGAAACAACCGGACAGCGCCTTCAGCCGAGGCGTAGTGAAGATCAATTCGGCCGCGGAGCTGGAGGAAAAGACAAAAGACTTCCTGGGAGATTCGGAACTGCTGATCGCTCAGGAATATCTGCCCACCACGTTTGACTGGCGGATCGGGATTATTGATCGTAAACCGCTGTTTGCCTGCCGTTATTTTATGGCGCCCGGTCACTGGCAGATTGTGCGTCAGGAATGTCAGGGCCGCGGTCGCTATGGCAAAACCGAGACGCTGCCTGTTGAATTGGCACCGCGGAAGGCCGTCAAACTGGCGCTGAAGGCGGCCAATCTGATTGGCGACGGGTTGTACGGTGTTGATGTGAAGGAATCCAACGGAAACTTTTACATCATCGAAGTCAACGACAATCCCAATATCGATGCGGACAGTGAAGATTCCATTCTGAAAGAGGATCTTTACAACAGGATCATGGACGTGTTTGTGCGGCGCATGGAACAGAAACGCGCACGACTGGACGACTGACCCTACCGGTCCCTCGATCGTGAAACGGCATGAATCCGGCCTATCGTCGGTTTTTGCTTCGACGAAACGAGTCCCCGCCGTTTCACTGCCGCAGACCTCAACCTGCAACCATTTCGCGATCTATTCGACAAGGCACTGAACTTCCGAAGTTCGATCGTTTCGCTATCACCCCGCTGGTCCTCATGTAACTCGTATCGTGATCAGAACACACCGGAGATATTACTGTGTCAGAGACAGATCGTCGCAGGCTGGGGCTCTTCGAGGGCTACGGCGTGGAGCTGGAATACATGATCGTGTCGCAGAAGACTCTGGACGTGCTGCCGATCTGCGATCGATTGATTCAGGCAGAATGCGGGCAGATTCAGTCTGATGTGGAACGCGGTCGGCTGTCGTGGTCCAATGAGCTGGTCCTGCATGTGGTGGAGCTGAAGACGACCGAACCGGTGGATTCACTGCATGGTCTGGCAGCGGGGTTTCAGGGCGAGGTGCGCAGGATCAATCAGCAACTGGCGGGGCTGGGCGGTCAGTTGCTGCCGTCAGCCATGCACCCATGGATGAATCCATTTCGCGAAATGCGGCTCTGGCCGCATGACTACAGCGCGGTGTATGAGGCGTTCAATCGGATTTTCGATTGTCGAGGCCACGGCTGGGCCAATCTGCAGAGCGTGCATCTGAATCTGCCCTTTGCGAATGATCAGGAATTCGGCCGACTGCACGCCGCGATTCGACTGATCCTGCCGCTGCTGCCGGCACTGGCCGCCGCGTCACCTCTGGCGGAAGGTCGACTGACGGGCCGGATGGATCAGCGTCTGCACGTGTATCGCAGCAATTCGGCGAAGATCCCGTTGATTGCCGGTCGTGTGATTCCCGAGCCGGCGTTTTCTGAGGCCGACTATCGGACGCAGATTTTTGAACCCATGTTCAAGGCGATTGCGCCGCTGGATCCGGAGGGCGTGTTGCAGGATGAGTTTCTGAACGCGCGCGGGGCGATTGCCCGTTTCGGGCGCGGTTCCATTGAAATCCGGGTCATTGATATTCAGGAATGCCCTGCCGCCGACCTCGGTGTGCTCAGCCTGGTGGTGTCCGTACTGAAGTCGCTCGTGCAGGAACGCTGGGGATCACTGCAGGCTCAGCAGGCGGTTGCGGTCGAGCCCCTGTTCGAATTGCTGTTGCAGGCCATCGATTCAGCGGAACGAGCCGAAGTGCAGAACGCGGCGCTGCTGCAGTTATTCGGCTATCCGGGATCATCCTGCAGCCTGCAGGAACTGTGGCGACATCTTTATGAGGCAACGCGGCCGGACCTGGACGGCGACACGCAGCGTGCACTGGAGAACATTCTGGAGTACGGTCCACTGGCCCGCCGCATCAGCCGAAGGCTGAACCCGGACGCCTCAATGCCCGCGATTACAGCCGTCACTGAGGAGCTGAGTGACTGCCTGAAACACGGGCGCCAGTTTGGTGTGTGAAACCCCGGTAAAAAAACACCAGCAATCTGCAGTGATGCAGATCGCTGGTGCTGTGAAGGTTTGGACAGTCGCCTGGAATTGCCGCAATCAGTGAGCCGGAGGCAAACTGTTCTGGAAGGCACGATTGCGGAACAGGAAGTCGATGATGTTCCCCTCATGAGGCTGCAGCCAGTTCAGGGCACACGTGGGGATTGGTCCAACGTTCAGCCGGTCGATGTTGCGAGCATCCACCAGTTCCGTAATCCACTTTTCGTTTTCCGTAATTGCCGTGCCGATCAGGGTGGAACCGATTTTGGAAAGCATTTTGTCCTGCGGGCACCGAACGACGGATACGAAGGGAAACATGTACTCGGTGTTCGCCATTGGATTGTCACAGTCCGCGACATGCAGGACTGTGGGCCTCAGGTAATCACAGCGTTCCTGTCGTACCAGTCGATCACCGCCACGGTACTTCGCCGCGACATCGGTGACCACCGGAGCATTCAACCCGGCCTCGATCTGGTTATTGGTCGCTTCAGCCACACCGGCGGTCGTAAAGGCGGCGATGGCGGCGTTGGGATCCGTCGTTGGCAGCGGAACAATCGGGCCGATTCGCTGAGCGATCGCGTCGGCGATTGCCTCCGTGTGTCGCGATGCCCAGATGCCGGAGCAGTTGATGCAGCCTCGACCACCGTTCATGACGACACTCTTCACCATAATATCCAGGTAATCTTCCCAGCGATCAACAATGTCGTCACCCAGAAGAATCTTGCTGAAGCCCGGGCCGTGTGCCTGGACGCGAGGGTTGCCATGGTACTTTTCAACGGTCGCCTGACCTCCGAAAATCATGGCGCGGTTACAGGTTTCAAGAACCTTGTTGCCCACGTCGTGCGGACCGGGGTACAGACAGAAGGCTTCACGCGGCACACCGGCCGCAGCAAAGGCTTCGTACATACGGTAGGGCGTCCACGGCTCTGAAGAACCCGGCTTCAGGACGAGCCCGATCTGCAGTGGAATGGCAGGCAGCCAGAGCGTGTGCACTCCAGGCGAATTGGACGGCAGCACAAGTCCCAGCACCGAGGTGGTCGCCTGATAGCTGACCATCACGTTGCGCGATTCCATGCCGTATCCGCGAGTCAGAATATCCAGCGGCAGGCCGCGGGTCAGGGCATCCAGCATGTCGCCCATGTGTTTCAGCACAAAGGCGTTCTTGTTCATATTGGCACGGCACATATTCAGCGGCAGGCCAGTGGTAGCCGACTGAATCGAGCAGAACTGCTCTGGCGTCTGAGTGCCATTGCCCAGCGGCAGTTCGGCGGTGAGGTACAGGTCCGCTGCGCGTTTGCATTTTTCGATCAGGTCGGCGCAGGAAAACTGCCGCAACACTTCGCGTGCTTTGGCGGATTTACGAGAATCCATCTGTACCAGACCCGCATTGGCCTGATGCATCTGAGCCATCACTTCGCCGGTTTCGAAGTGAACGACATCGGCCTTTTCGAGGGATTCGTATGGCTTGCCCCAGCGAACGACAGGAATTTCCAGCATGGCAGTGAATTTCAGGGAAGGAGGTCAGAGAAGTGAAGGTTCGGAGGATTAACGAATTGAGCAAGGCAGAGACGCTCGGAATTCAGGCTCAGGCCGCAGAGCTAAGTCCGCGGCCTGAGCCCCTGAACGCTGTTCCGTCGACTTAGTACACGCCAACCGTGGTGGTCTTGGCGAATACGTGGTACGGACGAACGGCGCTGACACCGTCCCACGGATACTTTTCGTGCGGCATCTCCCGCTCGCCTTCATCACGTTCCAGGAAGCCCGGAACGAACAGTTCTTTGGTCATCGTGTAGAGCTTCACGCGCCCGGTGGCGCCGTAATCAACAACCTTCATGTGATCATCAAAATCGACGACTTCGATCACCGCACGCGGCTGTGGAGCGTAGTAGGTGATTTTGAAATTGTCGGCTGGATCAAACGGCTTGCCGCAGGCCAGTCCCATCAGCGTGTTGCCGTAGGTCGGCGTGATGTAGACATTCGGCCCCAGCAGTTCTTCACGAGCAAAGCGGTACCACTGTGCGGTGAATTCCGTTCCCCCGCAGAAGATACCCTTGATTCCGGCTTCTTCAATGCTGCTGCCCTGATCCATCAGTCGCAGGGCCAGAGCTTCCAGAAGTTTCGGCGTGGTGAACATGCACTGAATGTCGTTGTTCGCTGACAGAATCGTCAATGCCTGATCAATGCAGTGCGCACTGTACTCTTTGGCCTCTTCGACTTTGCCCTTCTTCAGCAATTTGACCACCCAGCGGGGATCGAGGTCAACGCAGAAGCAGATCCCGTCACGGAACTGGGCCAGATGTTCAATTGCCAGTCGCAGGCGACGAGGCCCTGAGGGGCCCAGCATCAGCCAGTTGGCGCCGCGGGGGAAGGATTCGTCCGGCAGCGTCGCACTGAACAGTTCATAATCAATCCAATGATCCTCGACGACCACGCGGGATTTCGGGATCCCTGTGGTGCCCCCGGTTTCGAACACGTAAATCGGCTTGTTCTGCAGCGGCTGTGGGACCCAGCGACGCATCGGGCCACCGCGAAGCCACTCGTCTTCGAACAACGGAAACTTCTTCAGGTCTTCGAAGCAGGTCACTTCCGTCAGCGGATCAAAATTGAACTCACGCTTCTTTTCCAGCCAGAACTGACAGCCAGTGTCGTCGCTGAAATGCCACTTTACCATTTCGCGGGTGTGCTGATCCAGAAGTTCCTTCTGGGCTTTGGATGTTTCTGCAAGGGTTGCCACGACACTTCCTTCCACTTGGTTTAGTCACTGAATTTCTACAGTCCGAGACCGCCCTCGGTCACCAGCCTGCACGATGAACTGCACACGACCCGCCGCATTGCCACCGCTGTCGGACCTGATGCTGTCCGGCATCGCCTGAGCCAGCGGCATTCTAGGTCCGGACGTGGAGCACGTTGATGGATTGCCATCTGCGCCGGCACGCAGCCGCTGCCGCGCCCGCACGACTTCCGGGAAGATTGTTCGGAACGCAGGTGATCCCGAATCAGCCTTCTGTTGGATGCGTCACGTCTGGACTGAAACGCGTCCGTGGAAATTGTCGCTGCGGCACTGCACCAGCCCGCTGCGTTGCATAGTAGAGTGCCGAATCCGGTTTGCAAATCCAGCGGGACGTCATCGAATGCCGGGAATTCCCTGAATTGAATCGATCGACGGTCGGCACATCCCGGAACTCTCGGAAAAATCCGTTGAAAATCGGAGGGCCGTGGCGGAGTGGGGTGGCTTGAAAACACGGCTTTTGTGGCGGGATCAGCAGCATCGCTGAGTCAGACTTGGCGGATCCGGGGGACCAGCAAATCCCTGTAATGTATTGGGATTGTGGCAGGATTCCGGGAGGGCTAGACTTCTCCGACGGATATCTCCAATTAAATTTTCCTATTTGCTGGATTTTTGTTGCAATTACGGTCGCTCGTGATCCATGCAGCCCCGTCCGACCTTCCTGCACTGTTGTTGCTTTGTGTAACGATGACTGAACCACTTCAACCGGGTTTCCCGAGACCTGCCGCGAATCTGCACAGCGACGCTGTGTCGGGCAGGTTTGCGCGCGGGAGTCGGTTATGAAACTTCTGCAGCGATACATCATGGGGGAACTCGTGCGGGTGTTCGCACTTTTGGTCGTGGTGCTCACCGTGATGCTGGTCTTTGTGGGCCTGTTTCAGGAAGCCACGGAACGCGGGTTGGGGGCGGTCCAGATTCTGCAGATCATGCCCTTTGTTGTTCCCAGTATGTTGCCCTTCACGATTCCGGCCACACTGCTGCTGGCCGTTTGCGTGGTCTACGGTCGCATTTCCGGGGATCTGGAAGTGATTGCGGCCAAGGCTGCGGGAATCAGTGCCACGCAATTGCTGGCTCCGGCCTTCGTGCTGGGAACTCTGCTGACGGTGCTTTCCTTTGGCTTGACCAACTATGTGATTCCGTGGGCTGTGACCAACATCGAACGGATTGTGACTCAGGCGATCGAGGACATTTTTCTGGACGTGCTGGCCAGTCAGCATCACTTCAGTGACTCAGACAAGGGCTATTCCATCACCGTCCACGATGTGAAGGATCGTCAGCTGAAGGAAGCGACGTTTCTGTATCGCAACCGCAACAATCAGCAGGTGACGATGAAGGCTCGCGAGGCTTCCATTGCCTTCGATCTGGAGAACAAGCTGGTACGTCTGACGCTGAAGAACGCCCGGGGAACTCTGGCCGGGACTGATACGGAGATGGAGCAGGCATCGACCGAGCTGACGTTTCCTCTGCCTCAGGAGATTGCCCGGGTCAAAGCACGTCACATGACTCTGCATGCCCTGGTCACCGGTATTCGTGACGCTCGTACAGAACAGCAGCGGCGAGCCGAGCAGGCGAATCGCGAAGCTGCGATGCTGCTGGTGACGGGTGAGTTCTCGCGTCTGGGTGG
>JBDKIW010000185.1:0-34765 GCA_039796955.1 Planctomycetota bacterium
GGCCGGGATCCTCTGTCGAAAAAGGATTATTCACATCGCAGAGAATGGGTGCGTCAGCGGCTGGAGTTTCTGGCGGGGGTCTTCGCTGTGGAAATTCTCAGCTATGCCGTGATGAGCAATCATCTGCACGTCATCGTGAGAACTCGGCCGGATGTCGCTGTTCCCTGGTCCGATGAAGATGTGGCTAGACGCTGGTGGAATCTGTTTCCAAAACGAAAAAACAAGAACCAGACTCCAGCAGAACCCAGCGACGAGGACCTGGCAAAAATCACCAGTAGTCCGAACGGAGTTTGGGAAAAACGTCGGCGGCTGTCGAATCTGTCCTGGTTCATGAAATGCCTGTGTGAACCCATCGCCAAGCGGGCAAATCAGGAAGATGAAGTGCGGGGGCATTTCTGGGAATCCCGCTACAAGGCGCAGCCGTTGCTGGATGAAATGGCCATTGCCGCCTGCATGTCGTATGTGGACCTGAATCCCGTGCGGGCCGGCATTGCGGATTCGCCGGAAACCAGTGATTTCACCGGTGTTCAGGCCAGAATTAGGGATCGCCATGAGGCTCAGGCGTGCCGTGCTTCTGAAGCTCGATCGGTGAAACTGGAGCACGGCGAGAACGCGGGCTGGTTGGCGCCGGTGCAGCTGGAAGCAAAATCGAGCAAGTCCCGGGAAACACAGGGGGCTCGACGTGCCAGCAACAAGGGCTGTCTGTCGATGTCTCTGGATCAGTACCTGCAATTGCTGGACTGGACCGGTCGTCAGTTACGTAGGGACAAGCCGGGGGTGATTTCCAGCGACTTGAAACCGATTCTGGAACGGTTGGACTGCACTGTGGAATCCTGGATGGACCTCGTGCGCAACTTCCGTCGGCGATTCCGCACGGAAGCTGGAAGGCCAGAGGTACTCGCTGGGGTCGGAGCACTTCGGCGAAGTTGTCGTGTGAGTGCTGGTTTGTAGACGCAAGCCTGGTAGTTGCTGGTAGCCGGTTCACTGATCGTCCAGTCCGTGTTCATGTGGGCGGATGTTTAAAGCGTGCTGTCGCCCCAAAACGCGATTACGCGTTGTTGAGCATTTTCGGGCATTTGCAACCTGCGTTTTTGCCCTGTGCGTGCGTCGTTCCGGAGATGGTGCGGCATTGGTCGAGTCTTTGGCGACTGCGACCAGAGAGGGGCTTGTATTCCGTTGCAGTTTGAGATGGGAAATGAATCGCTTCAGTCAAAATGCCTGGCACCAAATCTGGAAAAGTGATTAAAAAGGTGCATGGCACCTAAGTGTGTCCAAAAAATGGACGCACAAGGTGCCTGGCACCGGAATGGGGTTGGGAATTTGGTTTCTTTGTGTCCTTGTTGACGGTAGTGTGTGGGAGATTGGGTGGAGGATTCCGGAAGATTTTCAGTTGTTTTGTGAGATGCATGTGTGGGTATGAAACAAGGCGCATCGAGGTCGCGTTCGGGGAACGGTGTATCAGGGCATGCTGTCGAGAGTGGAGGAGGGGATCCGGTCACTGAGTTGCTGCGCGCCCAATTGCAGCAGTGGTGGGGATATCCTGGATTCAGGCCATTGCAAAAGGAGGCGATGTCACTGGTTATGCAGAACCGGGATTCGCTGATTGTGCTGCCGACGGGAGGAGGCAAGTCACTGTGTTATCAGGTTCCTGCGTTAGCACGCGACGGTATGGCTGTGATTGTGTCGCCGTTGATTTCGCTGATGAAGGATCAGGTTGACACTCTTCAGAGCCTGGGAATTGCCGCGGGCTGCGTTAACAGCATGCAGACACCAGAGGAGAAATCGGAGATCGCTCGCAGGATCCGGCGTGGGGAATTGAAGCTGCTGTATATTTCACCTGAGCGACTGGTTCAGCCACGGACGCTGGATTTCCTGCGATCGACGAAGGTTTCGTTTGTTGCGGTAGATGAGGCCCACTGCATCAGTCAGTGGGGCCATGATTTTCGTCCCGAGTATCGGCAGTTGAAGACTCTGAAGCAGGAGTTCCCCGGTGTTGCAGTGCATGGTTACACGGCGACGGCGACAGAACAGGTACGTCGCGATATTGTCGAGCAACTGGGGCTTGAGACGGCTGATGTACTGGTCGGTTCATTTGATCGTCCGAACCTGATTTACCGCGTGGAGCGGCGAGTGGATGCGATCGGTCAGATTCAGCGGATTCTCTCGAGGCATAAGGGAGAATCCGGGATTATTTACTGCATCAGTCGGAGGAACGTGGAGGCTACCAGCCAGGCGTTGAATCGGCTGGGCTTGAAGACGCTTCCGTATCACGCCGGGCTCTCGGACGAGGACCGGCGGCGTGGGCAGGATGCGTTTATTGATGAGTCTGCGGAGATTATTGTGGCGACGGTGGCGTTTGGTATGGGGATTGACAAAAGCAATGTGCGTTTTGTGATCCATGCGGAGATGCCGAAATCTCTGGAAAACTATCAGCAGGAGAGTGGGCGTGCGGGGCGGGATGGTTTGGAAGCGGAGTGCACACTGCTTTACTCGCCGGGCGATGTGGAGACCTGGAATTACCTGATGCGGGACGTCGAGGACGAAGGGGTACGTTCCACGTCGGAGGAATCGCTGAGGTCGATGAAGCAGTACTGCAGCAGTACTCAGTGCAGGCATCGGATGCTGGTGGAGCACTTTGGTCAGACACTCGATGGTCCATCGTGTGGTGCCTGTGATGTGTGTCTGAAGGAGATGACCGAAGTTGCAGATGCGCTGGTCGTATCGCAGAAGATTCTGTCAGGCGTGATCCGTCAGGGAGAACGATTTGGAACGGGCTATACGGCTCAGGTCCTGAAGGGGTCTAGGGCCAAGCGTATCCTTGAGCATGGCCACGATCGATTGAGTACGTGGGGGTTATTGAAGGAAGAATCTGAGATGCAGCTGAAGCATTGGATTGATCAGTTGTTATCACAGGGTTATCTGCGGCAGTCGGGGGAATACAATTGTCTTGAGGTGACTGCGACGGGGCGACAGGTACTGAAGGGACAGTTGACGCCGACGCTGTTGCGGGTACGTCAGTCCGAGGAATCTGACCGTCGAGAGGATTCGTGGGATGGCGTGGATCGGGGATTGTTTGACGAGTTGCGAGGATTGCGAACACGTCTGGCGGTGAGTCGGAATCTGCCTCCATACATTATCTTCAGTGACGCGACGCTGCGGGCGTTGGCAAAGCACAGGCCGTCGGGTGCTGCGGGGCTGAAGCAGATCCCGGGAATAGGTGCGAAGAAACTTCAGGATTTTGGTCCAGTGGTCCTGTTTGAAATCCAGCAATGGTGTCAGAGTCGGAAGTTACCGACTGATGTGGGACTTGACGTCCGCTTGAACCCCGAAGAAGTGATGGAGCCACCGCAGACTTCGAAGTCTGCCAGTGACGCGGTCAGCGCCGAGTATTATGACCTGTTTGAGCAGGAACTTTCGATTGAGGAGATTGCTGTCCAGCAGGATACATCGCTGGATACAGTCAGCAGGCATCTTGTGAACTGGCTGCAGTTTCAACGTCGTACGGAAATCGGTCCGTGGGTCTCGGCGGCTGTGCAAACGAGGATTGAGGATTCGATCGGGCGGCTGGGCCCTGAAAGACTCAAGCCGATTTTCGAGGATCTGCGAGGAGAGATACCGTACCACCTGTTGAAGATCGTGGTGAAAGTCTGGGAGCTGGAGCAGCACAAGTAGTTGTGGATAAGTACGTCGGCGGTACGCGGTTGCCCCGGTGCATGCTCTGAGACTGGCCTGATGCAGCCGTTATCTGTGGATCAGTTGGCACACGCTGATCAGTTCACAGAGTGTCTCAGCGCGAGGCGGTCTGTGCTTTTCCTTCGGCAGAGTCTGGCTGAAGAATCCTTAAGGACTGACCGTTGGTTCCATTCCAGAGATGCACAGCTCCTGAGGCATTTCCTGCAGCGATGACGGTGCTGTCGGGCGAGGCTGCGACGCAGTGCAGCCAGGAAGCGGAACCCGGCAGATTGCGAATCAAACCTCCGTTGGCGGAATTATGGATTCGTACGAGTTTATCGCCGCAGGCTGAGACAATCTGATCAGATTCTCCGATGAAGGCAAGTGCTGTCACGGGCCGATTCAGATTCTGAATGGAGCGAAGTTGATCGCCGGTTTCTCCATTCCAGACGCGGATTGAGTGATCTGCCCCTGCCGATGCAAGGAGTTGTCCATCGCGTTTCCATGAGACACCCAATGCATAGCTGGTGTGGCCTTCGAGGCGGCGAATTTGTTCACCGCTGGCGGTATCAAAGATTCGCACATATTTGTCTGCTCCTGCTGAGGCGATTTTTCGACCATCGGGGGAGAAGCGAGCGGAGTAGATCACGTCGTCATGAGCTTTGGGCAGATGCAGCAGTCGAGTCCCATCGGTGACCGAAAAGATCTGCAGTTCTCCGCGGCGTGAAGGAATACCACCGGCGACGAGCAAGGTCCCTGAGTCTGCGGAGAATTCCACGGAGGTCACTCGGTGTGCAATCTGATCCGGATCATCGGGGGATCCGAGAGTCCGTTCCAGCATCCATTCCGGCTTTGTAATCCAGACTGCAAATGTCTGATCATCTGAGATTGAGAACAGTTCAGAATTGCCGACGAAGAGGGCTTTTCGAACCGGGGTCTGATGCCCTGCGAAGGCATCCAGCGGGGTTCCGGATTTTCCGTCCCAGGTGTGGAGGCTGGAGAAGTCACCGGAAGTGGTCAGGGTCGTTCCATCCGGGGAAAAACTGATGCTGCGAAGCGGTTGTTCTGCCATCTGCACCTGATCTGCGGCACTGGCGGCGTGAGTTTTGGATTCCGCGAGGGTCATTTCTGCGAGCGTGACGGCCTGTTGTCGGGTGGGGATGAGAGCGAGGGCGATCTGAAGTTCTCTGGTGGCGAGTGCCTGTTGCTGAGCGACCAGATTGCGTGCGGATTCGGCGGACTTCAGCGCGGTGGCGGCATCGTTATAGGGCTTTTGTGCAGCCTCCAGTTTTTGTGCGGCTTCGTTAGCGACTTTGGCCTTGTCTGCCGCGACTGCTGTGGGTGCCTGGACAGCAGCCGTCAGTTGTGTGGCTTGCTGGGTTGCCGAGTCGAGTTCAGTCCGGGCGTTGTCGATTCGTTGTTTGAGAGCCTCGTTCTGAGGATCTGTGGAGGCGGATTGCTGCAGTCGATTCAGGCGTGCCTGCAGTTGCTGGACCTGACCAGCGGCCTCTTTGGCTGCGCGTTCAGCATTCAGTTTTTCGGTGAGTGCGGTGCGGGACGCTGCTGAGGCTTCGATCGCCATTTTTTCAGCCTCGACTTTTGCGGCGAGTGCCATATCGAGGGCCGTCTTTCCGGCCATGACGCCATCGTTGGCTGCGTTCAGCGATTCGGTGAGTTTTTTTTCGGCTTCCGTTTTTACGGGGACATCTTTTTCTGCTGCTTCCAGTTGTTGTCTGGCGAGTGTCAGTCGAGTGTTTGCTGCGGTTTCGCGTTGTTGTGCGCGAGTCAGGGCGACTTTGCGACGGAGGTCACCTTTCATTTCGGCGATTTGCGTGCCGTTGAGATTCCAGAGGCGAGCGGCGCGATTTTCACCCGCGGCGGCGACGCGTTGACCGTCGGGGGAAACGGCGATCGCGTTGACAGGGCCACCGAGATTGTACTGCTGGGTGACCTGTCCATTGGAGAGATTCCAGCGGCGTACGGTGGATTCTGCACTGCCGCTGAACACCTGCATCGGAGTGGACGGCATGCTGGCGAGTGCCGTGACGGGATTAGTGTGGCCGGAAAGGGACTTGATCATGGTCATTTGCCATGGGTGGATACCGTGGGACGAGACCACAACTGCGGACACGGGACCATCCGGGATCTGCTGTGACAAGGCGGAGGGAAGCAGGCAGCCGACGGGGATGTGCTCTGGCTGGCTGAACCTTTGCAGCAGTGCAGCAGTCGAGACATCGAAAAGTCCGCATTCCGGGGACTCGCCGATCGCTGATGCAAGCAGATGTTTGCTGTCTGCTGACCATGTGAGGTGCCGGACAGACCCCGACAAACCAGAGAACGAGGTATTTCCAACGGGTTGCCCGCTGGTTGTCCAGAGTCGGATGGTGCCTTGATCGCCGCCGGTGGCTATGCGTTGTCCATCGGGGGATCTGGAAAGGTGATACAGAGGTGCGCCGTGAGAGCTGTTGAAGACGGCCTGTCCAGTGGCTGTGTTGACTCCGCGTATGCCGCCATCGGCGGAAGCAATGGCCAGGGTCTGACCGCTGGCAATGAAGGCGAGTCCTGTAATCGGAGCCGTGGACTTGTCGGGAGTGCTCTGGAATCGAAGTGAAACTGCGACTGGGGGACCATTCTGACTTGCCAGCAGGAGTTGGTCGGGCGTTCCGAAAAACAGGGACATCGGACTCGTGGATGCCGGCAGTGCCTGCAGAAGCTGACCGGTCCCTGTGGACCAAATGGAGATCTGTCCATCGACGCAACGAACACAGAACCGGTCACCGGTGCCAGCGATGCTGACAGCGACAGGCGGGGAGGATAATCCGGCGATCGTCTGCAGGACAGCGCCGTCGCTGCATTGCAGCAGTCGCACCTTGCCATCTTCGCAGCCAGTCAGCAGTTGTTTGCCGTCTGAGGTGAGGGCGGCACAGACGGGTGCTGAGGGAAGGGGCAGAGACTGAGCCGGAGCTCCATCGAGAGGATTCCAGAATCGAAGTGTACTGTCGGACGAGGTGCTGAAAAGTTGTCCGTTCAGGAAGCCGGTGGTCAGGATCCGCCCGGAATGGCCAATGAATTCCCGCAGCAACATACCGTCTGTGGAGGAATACAGGCGGAGGGAATGATCTGCGGAGCCGACGGCAATCTGTGTGCCGTCCGGCGAGCAGGCGAGAGCGGTCACAGGAGTGGTGAGTTCGGCCAGTACTCGGGGTTCGGCCGGGGTGGTAGCGGTCAGATCCCAGAGTCGCAGGGTGCCGTCCGTACCAAGAGATACGAGGCGTGTTTCATTCTGTGCGAATGCGAGTAACTGCACGGGGCCTGGATGCCCCTGTATGGATTGACTGACCCGCCCGGTTTCTGTGTTTCGAATGATCAGAGTGGAGAGATTGTCTCTGAGAGCGGACGTGGCAAGCAGTTTTCCTGAGGGGCTGAGTGTCGCGGCAGCGGGCGACTCGGCGTCTACCTGTTCGAAGGGCCGTTCGGGGGGCGAATCCAGTTTCCAGAGGCGCGAGGAACCATTTTCACAGCCGGAGGCGAGCAGTTTTCCGTCGTCGGAGCGGGCGAGGACAACGACAGGGGAGGGCTCTGCAGACCACTGCGAGGTGACTGTGTGAGTTGCGGCGGACCAGGCTCGGATGGTTCCGTCGGCGAAACCCGCGATGAGTCGAAATTCCGGCGTCGCCGGCGACTGTGCTGGTGCGACGGGACCAGGGTCGAGAAGGATAGAACGCAGTGATCCATCCGTTTTCCACTGAGTGAGGGGGGCGAGTTCCGATTTGTTCTGTTCACGGTTCCAGCGAAAGACATGAATGGTGCCGAAATTGTCGGCAATGGCGACGAGGCTGTAATCGGGGCTGGCCTCCAGCAGTCTGGGTGTACCGGGAATGGAGGTCACAGGGGTTATCGGGCCAGATGGCAGGTGCCAGAGTCGCAGCAGGTTGTCTCCACCCCCGGTGACCAGGACTGGCGGTGACGTGTCTGCGTCGCTGGCTGCCGTATTCACCAGCGCCAGCGTGGAAATCGGAGTCGGCGTATCGATACGTCCGGATTCCTGCAGTGCTGAAAGGCTCCAGAGTCGGATGGTGCGATCGGTGGAGGCCGAGATCAGTTGATCATCGTGGAATTGCAGAGCGGTAACGATGTCTGAATGTCCCTGAAAGACCGGCCCCGGCGTCCCGTCGATTGTCTGAAACAAACGGATGGCGAAATCCTTCGTTGCGATGGCCAGCCATTTCTGATCGGGGCTGAGGGCAGCGGTGACGGGTTGTGAATTGAGAGGAAGGCTGAGCCGACGGACATCTGCCGGACGACGCCAGAGACGTATTTCACGAAAGCCCCCGGAGGCCAGCAGATTCCCATCGAGATTGAAAGCGAGTGACTGAACGAGATCGGAGTGGGCACCGGGTGACTGGTGATCCGGATTGGGAGCATTGAGAGTTGTGATCAACTGCCCGGACGGAACATGATGGAGTAGAAGCTGGTGGCCGCGACTGAAGGCAATCACCTGGCCATCCTGTGAGAGAGCGGCTGCCTGAACGGCATTGAGCGCTGATGGGATGGGCTTCAGGGATCCGGGGGAGAGGCTGTCTATACCGCCACTTCCGGTGGCGCCCTGATCGATCCAGAGTTTGAGCAGTCCGAGTTGGGAGGGAGAGAGGGGCGTGGCGGCCACATCATTGCCTTCGGGCGGCATGACCGGATCGGACTGGTGAGCAGCCAGTTTCAGGAGCAGGCTGTCCGTTCCTTTGCCGGCAACAGCGGCTGGTCCGGAGTCACCACCCTTCAGAATTGCGGCGGGGCTTTCGAGGACGAGACCTCCCTGACGTTCGCTGGCGGAATGGCAGGCAAGGCAGTTGCGGCGCAGAATGGGCAGGACCTCCCGATCAAAACTGACAGGCTCTGAGCGTGTCAGCGACTCGATGGGAATCGGGGGAGCAGCGGCGGACGATGCATGCAGCAGACATGTGACCAGGAGCAGGAGTAGTGTGGGCGTCTGGGCCATTCTTCACCTCAGAGAAACTGAGCGGGGGAGAGTTGTGGAAGGGCAGGTGAATGATCCTGGTACAAATGAAAGTGAGCCGCGGTTGATGACTGGAGATCCGGAGTCCGTCGGAGGACTTTTACAGAGTCTGTTAAGTGGCTGCAGGGGCTTTGTTGGACAGATTTAAAACCGAGGGTGTGACATCGTTGTGGGCTGGTAGGCCCGGATACCGTCGGGGGAACGATATTCAGGAGCAGATCTGCTGAATCACTTCGCCATGGACATCGGTGAGACGGAAATCACGACCGGCGTAGCGGAAGGTGAGTTTGCGGTGATCAAAACCAAGGCAGTGCAGCATGGTGGCATGCAGATCGTGGATGCTGACGGGGTTTTCGGCGGCCTTGAAGCCCAGTTCATCTGTGGCGCCGTAGACAGTACCGCCCCGAATTCCACCGCCGGCCAGCCAGACGCTGAACCCCCAGTGATTGTGATCGCGACCGGACTGAGGCTTGCCATCGGCGCCAAGTTCGACGGTGGGAGTTCGGCCGAATTCGCCGCCCCAGAGAATCAGGGTGTCTTCAAACAGGCCGCGTTGCTTGAGATCGGCGATGAGGGCGGCGATGGGCTGGTCGATCTGCCCGGCGAGATTGCGGTGAGCGGTTTCCAGCCCCGCATGGTTATCCCAGGGCTGTCCAGCGCCATGCCAGAGTTGGATGTAGCGAACGCCGCGTTCCAGCAAGCGGCGCGCGATCAGGGTTTGTCGACCGTGCACACCGCTTCCGTACAGATCCTGAATGTGCTGGGGTTCATGGCTGATATCGAACGCTTCGGCGGCATCCTGCTGCATGCGGAAAGCCAGTTCAAAGGATTGAATGCGGGCATCCAGACGAGGATCGATGCGCTGGTCACGATGTTCTTTGTTGAATTGAGCGAGGAGATTCAGTTGTTGGCGCTGTGCCGAGGTTGCGATTTGCGGGTGTTCAATATTTTCAATCAGGCGACGGAGTTCCTTGTGCTGTGAATCAATGAAGGTTCCCTGATAGGCACCGGGCAGAAAGGCAGACTGCCAGTTTTCTGTGTCTTTGATGGGCAGGCCACCGGGGCACATGGCAACAAAACCCGGGAGGTTTTGGTTTTCTGAGCCGAGACCATAGAGAACCCACGAGCCCATACTGGGGCGGGGTTGAACGGAATCCCCGCAGTTCATCAGCATCAGAGAAGGTTCGTGGTTGGGCACCTGAGCATACATGGAACGAATCACGGCGATGTCGTCGATGTGCTCTGCGGTTTTTGAGAAGAGATCACTGACTTCGATGCCGGACTGGCCGTACTTGCGGAACCGGAAGGGGGAAGGAAAACCGGCTCCGGTTTTGCGTTCGGTCAGTAGGTTTTCGGACACTGAGCGATTGTTGTATCTGGCAAGGAGTGGTTTTGGGTCGAAGGTATCGACGTGGGACGGTCCCCCGTTAAGAAAAAAGTGAATGACCCTCTGTGCCCGGGGACGAAAGTGCGGGGATCGAGTGGGGAGGGACGTGGCGGAATCGCTGGCCAGGGCACCCTCGTTGAACAGCAGGCTTCCGAGACCGAGTGCCCCGAGGCCCATGGCGGACTGCTGCAGGAGTTGTCGGCGACTGGGCAGAAGTTGTGGTGTGGTCGAGAGCGGGGAAGGATGGAAAGTGGCAGGGGAGGCAGTCATAAGAGGACTCGCGAGGAGACAACGGATGCGAAGGCCTTCACGATCGTATCGCACATCGATGGCCTTGTCCCTGCAATAATCGGCGAAAATCAGGGGAATTCTGAGATCGCAGGCAGTGTGTGGCGCGGTGTAAACACGTGGATGCCTGACTGCGATTTCGGGCATATCGCGTCAATCATGTGGGGGACGGCGGAGGGGTGTTTCGTGGTGGGGTAGAGAGCGTGGAGGGGCGTGGGGCAGTGATTGGCAGATTTGAGTGCGAGGCAGGGGGGGAATGAAAAACGTGGGGAATGGTTGGGGAAATCCTGAAAATCGTGACGTAGAGTTTCCCGATGAAATCGTTATGGACTCCCGGGAGAACCGAAAGTTGGGAGAACATCGGTGGATGAAATTGCGGATGGGGGAAGCACTGCGGTTGGAGATCGACGGATCAGCAACGGGAGTTTCGCGAAAGGCTCGGCCCGAAGAATTCGGAAAGAGAAGTCCGGAATTATTTGTGGTTGGACTGCGTAATCGCTGACATGCCGCGAAAAAAATGTTAAATTTTTTGAACACTTGTGTGCGTCGGTACTGCGTAAACGGCTACAGTATGGAAAGCAACTTTCCTGCTGTACTGCCCGGACTGGAGTGAAATGCGATGATTTCAGCGGAACTCAAGGTTGTCGGAGGCAAGCACGCTGGTCAGATCATTCCGCTGAACCGGCGAAAGTTTCTGATTGGGCGCGAGCAGGATTGTCAGTTGCGTCCGAACAGTGAGATGGTGAGTCGTCATCACTGTGTTTTCAGCGTGGATGATTACTCGGTGCGCCTGCGTGACCTTGGCAGCACCAATGGGACTCTGGTAAACGGCGATCGGATTCGCAAAGAGACGGTATTGGCGGACGGCGATCGAATTCTGATTGGAAATCTTGACTTTCAATTGGTTTTGCGAGCAGGCGTTACGGTTCCGGATTCGGACAGTGCGATTCTTCCGACGGGTGTTCTGGCTGCTTTGGACACTCAGGTCACGGCACCATCCGTTCCAGCGACTCCGGAAATCGGATCGCCGACAGCGGTTGCTTCGGACACGACTGTGACATTGCCGGTTACAGCCCCGGGGGTTGTGGCGGCCGGGGCTCCTCAGATGCCCGGTTATGGCGGGATGGAGCAGGGTGGTGGAATGATGCCGGGGATGATGCCTGGTCAGTATCCGTATCCGCCAATGATGTCGCCGATGGGTTATCCGGGCGGAATGTACGGAGGTTTTCCCTACCAGCCGCAGATGATGCCGGGTTTTGGGCAGATGTACAACCCGATGATGGCACCGATGGGATATCCGATGCCTGGTGGCATGATGGGTGGTGCGCCGGTGGCGCCAGCTGCAGCGCCCGCGGCAGCTCCTGCGGAAGCCAGTATCAACGTGGCATTGCCGGATCCGAGCACGACCGGTGCGAAAGAGGCGGAAGCAGCCAAGGGCAGCACGGGATCGAATACGAAAGACACAGCAAAGCCGACGGGTGCAGCCGACGCGATCATCAAGCAGTATCTTGGGCGACGGCCGGGAGGCTGAGTGGGCTCAGGTCCCGAGGGGCGGATTTGTGGGCGCGCAAGTGTTTGCTGTGGATTTGTGAGTGTTCGCAGTCTGAGATTGGTCGTCTTGAGGGCGGAAGAGGTCGAGAGTGGCCGGCGTGAGTGCGTTGGGGGCCGAGTGACTGGCGGGGCAGGCCAGCGTTTGTGGGTGGTTGGATTTTGGCAGGGGCTGTGATACATGGCAGATCAGTCTGACGTGCAGCGTCGATACCGCGAGTTTCTGGATTTGATGCCTTTAACGCTGGCACTGGCGGGATTGCCACCCAGCGATCACGGAAGGTACTTCACTGCGGAGCAAATTGAGTCGCGATTATTCACGATTCGGCATGCTTGGAAAGCGGCTCGCCAGGTTGTGCGTGAGTGTGTGACTTCGGGTACTGGTCAGGCGGGATCGGGGGAATGATCGTGTGGGCCGGACGTGGGTAATCGTGAGTGATTGCTGTCGAACGTGGGCGATTCAGTCAACGGAAGGCAGTGAATTGGTCGACAGCAAGCAGGGTCAGTTGCTTGACATCCGGGACGATTGCAAGTAATTTGGCGCCAGAGTGCGGTTAAACGGCCGCAGTAGGGTCAATTTGTCTGTTGTTTCAGAAGTCAAACTTCGGGCAGTTGGTCGGCGTATTTGGCAGTGTGTGTCTTTTGTTTCTGATGATTCGTGCTTGAGGGACTTGAAATGGACAAGATGTAGGTCTTTCTCCATTTCTCTGGCTGGCTAAATCTGTGGCGCGAGGTATTCGCGCGCTCGGGTTTGCTGGTTGGTCTCTATGCCGGCAGGCTTGGTCTGTCGGGTGCGAAAAGTGGGACTTTGATCCCGCTTTTTTTTTACCAGGTGCAGTACAGCAGATCTTATCCTCATGAACGGTAACGAAATACTCAGGATTGTAGACGCGATTCACCGGGATAAGGCCATCGATAGCGACGTGGTCTTTGAGGGGATCGAACAGGCGATTCTTTCGGCTGCTCGGAAGCATTTCTCCGAAGAAGAGCAGTTGGAAGTGCGGATTGACCGGGAGACGGGTGAGCCTGCGTTGATTTGCGACGGTCGGGCACTGGAGCCTGAGTTGCTGGGTGATCTGCTGGGCCGCATTTCTGCTCAGACAGCAAAGCAGGTGATGATTCAGAAGATCCGTGAAGCGGAGCGGGATGCTCTGTATGAGGAATATCTGGATCTGCGGAGTCAGTTGATTTCCGGTCAGGTGACGCGTGTTGATCGTGGCACGGTCATTGTGAAGCTGGACAAGATCGAAGCGATATTGCCTCGAAGTGAGCAGATTCGGAAGGAGAACTTCCGGACTGGTGATCGTGTGCGAGCGATTGTGTTGGATGTTCGCAAGGCGGGAAGTCGGGTTCGTGTCATTCTCAGTCGGACTCACCCTGACTTTGTGCGTCGTTTGTTTGAAATTGAAATTCCCGAAGTGAATGATCGGGTGATCGAAGTGCGTTCGATTGCTCGGGAAGCGGGAAATCGATCCAAGGTGGCTGTGTCGTGTGCGGACACCACGATTGACAGCGTGGGTGCCTGCGTGGGTGTTCGTGGGGCGCGAATTCGTGGGATCGTGGACGAGTTAGCGGGAGAGCGTATTGACATTGTGCGCTGGAATGACTCGTTGACGGTGTTGGTCCCGAATGCTCTTCAGCCTGCGGAAGTGGAAGATGTGATTCTGTGCCCAATGCTGGGCAAGGTGATTGTGCTGGTGCGTGAGGATCAGTTATCGCTGGCGATTGGCAAGTTTGGTCAGAACGTCCGTCTGGCTTCAAAGCTGGTCGGGTGGGACATCAACGTGATGACTCAGGTGCAACTGGACGCGCAGCTGGATAAGTCCATTGAGGCGTTTTGTGTGGTGCCTGAGATCACAGCGGAGTTGGCAGAGAGCCTGGTGTCTCAGGGTTTCTTTACGTTTGACGACTTGTCTGTGATTGAGCCAGAGCAGTTGGTTGAGATGAGTGGATTGACTGCGGCTGAGTGTGACCACATTGTGGAATATGCTGACAAAGAGAGTGCTCGACTGGAAGCTGAGGAGCGATTTCAGGCGGAGCAGCGTAAACTGGGTGTTGGTTCGACAGCCAGCAGGTCCGGAGAGGCCCCTGTCTCTGCACCTGTGGCAACGTCGGACATTGCGAGTGGTGCAGGGGAGCCCTGAGTGGGCTCGATTTGGTCGAATGGACGCGAGGGCTGTTTGGGGTTGATGTGAGTTGAGTGGTGTCTTTTCGGGTACGTGTCGGGTGTTGCGGCCTGGCAAAGGAGAGAGAGTCTTCACAAGTTTATTTTGCTGAGATGGGAATGAAGTGGAGTTGAGCGGCGAATGTAGTTTGCTGTTCGATGTGTAGCTGGAGTTTTTCTATAGCGTGTCCATCGGCATTTGCCGGCACTGGGACTGTTCGGTCGAGTGGCATCGACGGGCGAGTTTTGTTTGCTGATTGCAGCCCAGTTGTTTCGAGTGCATTGACTGTCTCGGCCACCGGTTAAATCCGGCCGAAATTGGCAGCCTAAGGGGTTTGTGTTTTGAAGATTCGAATCTTTGCCCTTGCCAGAGATTTAGGGCTCGACAGCAAGGTCTTGATTGACCTTTGTGAAGAAGCCGGCGTAAAGTTACGCAACGCACTGGCGACCATTAGTGAAGAAGAGCGTGACCAGGTAGTGGCCTACATTCGAAAGAAGGGGGCGAGTCCAGCGGTGGACGTTCCTGCCGCTGACCTTGGGCCGGTCCGGGACCAGTCGAGCTTTGGCGGGCGTGTTCGTGTCATCGGTGTGGGGACTCAGAAGGCCCCGCGGTCTGCGAGTGAAGAGCTTGAGCACGAGGTTGCAGCGGGTGTTGAGCAGGGGCTGTCAGCCGAAGAGGCTGTTTCAGACGAGCCGATACCTGTCGAATCGACTGAAGAGCCGGTAGTGGAGCCTGTGGCGGAAGAGGCGGCTGCTGCTGAGAGCGTGGAGGCGATTGTCGCAGAGACGGTGCCGGCCGCGACGGTTGTTGAGCCTGTGCAGGAGGCGGTTGAGAGTGTTCCGGCGGCGGTAGTGGAAGTGGAGCCTGTGGTAGCGCCCCCGGCTGCGGCTGTGGTGGTTGTTCCGGCGGCCCCGGTTGGTGGAGTGGCGGCGACGGGTGCTGCGAGTGCACCGGCCCCGACGGCTCCTGTGGACGCGATGCGCAGGCCACGGATGCAGCAGTTTCGTGAGATGCGTCCGATTGGTTCGGTGAAGGACCGGGAGCAGGCGGCGGCAGCGGGTGGTGCGCGTCCGGCTGCCCCGATCAAAGTGGGTAAAGAGAAAGCGGCACCTCGTCCGATTGTAGCGGCGCCACCGGAGTATGTGCCTCCGACGATTAAGAAGCCGAAGCCAAAGGAAGAGAAGGTTCAGAAGCCTGACATGTCGTTGTCGGAACTGGTGGACCGTCGGAGTCCTCTGGCCGATCAATTGAGTGCCCTGCGTAAGGCGCGGGAAGAGCACGAGGCACCTCAGGCAGCGCCTGTGAAGGCAGCCCGTCCGGGAGCGGGGCGTGGTTCGCTGTTGAAAGAGTTGCGGGAATCGCGTGAAGCGGAGCGTCAGGCGAAGAAGCTGAAGCGTAAGAAGCGAACGGGCGCGATTGAGCTGAAAACGGCGGCTCAGATT
This sequence comes from Planctomycetota bacterium, assembly GCA_039796955.1. Classification (GTDB taxonomy): domain Bacteria; phylum Planctomycetota; class Planctomycetia; order Planctomycetales; family Planctomycetaceae; genus SXXK01. The sequence continues at coordinate 15,517 of JBDKIW010000185.1, forward strand.
TCCTTCCCGGTGACTGTGCGTGCGTTGTCGGAAGCGATTGGTCGCCCGGCCAAATCCATTCTTGGACTGCTGTTCAAGCAGGGCCGGATGGTCACGATTAATGACGAGTTGGGTGAAGAAGAGGCGATGGAAGTCGCCATGGAGCTTGGGGTTGACCTGTCCTTCAAGCGTTCGCGTGACATTGAAGCCGAGTTGTTGGCGTCTCTGGATCACGAGGATCCGCCGGAGCTGATGCGGACTCGTCCACCGATCATTACGATTCTGGGGCATGTGGACCATGGGAAAACGACCATGGTGGACAGGATTCGTAAAGCGAACGTCGCCGCTGGCGAGTTTGGCGGGATCACTCAGCACATTGCTGCGTACCAGGTGGAATACGAGGGCCATCACCTGACGTTTGTGGATACACCGGGGCATGCGGCGTTCGGCGAGATGCGTTCACGTGGCGCCAATGTGACGGACATTATTGTTCTGGTAGTGGCGGCTGATGACGGCGTGATGCCTCAGACGGTGGAATGCATCAGTCACGCACGCAACGCCGGGGTGCCGGTGGTTGTTGCGTTGAACAAGATTGATCTTCCGGGTGTGGACGAGCAGCGGATTCTGCAACAGCTGGCGCAGCATGAGATTTTGCCGGCGGAGTGGGGGGGAGAGTACGAAGTCGTGCGGACGTCGGGTGCGACGGGCAAGGGCATTGACAAACTGCTTGAGACCCTGATTCTGACGGCTGAATTGCACGAGTTGAAAGCGAACCCGGAACGTGAGAGTCTGGGGGTTTGCCTGGAATCGTTCCGCGACGAGGGTCGTGGTGCGATTGCGTGGCTGATTGTGCAGAAGGGCACATTGCGGGTTGGTGACATCGTGTTGTGCGGTTCGACGTACGGCCGTATTCGAGCGATGTACAACGATCGTGATGAGGCGATTACTGAGGCTGGCCCATCGGTGCCGGTCAAGGTATCGGGCTTGACGGACGTGCCTGGGGCTGGCGACCACTTCTTTGTCATGAAGGACATTGAAGAGGCTCGTGAGACGGCAGAAGCGCGTCTGCAGGAAGGCCGTCGTGAGTCTCTGGCTCAGCGAGTGACACCAAGAACTCTGGAAGACATTCTGAATCAGCCGCGGAAGGGCGAGGGGGTTCAGGAATTGCCGTTGATTCTGAAAGCGGATTCACCGGGTTCGATTGAGGCCTTGCGGAGCGAGATCGGGAAGTTTGAGCATCCGGAAGTGCGCGTGCAGATTATTCACTACGGCATTGGCGGAGTGAATGAGAGCGACGTTTATCTGGCGAGTGCGGCTGGTGCGATTGTGATCGCATTCCATGTTGTGGCCGAAGAGCGGGCGCAGTTGCTGGCGGAGCGTGAGGGTGTAGAGATTCGGCGTTACAACATCATTTACGAGGTGACGGACCACATCCGGTTGGCGCTTCAGGGGTTGTTACGGCCGGAACGTGTGGAAGTTTCGACGGGTCGGGCCATTGTGTTGCGGACCTTCAGCATCAGTCGGTTTGGTACGATTGCTGGCTGCCGAGTGCTGAATGGTACGATTTCACGCGATTCGCGAGTGCATTTGATTCGTGACCAGAAGGTAATGAATGATTACCGCATTGGTTCGTTGAAACGTGAGAAGGACGATGCCAAAGAGGTTCGTGAGGGGATGGAATGCGGGATTCGTCTGGACGGGTTTAACGACGTAAAAGAGGGCGATTTGCTGGAAGCATTCCGTATCGACGAGATCAAGCGAACATTGAGCTGACGCGCAGCAGTTGGTGGCTGTGTGTCAGGGCGATGAGGCTTTGATTGGTCAGGGGGGACTCAGGAAATTCGGGGTCCTGCCGTGTTCGAAGTGTTCCGGAAAATCGTGTTGGAAAGTGGAACCTATGTCGACTCGCAGGACGGCTCGTGTAGCGTCGATGATACGAGAAGTGGTAAGTACGGCGATCCTGTCGGAGTTGCGGGATCCGCGAATCAGGAACGTGACGGTTCTTGGTGCTGATGTGACGCCGGACCTGCGATACGCTCGGGTTCGAATTTCGGTGATGGGGGACGACAAGACTGCAGCATTGACGATGCATGGCCTGAATTCAGCGCGTGGTTATCTGCAATCGCGGGTGGGTGCGTACATCAAAAGTCGGTACACGCCGGAGATTCGGTTTGTGCTGGACGAAGGTGTTCGCCGGTCGATTGAGATGTCGGCGATGTTGCGTGAGGTGCTTGAGAACGGAGATGCTCAGTTGCCGGCAGCGGGGGAAGTGAACGAGGCCCTGGCCGCGAGCGTATCCGAGGTGAGTGAGAGTGATGGGCCGCGTGAAGAGGAAGAGTCTGGGGCGAAGTAGCGGCCGTGGAGCCGGTTGGGGTCAATCGATTGCAGCTTGTGAGTGAAATCGAAGTGCCGTGATCATGACAGAGAGCGTTCTTTGCTGGTGCTTCGCTGAGGCGTCAGTGGGATGAGTTTCGGTGGGGTGATGGGGCAGCACTGGACAGGTCAAGAGTGACGACAGAGATACAGGTGTACGAAACAGGTTCCTCGGATTCCGGTCGACAGGGAAACGCAATGGGTACGGCAAAGGCCACCAAAGCAGCGGACAAATCTCAAGTGTGTCGCAAATTGGTGCAGGCGCTGCAGAAGCTCTATGGGAAGTCTGTCCCGGTGATTGAGCAGCCTGTGCTGGAGACGATGCTGTTTGGGGTGTGTCTGGAAGACAATCGGTGGGATCAGGCGGAAACATCGTTGAAGTCCCTGATCGGATCTTATTTCGATCTGAACGAGATCCGGGTGAGTTCAATTTCCGAGTTGGCCGCGGCCCTTGCTCCGCTGAAAGACGCCGAGTGGAAGGGTTTGCGGATTCGGGCGATACTGAGATTTGTCTTTGAATCCACTTATACGTATGACTTTGAGAAGCTGCGACGGCAGACGCAGGAGCAGGCGGTTAAGAGCCTGAAAAAGGTGCGTGAACTCAGCCCCTTTGTCCGGGACTTCATTCTGCAGGAGATTCTGGGCAGCCATATTGTGTGCCTGGACAGTTCGATGTTTAAAGCGGCACGCTGGCTGGGGTTAGTTCCGTTGGCGATGGACCAGACGGAAGCGGCGGAGTTTCTGAAGGGTGGACTGCGTAAGTCTGAGGTTTCAGAGTTTTGTCACCTGTTGCGGTGTTTGTCGACGGATCCGCAGTACTCGGCGCGACTGAGTGAGCAGCCGGACGCAGAGTTTACGATGGACGACGTAATGGATCGGCTGACGGAATTGCAGAATCCGAAGAAGAAGGCCCCGCGTCCCGTTGCAGAGCCGGTGCGTGTTGAGAAGTCGGCAGCGGTCGTGAAGAAGCCGGCTGTTGAGAAGGCTCGTGTTCCCGAAAAGGGAAAAGAGAAAGAGAAAGCCGTGCCTGCAGGGAAGCCATCGGCTCCAAAAGCGGCTAAAGCAGTGCCTGTTGTTGCCGCATCGAAATCAGGTGCGGTGGCGCCAAAAAAGGCGTCCGGGGCTGAGTCGGCGAAGTCGGCTAAGGAAGCTCCCAGGGGACTGAAGGGTAAGCCGGCACCGGGGAAGTCGAAGAAGTAATTGGCCTGCAGTTGCTGATCATGCCGTGTGGCGCTGGGTTCCGGAAACGGCGTGATGCTGTCATCGGAGGACTTAGAGCGGCCTGGAGTGCGCGTCTTGATGCTGCCTGGGGAGAAGGGCAGAGACCGTTGGCATAGGCCGTGAGCGAGAGGCCGCAGGCGTGTGCAGGTCGGCGCAGGCCTTGCTATGCTGGCGCTGGCATGAGTGCCGGACGGTCGTTACGGGTGGCAGCGCGAGCGGTCCTGTGTTGAAGTGGCCGGGAGCGACGATCGGCAGATTGACGCGGAGTCTGGCAGGGCGGCGTTGCTGTTTTGGTTTTTGCCGGATCTGTGGTGTGTCTCTGCCCGAGCATGTCTCTGCCCAAGCACGTGCTGATGGTGCTGCGACGTCAATGAGTCGAGGTGAGGGCGCAGGCGGGATTTGGCCGTGGCGTTCTGTTCGCGGTTGTTTGTGCTTTTCAGAGGCTGATTTCGGTTCTCTGGGGCCGTTGGTGAAAAGACTCGGGTGGTGACGGGGCATCTGACGCTGTTTGCGGTGGTTCGTCTTGCAGTGTGAGTGTGGGCGGATTTCCGAGCCTGGGAAAGCGAACTCGACAGAAACGCGATTCGGTCCAATAATACGAGGAGTCTCTTCGTACAATTCCGGGATCAGGATCGGGTTGCGAGCAATGATGCAAACTGTAAGGTCGCTGGTGGTGTGGACGCATTGCCTGTTGGTGAGTCTGGGGCGAGTGCGTTCATGCATATTGCTGACGTGGGCAGTGTTGTCGGCAAGTCCGTGTGCATTGCTGGCGGTTGAACCTGGATTTCCGGGGGGAACTTCGGGTGTGCAGGATGAGGTGCCGGAAACTGGCGATGAGGCGCAGGCGGAGTTGCCTGAGGAGCCGCGTGGAGTGCGTGATGAATCCGCGGCGATTGACCCGGCGAATAAGGATGCGCTGGCCTGGTACATGGCTGGGCACAAGGCCCTGAATCGGGGTGAATTGGCGGAGGCCGCGGAGGCGTTTCGAAAGTCTGCTGCGGCGGACGAGAAATCCGCGATTCCAGTACGTGCACTGGCCATGGTGTTGTTTCGCATGGGCAATGCGAGGGAGGGCTTGAGCACGGCGCAGAAAGCCATGGAGATGGATGCGGATGACTGGCAGACGCGACTGGAGCTGGCTGTGGCCCTGGGGCAGAACGGGCGATTTGGTCAGTCGCTGGAGTTGCTGGAGCAGGCGTTGGTTTCGAAGAATCTGAAGCGTGAATCGCTGGAGTTTCTTCAGTGTCATCAGGTTCGTGCCGCGGTGTTGCTGCAGATGCGGAACGTAGGTGGAGCGGCTGACAGCTACGAGATCATCCTTAAAGCTCTGGAAAAACCTGAGGACTTCGGGCTGGCGGACCGGGATCACTCGAATCTGTTGAAGAACAAAGCCACGGGATATGAAACGGTGGGCCGCGTGTTGTTGGAAGCGGGGCGACTGCCGTCGGCGATCCGGGCGTTTGAATCAAAGATCCGGATGGAGCGTGATGTCCCGGGGGAGTCGCACCTGCTGCTGGCTCGTGCGCTGTATCAGCAGGACAAGCTGGACGGGTGCGAGAAGAACCTGACGCGTTATTTTGAAGGTGGCCAGCGGAGTCGTGAATCTTTGTTGCTGTTGCGGGACCTGTACGAGAACAGTGGTCGCTCGGACGCTTTGGCTGGCAAGCTGGAAGAGCTGGCGAAGGAAGCGACGCGGCCTGCAGAAGTGCGTATGTTTCTGGGGCAGTTGCTGCTGGATCAGGGCAAGCCGACGGAAGCGGGTGTGGTGTATCAGTCGATCCTTGATTCGACGGGCGACGCAGAGGCTCATACGGGACTGGTGCGTGTGGCGATTGCTGAGCGGGATGCGACGAAGCTGCTGGACGTGTTGAATCAGGCTGCCAGGGCCCGTGTGACTCCGGCTGAGTTGGCCCCGCTGATGCCTTCGATGACGACGGTGGAAGAATTCGTCAGAGCGACGGTGAAGGAGTGTCTGCGGAGGTATGACGAGAATCCAGAGGAGCTGGATCCGTTGGTTACGTGGTTCTGTGCGGGAATTGCGGGAGAACTGGAACTGACTGATGACCAGGCGACTCTGCTGCAGGCGACACTGGAGCTGGAGCCGGATCGGGAGTTGATGCTGGACACACTGGACAAGTACGGAGTGAGTCAGCTTCAGAAGGGCGATTTTGAGATGGCTGCCCGAGTGTTTGAGCAGATGCTGGGTCAGCCGGGGCTGCCAACGGGGGTTCGTGTGAATACCCTGTACAGGATTGCGATCGCCTATGGGGCGATGAAAGACCTGAAGGCGGCCCGGCGGGTTATTAACGAAGCGCTGCAGCTGGTACCAGACGAGCCGCAGTTGTTGTCTCGACTGGCGGTGATTGAGGCGCTGGACGGCAAGCTGGAGATTTCGGAAGGTTTATTGATTCGGGCGATTGCGGGTTCGCAGGCGCCGGACAAGTCTGAGCAGTTGATGGAGTTCCGCATCCAGCTGGCGGGAGTTTACGTGCAGATGGATCAGTGGGACAACGCGGTGGAGCAGTACGAGTCTGTACTGGAGATGGAAAAGGTTCCGGAAGCAACAGTGCGGCTGGTGCAGATGGGGTTATCGAATGCGTTGGTACAGGGAGGAGATCTGACGAAGGGGGAAAAGGTACTGGAAGAGGTCTACCGTGGCGATCCGACGGACCCCGGAGTCAATAATGACCTTGGTTACCTGTATGCAGACCAGGGCAAGAACCTGGAGCAGGCTGAGAAGATGATTCGGATTGCTGTTGCGGCGCAGCCTGAGAATGCGGCGTATCTCGACAGTCTGGGTTGGGTCCTGTTTCGACTGGGAAAAAACGAGGAGGCTCTTGAGGCTTTGAAAAAGGCTAACTCGGACCCGACCTATCAGGATTCCACCCTGCTGGAGCACCAGGGGGACGTGCATGAAGCCTTGAAGCAGGTGGCGGAAGCGCGGGACTGCTGGACGCGTGGCCTGGAGCAGGAGCAGAAGTCTGCGAAGCCTGATCGTAAGGTGATAGAGCGACTGCAGGAGAAGCTGAAAAGGGTGCCGCAGTAGAGGCCGCTTCTCCGCGGCAGTGCAGCGCGATGCATTCTGAATTACTGCGGGGGCTTCCGTTGCAGGACGTTGTTTAAAGGGAAGTTCTCGTGTGGGTTTGGTTGCTGCGTTGATGTATTGTCAGTGATGGTTAGGCAGCGGGGACTGTCGGGGATCGCGTGGGTGAGCTGCGGGCAGCGGAAAAGGGAAGTCATGGCGCGGAAGACGACGGTTCGAAACGACGACGAGGATGATGAGCCACTGGAATCCGCGCGAGAGTCCGGACGGGTGGCCCCGGCTGCGGACCAGCAGCGTCTGGATGATGAGCTTCGTCCATCGCGTCTGGAGGACGTTGTTGGTCAGCGTGCGGTGGTGGAGCGGTTGAGGATTCTGCTGGATGCCACGAAGAAGCGTAAGGAGCCATTGGGGCATTTGTTGTTTGACGGTCCTCCGGGTCTGGGAAAGACGACACTGGCAACGGTGATACCGCGGGAGCTGGGGACTGACATTCAGATTACCGCGGGACCATCACTGAGTGCGCCCAAGGATCTGCTTCCGTATCTGACGAATGCGAGCCATGGGAGCGTGTTGTTTATTGATGAGATCCACCGTATGCCTCCGACGGTGGAAGAGTTTATCTATCCGGCGATGGAAGACTTTCGGGTGGATATAACGTTGGGAGACGGGATCAATGCCCGGACGATCAACATGAAGTTGCAGCAGTTTACGGTGATCGGAGCGACGACGCGCAGCGGAATGCTGACAGCTCCGTTGCGGGACAGATTCGTGAATCGTGAACATCTGGACTTTTACACGACTGAAGAGTTAGCGACGATTGTGCGTCGGAACGCGGGGAAGTTGCGGACGGAGATTGCGGACGAGGCTGCGTGGGAGATCGCGATTCGTGCACGAGGGACGCCGCGCAAGGCCAATAACTGGCTGAGATGGACGAGGGATTTCGCGGATGCTCGCGCAGATGGGCGAATCAGTATGGATGTGGCTCGGGCGGCGCTGCGGATGAAGGGTGTGGATGTCGCGGGGCTTGAGGAGCAGGATCGTCGTTATCTGGAGACGATCATCAGCGTTTTCGGGGGTGGGCCTGCGGGTGTTCAGGCGATTGGCCACACGATGAACACCCCTGCCGAGACTCTGGAAGACGAGGTGGAGCCATTCCTGTTGCGCGAGGGGTTTATTCAGAGAACGCCCCGGGGGCGAATGATTACGGCTCGAGCACTGACTCACCTTGGTGTATCGGAGCGCACGTCGTCGGCGGCGAAGAAGCGAATGCTTCCGGACATGTTCTCTGAGTGAATGCCCTCCGGATCTGAATCAGGAGCGTGGGCGTTTATAGAATGGAAGTTCGACAATTTGTCCGGGGAGCATTGTTCCGCGGAGTTCGACTTCGATCGCCCGACCTGGTATGGCCACGTCTGTGGGTACGTAGGCCATAGCGATGACCTGCTGCAATGTGGGTGAGAAGGTTCCTGAAGTCACTGTTCCGCATTCGTTGCCGTCGATGAAGACGGGTGAGCCTTCACGAGCGATGCGCCGTCCTTCAAGGGCGAGACCGACACGTGTGTGAGTCGGTCCGGTCTCGCGGATCAGTTCGAGAGCTGCTTTTCCGGGGTACTCGGGCTTTTCGAATCGCACGCCGAAGCTGAGTCCCGCGGTGAGAGGGTCGATTGTCGTATTCAATTCGTGTCCGTACAGGGGCATCGCGGCTTCGAGACGCAGAGTGTCCCGGCAGCCGAGACCTGCAGGAAGAATTCCTTCAGGAGCTCCGAGGGCGAGCAGGTGGCTCCAGAGTCGTTCGGTCTGATCAGCAGCAACGATCAGTTCAAATCCATCTTCTCCGGTGTACCCTGTTCGGGAGATCAGACCGGAGAAGTGTTCCACAGAGACATCTCTGGCTGAGTATCTGGCCATGGAATTGGCGTCATTGACACCGAGGGCCTGAATGATCTTCAGGGCTGCCGGGCCCTGGAGAGCGATCATTCCGGTGGATTCTGTCTGGTCATGGAAAGAGATTGAGGCGAAGCCAGCGAGATGTTCCAGCCAGCTGATGATCGGGAGACGATTGGAAGCGTTCACGACGAGTTCCCAGCGATCCTGCAGTCGGTAGACCAGGACGTCATCGAGAATCCCGCCATCGTGCTGACAAATCAGCGAATAGCGTACGTCTCCGGGGCGCAGTTGGGACACATCATTGGTCAGGGTTCTGTTGAGGAAGTCTCCGGCTGTTTCACCGGAAAGGATCAGACGTCCCATGTGGGAGATGTCGAAGAGTCCAGCGGCGCGGCGGACGGTGAGGTGTTCTTCAACGATGGAAGAGTACTGCACGGGCATTTCCCAGCCACCGAACTCGACCATGCGACCATGATTTGCCCTGTGCCATGAATTCAGAGGGGTGATTTTCATTTGCGTAGGTTCCCTTGAAAACAGCCCGCGGAGGGCAGGTCTGGGGCATGTTGCGAACTCAGCGCGCCGTGCAGCGACAGAGTTGGTGTTGACAGCAGGAATCATGCCGGAAAAGGGCAGATCGATCAACCCGCGGTGTCATGGCTGGCCGACCTCTGAATTCTCAGTGTGAGCCAGTGTAGTGATCATGACGCGGGGAAACCAACTTCGGGGGAGTTTCCGCGGAGGGGGCGATTCGGTGCATAAAAAAGCGGAAACGCCCCGGTCCTGGGATTCGAACCGGAGCGTTTCCAGCGGGGAGTTTTCAGAATGCTCTACTGCTGATGTTCAGCGGAGGATGCCTCGTTTAGTCGGAGACTGAGGGATCCGGGCATTTGGTCCGCGGGCACTGCGTCTGGCGGACTGATTGCCGGCAGTCGCTGGCTGGTAGCGAATTGGCTGGACCGGTGTCGGAGCGAGTGCTGGTTCCGCTTCCGGCGGGCTCATGAGTTCGGTCGGGGCCTGATGATGCAGATGGCCGTCCAGGTAGCTCCCGCGGTAGCGGTTCCAGAACTGCTGGGAGTAGGGCATACCATGGGGAGCGCCCCAGGCGGCAGCGAGTTGTGACTGGGCAACGACGTGGCTGTAATTGTAGGGACGAAAGCTGGAGAAGCCGCCGTAGGCTGGGTACCGCTGGAAATGGCCGTGAATCCAGGTGTCCTGCTGATCGAACGGGTAGGTTTGAACACCTTCACCGGCAGCGATGGTGTCTGAGAACGGCTGCGGTGGTAAAGCGGACTGAGCGTTCGCTGCGGCAGCGACGGCTGCGTTGAGAATGATTGCGACGACGATCGCTCTTACCATACCGAACCTCCGTGTACCGTGGCGTGCGGCGGTTTCCTGTTTGTTGGAATCCGGAACCGCGGCTGTGCAGCAAGTTCATCGGGATCCGGAGGGTCTTCTATTCGTCCAAAACAGGAAGAATACCGCGAAACGAGCGAGACCGATCAGGACCGATGTTTTCGAACTTACTGATCGTTAAATCTTAACTTTGATTTGTGGGAGATGGATTTTTCTGGCCTGGAAGTCGGAGTTGTGTCATGTTGCTGGTGGCGCACCGGGACTGTGGGGTGGGGAGTTCCAGTCTTGAAATTCCATACGGAGACAGAGAGATGAGGATGAGACAGATATTTTTGATTGCATTGGGCCTGATGCTGTTGAACGTGAGTGCCGGGCGGGCGGGTGCGATGGGAACGAGGCCTTCGCACGAGCATCGGATTTTCGAGAGTGCCGTCGGGTATGCAATTGGTACCAGTGGTTGTGTCTGCGGAGGGGGCGGCGGCATGGCGGGCCACACAGTCTGGATGGCGGCCGAGCTGGGATCAGTTTTGATTGACAGGAATGGTTATCAGGCGATGCCTTCAGTTGCCGCGCCGTTTGTTCCGCTGGTACCGAGCGGACAATACCTCTGGTCTGCCGGCGGTGGGCACTCCCCTGTTCACTATCGTTACCCCTATTACAGCTACCGCAGTCCATGGATGCACCCCGGGCCAGCAGTTCCGAACGTGACGATTCTATGGTGATACCTTCATGAATTGCGGTCGCATGTGGACGGAACTGGTTGCCGTTGAGTGCAGCTGAAGGGCAGGGACTTGAGTATTTTCGGGGAAGTGGGCGAATTCGAGGGAGAATTTCCGGGGGGTTACCAAGGTTGTATGTCTTGAATCGGAAACAGCGTCCTGGAGTCTTTTGCCCAGACTGCCGGACCGTTACGTCTGTTGCGGATCAGGGGAAAACTCCTCAGGACTTCATGGGCGCGGTTGCTGCGGTCAGTCGATAGGGGAAGAGACCCATGGGCTCTGCGAAGCGGCCCCACGAGACAATCACTGGTTGTTCAAGGATCGAACGATCGGGGATTCGAGGGGTGGCTGAGTGAAATCGGGTCTGAAATCACTGCGGGGCAGAAGGGTTGCGACATGGAAGGAGCAACTGGAATGCGGGTTGAATTGTCAGAACTGATGTTTCCGGCGAGTCATCGTTGGAAGCATTTGCAATCTGGCGTGCGAGTCGGGTGGTCTACGGCAGTGCTGCTGATGCTTGGGCTGATGCAGAATCCGGTTGCCGCCCAGCCTCCCGCTGCGATGATGGCGCCGCCGATGCCTGGTGGCGCGCTGCGACTTGAAGAGCCCGAGGTGACGGGGCGGGTCGACGCGGCGTTGAGTCCAAATGTCAACCAACTCCTGAAGCCCCAGTACCACCTGGAAATTGAGCGTCATCACAGTCGGCTGATCATGACCAACCGCAAAGTGCGGCGGATTGCGGTTACGGATATCGAGGTTGCGAATTACGTTCAGTACTCCGAGAACGAGATCAGCATCGTTGGTCTGGCTGTTGGGCGGACAGACCTGACGCTCTGGTTTGAGGACGAGTTGACGCCATCGATTTATGAAGTGACAGTTGTCCGCGACGCCAGTCTTGAGGAGCAGCGTTCGATTGACTTTGGCCGGCTTGAGCGTCGGTTGAAGGTGCTGTATCCGAACTCGAGCGTGGCGTTGATTCCGATTGGGGCGCAGGTGATTGTGCGTGGGCAGGCTTACGATTCGGAAGAAGCTCAGAACATTCTGCAGGTGGTGCGTACAGAAGTGCTGCGGTCGCTCCGGAATGCCTCACAGGCAGGCGACGACGTAGGCGGCGGTTTGAACGGTCTGGGCGGAATTGGTTTGACGGGTGGTGCCGGTGGCGGCGTCGGAGCGGGTGGCGGGGGCGGCGGTGCTCAGGGCCGTGCGTTTCGCGACATTGTCATTAATGAGCTGAATGTCCCCGGAGAATTCAATATCTCTCTGCGTGTTGTTGTGGCAGAGATTAACCGGTCGGAGTTGCGGGATGCTGGAGTTGACTGGCAGGTGCTGTTCAACAACGGGCGTCATAGTGTGGGCACTGGCCTGGGTGGAGCCAGCGGAACGACGCTGAGTGGTATCTTTGAAAATGGTGAGATCAATGTCTTTGTGAAGTGGCTGCAGTCGAATGGTACGATTCGATTGCTGGCGGAGCCACGGTTGACAGTGCTGAGTGGAACTGGTGCCAGTATTCTGGCGGGCGGTGAATTTGCGGTTCCGACGATCATTGGTCTTGGTGGAGGCCAGGCGACGACGTTTCGCGGATTCGGCACCAGTCTGGTTGTAACACCGACGGTGATTGATAAAGACCTGATCCGGATGCAGGTTGTGCCGGAGTTCAGTCAGGTCAATGCGGACAATACGGTGAACGGAATTCCCGGCACGAACGTAAAACGCGTACAGACGACGGTGGAGTTGCGTGAGGGACAGACGTTTGCAATCGGCGGACTGATTTCGAATCAGACGTTAACGGAAGTCAGTCGAATTCCGCTGCTGGGAGACATTCCCTGGATTGGTCCACGAGTCTTTCAATCCAAGAGTGCTTCGCAGGTGGAAACTGAGCTGCTGGTGCTGGTATCACCGGAGATTGTGCGGCCGATGGAACCCAATGAGGTTCCGCCGCTTCCGGGATACAACGTGACGCATCCGTCTGATGATGAACTGTGGAAGCGGGGGCAGACGGAAGGCACACCGGATCATACGGTGTATCAACTGGCACCATTTGGCAGTGGTCAGATGCAGGGGATACCACAGGGCTACAATCTTTACAATCCTCCGCCTGCGCCGGGACCCTACGTGGGCCCGGGCGTGCAGAGTTACCCGGTTCCGCAATATGGATATGGACCGGCGCCTGTGGCACCGAATGCCTATACACAGCCTCTGCCGGGATCGATGGTTCCTGAGGCAGGAAATACGGGGGCGGTGGATGGATATCCGTCACAAGTCGCTCCTGGCGGTGGTCCTGGAATGGTCCCGCCTGCAGTGCCTCAGGAGTTCCTGGGTCCTGAAGTTCCCGGGTTCGATGACGAGCCACGATCAGGTGGCGACCGCGGTGGGATTCCTGTGGATCCAAGTGCCTTTTCAAAGCAGGTTAATCGTACGGGCGAAACGCGATCGAAGGAAAAGCCATCGCGATTCAGTACATGGACCAACAACTTTCGGCGGGGGTCCTCATCGAAAACGAGCGTGCGACCAGCTGGCTGGACGAAGGAACGCTGAATGTGCTGATTGGGTGTCCGCAGATGAGTCTGATCGTGTGAATCCCTGGTGAAGAGTTGTGTGTTGCCGGGTGACGTCTGAAGTGTGGGCCGTGGCTGATGGGGTGCACTGCGTTCTGGATACTGAGTGAACAGCGATTGTCAGGACTGAGCAGAGAGTTTCCAAATGAAATCCCGACTTTTTCTTCCTGCCGAACTGGCGATTCTGACCTGTAGTGGATTACTCACCGCGGGTTGTCTGTCGACGGGCGGAGGTGTGGATCATGAGCCTTGCAGTAGTGGTGTGGCTGGTTCGGGCGGCAGCTACTCCGCGGGTGGCAGTGGCGGCAGTGGCGGTGGCGGAGGCGCGGGTGGAGGTGCGGGCCGCGGTGGCCAGTATGGTGGAGCCGGCGGTTATTGTGAGGATGACTGCCAGCAGAGTTGTTTCAGCTGGCTACCGTGGAGTAAGCACCATTATCCGGCGACACGTTACGCGATTCCGGATGTAATGCCGCTGGGTTCGATTGTTCGGTCTCACTGGCACATGATGGAGACAAATGCGGAGGCGTCCGACTTTGTGATGTACCGTCATGAATTTGTGGACAATTCGTCCGAATTGACTCCGTACGGAAAGGATCACATCATGGAGATTGCGGCGCGTATGCCTACGGCGCCATTTCCTGTGATTGTGCAGCGAAGTATGCACAATGCTGATCCGGAGCTTGACCGTATTCGCAGGGAGCTTGTGGTGCGGGTGTTGTCGGATCTGGGGAACCATGACGCAGAGCGTCGAACGGTAGTTTCGCAGCCATATAGTAATGGTTTGAACGGGATGGAAGCGGAGCAGGATTACGGGCGATTTCGCAATGTACGGACCGGCAACCAGGGTGGGACTGGGGGGCGATAACGGTCCTGTCACGGTGTGGCGACCCTGGTGCGGGGCGAGACCCGAATGTGTTGTGTGATTTGTTGCAACGGTATTGGCGGGCGGGTCAGCAGGGTGGTGGTGCAGGGCGATTCAGCTTTGTCCGGGAATCCACAGTCCGGCTTGTGTGAGGCGACCGGTGTGTTCGTCCTGTGAGCGTCGTTTTCTACGGGCCTTCATGCGGAGGTAGGGCGGGACAAAACGTCCACGATATCCGTAGTGACTGACTTCGGCATTGTAATCGGCCCGTTTGGGTTCGCGGAGATCCTCGATTACAAATCCGGAGCAGCAGAGATCTCCGACGATTTGTTCGAGGCGATGGAGGTATTCGGTCGTGCCGGACTCACGGTAGGCGGTATCCTGCTGCTGGGGCAGTGGTCCCGCGTGGTAGTACTCGACGCCAATCACGAACTGTTGCCGTTCGTTGCGGTGGCTGATCTGCAGGCTGATGGGTTGCTTGTGTTGTGAGATGTAGAGTCCGTCATCGCGAATGACGCGGGCAACTTCCCGATAGACGGCCCTGAGATCAGGAATGTAGCAGGTGCTGACTGGCTGGTGCACGATGTCGAAGGTCTGGTCTGCCAGCAGTGAGAGATCTTCCATGGAGGTCTGCAGCGTTTTTACCTGGAAGCCGCGTCGCCGACATTCCTGTTCGTCCAGTTTCAGCATGGAGTCGCTGAGATCCACCACGGTGACGCGTGCCCCGGCAGCGGCGTACAGCACGGACTGCCATCCGCCCCCTGCGGCCAGGCACAGGACATCCAGTCCGGCAACGGACTGGGGTAGCCAACCGCGTCCATCGAGTGTTTTCAGTGGTTCCCGGCACTCGGCATCGGTGGCTGTTCTGGCAAACAGGCTGCCGGAATCGGCAATCTGGTTCCATGCCTGTTGGTTTGCCCTGAGATGTTCCACACGACAAGTCCGGCTGGGGGGGGGGCTGGGATGGGTGAAGTGGCCTGCGAACGGTCAGTTTTGACTGAACCGACCAGATTGTAGCGGGATTCCCTGGGAAATCCCGGTGTGGAACCGGGAGTGCGGGAGAATCTGTGATTCTGTTGGACGGATTATGTTTTTCGGCGGGTGTTGTGATGTGTTGCCTGCATTGGACGGTCACTCGAGAATGAGTTGTGCAGTTACTTATCAGAGGTGAGGTTGGATATTCTGATGCGGAGAACAGTGAAGAGTGACGGGGCCGTTGTCGTTGTGAAACTGGGAGGCAGTTTATTGAGTCTGTCGGACCTGCATGTCAGACTGCGCGTTCTGCTGAGTGAATTGAGTGAACAGCGGGTTGTGATTGTGACTGGGGGAGGCTTTGCGGCGGATCGAATTCGGATGCTGGATGATCGCCTGCGGTTGTCGGCAGGTCAGTGTCATCGGGATGCGATTGGGACGATGAGTTTTACGGCGGGAGTTCTGGTGCGTACCGGAACGGGACTCCGGCTGGCCACTGACAGGAGTTCAGCGGAGAGCATCTGGGCCGTTGGACAGGTGGCCGTGCTGAGTACGGCGGAATTTCTGGGTGGGGAAGGGCGATCGGTCTATGCGAGCTTGCCGGAATCGTGGCTGGTCACGAGTGATTCGATTGCCGCATCGATTGCGGATTTCTGGGGCGCGGAACTGCTGATTCTGGGGAAATCGTGTGAACCAGAGGGGACCAGCCTTGGTGCGTTGTCGCTGGCTGGCATGGTGGATGGCTGGCTGGAGAGGCTTCCGGGGCGATTTCGGCTGGAATGGTGTAACCTGCGAAATTCATCGAGTCATCGTCAGGTAATCCAGCGGTGTACAGAGTCAGATCGGGGAAGGAATTCCTGAGAGGTGATTCAGTTTGAGTTAAGATTCGGGTGATGGACTTGCGGCTGTATCCCTTATTGGCGGTGATTGGCCGTGGAGAATTTTTTGACTGGGCAGAGCTTTATGGATTATGTGTATGCGGTGATTCTGGGTGTGGTCCAGGGAGTCGCCGAGTTTCTTCCGATCAGTTCCTCGGGACATCTGGTCATAGCGGAAGCACTGTTGCGGAGTCTTGCGGGAAAGGAGTTGCCTGTCTGGCTGCAGGGCATGACCATGAACGTGGCGTTGCATTTCGGAACGCTGATGTCGATTGGCCTTGTGTATTTTCGGGACCTGCTGGCATTGAGGCAGCGCCCGCGATTGCTGGCGTTAATTGTACTGGCCTCAGTACCGGTGGGGATTGTGGGGCTGAAGTTCAAGGACCAGTTGGAGACGATCTTCGACAATGCGCTGGCTGCTGGTGGATGTCTGATGATGACTGGTCTGATTCTGTTAGTCGCGAGACGCATGCAGCGGCGTGAGCAGGTCGGGGAGCAGGATCTGGCGAAGATGCCGGTGCGAACAGCCGTCGTGATTGGAGTATTTCAGGCGGTGGCAATTCTGCCGGGCATTTCCCGGGCGGGAAGTACTGTCGGGGCTGGCTTGATGTGTGGACTGCGGGGCCCGGATGCGGCGCGATTTTCCTTCTTTCTGGCCATACCGGCGATTGGCGGAGCGACTTTGCTGGAGCTGCTGAAGATTCTTCGTGAGACGGAGAGTTCAGTTCCGAACTGGTCACCGGTGCTGGCGGGGGCGGTGGTGAGTTTTGTGGTGGGGGTGTTGTGTCTGCGATGGCTGATTCGACTGTTATCTGAGGATCGCCTGCACTGGTTTGCCGTTTATTGTCTGAGTGTGGGGTTGGCGACGGTGCTCTGGCAACTGCAGCTTCAGTAGTCCGAGTGGGCTTCAGTGCGAGAGTGTGTGGTGGGCGGGATTGCTGAGTGGATCTGAGCGAAGTTTGATGTCAGGGAGCGTTGAGAGAAGGGCGGAGCAGAACGATGGCCGACGGCAGTAACTTGCGTAGCGGACCTGGTGCTCGCGAATTGATCCGGGGGGCCTGCGGGCATGATTGTCCGGACACCTGTTCGTGGCTGGTTGAGGTGCAGGACGGCCGCGCTGGCCGACTGTTTGGTGATCCATCGCATCCTTTCACGCGGGGGACACTGTGTGCGAAGGTCAATCACTATCTGGAGCGTGTGTATCATCCGGAGCGGGTGTTGTATCCATTGCGTCGCGTGGGTGCACGCGGTGCGGGAGAGTTTCGCAGGATTTCATGGCAGGAGGCTCTGTCGGAGATTGCGGAGCGTTGGCAGAGCATCATGGTGGAGCATGGTGGCGAGGCCATTCTGCCCTTCAGTTCTGCGGGCAATCAGGGATTGATTCAGCACTCGTCGCTCGATCAGCGTTTGGGGGGATTGCTTGGATTCAGTCGACTGGATCGCAATATCTGTGGAGCGGTGGCACATCAGGGTCTGAGTGCGACTCAGGGAAACGGTGTGGGAATCAACCCGGAGGACTTGATTCACAGCCGCCTGATTGTGCTGTGGGGCACAAACACGATTGTCACGAATCTGCATCTCTGGCCGGTGATTCTGTCAGCCAGATCTCGTGGCGCGAAAGTCGTGGTCGTGGATCCCGTGCGGACTCGGACGGCCGAGGCGGCGGACTGGCATCTGGCTGTTCGACCGGGTTCGGACACGGTGCTGGCGCTGGCGATGATGCACGTGATCATCCGTGACGACCTTGTGGATCGGGATTACGTTGACCGTTATTCGACAGGATTTGATCAGTTGGCGGAGCATGTGCAGCAGTTTGCTCCGGACCGTGTGGCGGAGGACACGGGGCTGAGTGCGGAGGAGATTGAGCGATTTGCGAGGGAATATGCCACGGTGCAGCCGTCACTGCTGCGACCGCTGATTGGACTGGAGCACCATCGGAACGGAGCGATGATGTTTCGGACACTGGCATGTCTGCCGATTCTGACGGGGGCCTGGCGACATCGCGGTGGGGGGCTGTGTCGATCAACGGGAGCGTTTCAGTTTTCGATGCTGAATATGGATGAGTTGTTGATGCCGTGGCTGCAGAAGCCGGGCGTTCGGACATTGAACATGCGGGATCTGGGTCGTGACCTTACGTCGACGGAGTTGAGGCCACCGATTCAGTCGTTGCTGATATACAACAGCAATCCTGCGGTCAGTCTTCCAAATCAGCAGCTGGTTAGGCAGGGGTTGATGCGGGACGATCTGTTCACGGTGGTGCATGACTTGTTTCTGACGGATACGGCGAGATTTGCGGATATTGTGTTGCCTGCCACCAGTCAGATTGAGCATCTGGATCTTGTTCCGTCGTGGGGGCATCATTATGTGAGCATGAACCGGCCGGCGATTGAGCCGGAGGGCGAGTCGGTCGCCAACACGGAGTTATTTCGTCGGCTGGCCGCGTGCCTGGGGCGGACGGAATCGTGGCTGTTCGAGACTGACGAAACTCTGCTCCGGACAGCTCTGCGAACATCGCATGCGATGATGTCTGGGATCACGTATGAGACATTGCTGGAACATGGATATCAGCATTTGAATCATCCGGAGGACTGGAGGCCGTTTGCGGAAGGTGGGTTTCCGACAGCATCGGGTCGGGCGGAGTTGTTTTCGGAGCGGTTACTGCGTGAGGGGCATGAGGCCTTGCCGTCACCGGGTGAGATTCGCAGGGCAGGGGCAGGGCAGCTGCAGTTGATTTCGGGCAAGACGCTGCACTATCTGAACACGGGATACAGTCACATGGAGCGGCATCGTGGTCGTGAGGGTCGACTGCGAATAGAGATCAACGAGGAAGATGCACGGCGACGGGGATTGAGTGATGGGGAGCGAGTGCGAGTGTTTAATGAACGTGGCGAGATTATTGCGTTGTGTGCGATTTCTGAATCGGTCAGGCCGGGGGTAGCATCGATACCGTTTGGTGGGGTTGTTGACGAGGCGGGTGTGCGCAGGCACATCAATTGTCTGACACCGGAAGAAGCAACTGACTGGGGTGGCGGGAGCGGGTTTTACGACACCTTTGTGGACGTGGAGCGGAGTCCTGTCGATTTGGCAAACTGACGGGGATTCGGTGTGTTGTGAGGTGAGGCGATTGACGTTGGTTGTGTTGGATGGTGGGGGTCCTGAAGAGCCCGGCTCAGGGGATTTCGCAACAAACAAAGTCTGTCAACTCCGGAGACGGAAACTCCGTGGAAATCAGCCGGAAAAAATGGGAATTGTTCTAAGATCTTTCGCAGAGAACGAGTTAGGACTGCCCTCGCAAAAGTGACCATGGAATTCGAATCGGATCATTTGACAGTTCTTCATGTGAGGTTAACATCGACCCACGTTGAGTGAGCGTTCGGAAGCACTATCTGCGAGTGCCTCTGAGCATA